>NZ_VOYR01000007.1:0-167868 GCF_013420185.1 Acinetobacter sp. YH01025 | reverse complement strand
ACAATAGCAAGAGTGAACCACCTGATCCCTTCCCGAACTCAGAAGTGAAACCTCTTAGCGCTGATGGTAGTGTGGGGTTACCCATGTGAGAGTAAGTCATCGCCAGCTCATTAATTCAAAATCCCCCTAGCTTAAACAGCAGGGGGATTTTTTTATGCAGAAAATTTGTGTGCTTAAGAAAGCAAAATAAAACTTATGTCTAATGAGAATAATATATAAAACTTTAATTATTAATAGGATTGTAGACTAATGTTCAATTCTTATTTTCTGTAAATTGTGTGAAAGTTGCACCATCTACTCCACTAGCAAAGTGTGGATGAAGAAGGCTCGAAATGAGGGTCTTCATTATGGGTTGCTATGGAAGTTCACTGAAACACAGACTCACAGGAGGTGAGGAATGACACATCAAACTATTAACGTAAATGATGTCATTGATCACGCAAAATTTAAACCATTTCATTTTAATGTAGTGGCATGGTGTCTACTGATCATTTTATTTGATGGTTATGATTTAGCCATTAATGGTGTGGTATTGCCTTTATTAATGGACGAGTGGGGCTTAAGTGCGGTGCAAGCCGGTATGCTGGCCAGTACTGCATTGGCAGGGATGATGTTCGGTGCCATGATTTTCGGCTCATTGGCCGACAAAATTGGCCGTAAAAAAGTCATCATGATCTGTATTGTGTTATTCAGTGGTCTGACCTTCGCTGGCGGTTTTGCTTCTAACCCAACAGAATTCGGTATTTTGCGCTTCCTGGCCGGTTTAGGGATTGGTGGGGTGATGCCTAACCTGGTGGCTTTAACCTCTGAATATGCGCCAAAGAACATGCGTAGTACGCTGGTAACCACCATGTTTAGTGGTTATGCAGTGGGTGGGGTGATGGCAGCATTATTGGGTGCCTGGTTAACCCCAAGCTTTGGCTGGGAAATCATGTTCTTCATTGCCGGTATTCCCCTGTTGCTATTACCGATTATCTGGAAATTCCTGCCTGAATCGCTGATGTTTATTGTGAAAGAGAACAAGCAGGAACAGGCGCGTCCAATCATGGCCCGCTTGGCCCCAGAAGTGCAGATCAGCAATGAAACCAAATTTGAACTGCATCAGGTTGATGTGCCGGAAGCAGCCAACGTGGTGAGCCTATTCAAACGTGGCCGTGCGTTAAACACCTTATTGTTCTGGTTAGCGTTCTTTACCTGCTTGCTGACCATGTACGCCTTAAGCAGCTGGTTGCCGAAACTGATGATGGCGGCAGGCTATTCAATGGACAATAGTCTGATGTTCATGATGGTGATGAACGTGGGTGCCGTGGTTGGTATTGTCGGCGGTGGTATTCTGGCTGACCGTTTCCATCTGAAACCGGTACTGATGTTCCTGGGGATTATGGGCGCGATTGTGATGAGTCTGATGGGCTTCCAGTCAAACCAGTTCTTGCTGTACATTCTGGTATTCCTGGCGGGTGCAGCGTCAATCGGTTCACAAATGTTGCTGTATAGTTATGTGGCGCAATACTATCCACTGGCAGTACGTTCAACCGGAATTGGCTGGTCATCTGCAATTGGCCGTATGGGTGCGATTGTTGGACCAATCCTGATTGGTGGCTTACTCGGTATGAACCTGCCAGCACACTTCAACTTTATTGCTGTCGGTTTACCGGTATTGATTACCGCAATTGCCGTAGCGCTAATCATGAGTGAAGATGAAGCAGAACAGATTAAAGCAGGCAAAGCGGCGATTGCCAAAGCCTAATTGGTATTAAATGAAAAAAGCCTCCATAGATTGGGGGCTTTTTTTATGGCATTAAGAAAACAAAAACCACAGATAAAAAGAAACCCCATCATCCTGACGGGGTTTCTTCGTATTTCGTGCTTTAGGTATAACTCCTGTCGTACCTCACGATCCTGGTGCGCAAACTAATTATTGTTGTTTTCCGTTTGGGAAACGTCCTGTTTCCTGATGAATTTAGAATACGAAAATTCTGGGTTTGCTCCTAGCCTCAATTGTCTTCATTCGGTGTAAGCCAAAACGGACAAAGTCCGGCAGGTTACGCAAGTGTTCTTGGTCAAAACTGGCTTTGGGCTACAATCAAAGTATTGTCTGTTCTGTTTTAGGAAATGTCATGGCAAAACTACAACAATATTTGACCTGGCCTGCGGCATTGCTCATCGCAGGATTAACCACCGGATGTAATGCCCAGACCGAGCCTGCCAATTCAGCGAAAGCCGCCCAAAGCAGTGAAACTAGCAAGACCAGCCAGTCTTATCAGCTGGAACGGGTGGCGCGCTTACAGGAACCGTGGGCGATGGCTGAGCTGCCCGATGGCCGCTTGTTAATTACTGAAAAGCGTGGACGACTCAAATTGTTTAACCCGAGCAATAAACTGCTGCTTGAGGTTAAAGGTGTCCCCAAAGTTGCCTATGGCGGGCAGGGCGGTTTGGGTGATGTCGCGCTGCATCCACAGTTTGCCCAGAATCGCTGGGTCTATTTAAGTTATGTGGAAGCCGGCACAGGCGGTTATGGCGCGGTGGTGGCGCGTGCCGAGCTGGATTTAAAAGATGCGGCTCAGCCACAATTGAAAAATGTACAGCAGATCTGGGTCCAAGTGCCGAAAGTTCCGGGGCAGGGGCATTATGCCCACCGGCTGTTATTTGATCAGGCCGGCTATTTGTGGGTCAGTTCGGGAGAGCGACAAAAGTTTGACCCGGCACAGGACCTGAATTCCAATTTAGGGAAAATCTTACGTTTAAATGCAGATGGCAGCGCTGCGCCAGATAATCCGTTCCGTGCTCAGGGCCAGATTGCGGCACAGGTATGGAGTCTGGGGCATCGGAATCCCTTAGGTATGGCATTTGACCCGGCGGGGCAGCTGTGGGTAATTGAGATGGGACCCAAAGGCGGAGATGAGCTGAACCGGATTGAAAAAGGCGCCAATTATGGCTATCCGATTGTGTCCAATGGCGATCATTATAGTGGTCAGCCAATTCCGGATCATGCGACCCGGCCAGAATTTAAAGCGCCAGAACTGGACTGGACCCCGGTCATTTCACCTTCGAGTCTAATCTTTTACCGTGGCGATCAGTTTCCACAGTGGAAAAATAAGGCCATTGCCGGAGGATTGTCGTCGCAGGCGATTATTGTGATTGATACCCAGGCTCAACCGGTACGTGAAGTACAACGGCTGGACATGAAACAGCGTATTCGCGGGGTGATTGAAGCGCGTGACGGTCATTTATGGGTGATTGAAGATGGCAAAGGCGCCAGCTTGCTGAAAATGACAGCCAAATAATGAATTCGTAGATAATAAAAAGCCCCGACGTCCTGTCGGGGCTTTTTAGATTCAGTTCTCAGATATCACTCCTGTTATATCTGTGCGTGCATCCTGCATGCGGCTTATGATTATTGTTTTATGCAACGAGACCTCCTGTCCCAGTATGGTTTTAATATACGTCAGGCGATCAGAACCAACCAGCCGCAAAACCCGACAAGTACTGTACGCTCAGGCGTACAACAGCAATTGATTTAAAATAGCGCATCATCTACAAGAACCAGAACATAAAGGACTGAAATAAAAGAAGCCCGAACATCCTGTCCGGGCTTCTCTGGATTCATTATTCCGGTATAACTCCTGTCGTACCGATCAGCATCCTGCTGTTGTTGCTTTTATTGTTATTGTTTTGATTTAAGAGACCTCCTGTCTCTGTATGTAGGTACTATAAAATGAAAGCGCGCCGCACCCTAGTCGCAGTTCACCACAGCTGCTGTAAGAAAATGCTTACAGGGCTGCTGCCATTATGAGCTGACATATTGAATCAGCTTGTCGACTATCTGTTTCAGAGTCTTGTCATCAAATTCATTCGGTTCAAAGCTTTCGCTACGGTTACGGCTAAAAATATCGCGGATTTCCACCACTGCATTGCTGTCAATCAGTCCCAGCTGGGTGCCGACCTGACGGATCTGGTCAATCGAGCGTGATCCATTGGTGGCACCATAGCCGATATAAGCCGCCGGTTTGCCTTGCCACTCTTTGCCCAGATAATCCAACGCATTTTTCAAGGCCGGGCTATAGCCATGGTTATATTCGGGGCTGATAAAAATAAAGGCATCGCCCTGGGCAATTTTGTCGGCCCATTCCTGTTGACGCGGCTGGTCATAAATACCGCTTAGCGGCGGATTCGGACCGGCAAACAGGGGTAAATTCCATTCTTTTAAATCGACCAGCTCGGTCTGCACGGTACTAAAGTTATAGCTTTTAATGGCCTGCTGTACCCAGTGTGCGACTTTAATGGCGGTACGTCCCTCGCGTACACTGCCAACAATAATCTGAATATTCATGTTTTATCCTGTGTTGTTTTTGCTGTAGGGATCAAATTAACGTGAATTGCGTTAGCCTGAATAGAGTCAGTTTGTATCTGCCTCATGAAAATGGCATAAAAAAAAGCTCCCGAAGGAGCTTTTCAAAAATGTGGAACTTTTATTTCAGTTGAATGCCTTGCTGGCCCGCTGGGGTGACTTTAAAGATTTCCACTTCAAAGGTAATGTCTTTACCGGCCAGTGGATGGTTAAAGTCGACTTCGGTGATGTCATCATTGACCGATTTGACCACGCCATACAGGCTTTGTTTGGCCTTATCTTCAAACTCGATCATGTGGCCTTCAACCGGACGCTGTTCAAACTTGACGGTGTCAAAGGTTTGGACATTTTCCGGGTTCCATGGACCAAAAGCCTCTTCTGGTGGCAGGCTCACGGTACGACGGTCACCAGCACGCAAGCCAAACAGGGCTTTTTCAAAACCCGGTAACAGGCTGCTATCGCCCATCACCAGACTGACCGGTTCGGCACGGCTACGGGTATTGTCAATTTCCGGGCCGCTTTCAATGGCCACAGAAAAATGAAGTTCAACTTTAGAACCCGCTTCAATACGGGTGTCTTCGTTCGGATTGATAAATTCAGTCATGTTGCGCCTGCGCACGTTGAATACGGTGTTTTTCCAGGAAAAACGTATCAATAAGAAGCAAGATGGTGCCTAAGGTAATGGCACTATCTGCAATATTAAAGGCAGGGAAGTGGCTGTTGTTGTAGTAAACATGAATAAAGTCGACCACATAGCCCAAAGCGACCCGATCAATCAGGTTACCAATGGCCCCGCCCAGAATCAGGGCAATGGCCAGCGGTAATACCAGCATGTTCTTTGGCATACGCATCAGCCAGAACACAAAGATCACGGAGACCAAACCTGCCAGTGAGGTGAAGAAATAGCGTTGCCAGCCACCCGCATCGGACAAGAAACTAAAGGCTGCGCCATAGTTATGCAGTAACGTCCAATTTAAAAAGGGCAGCACAGGCACCGGATCTGCATAATTCAGATGGGTGACTGCAATCCATTTGGTCCATTGATCCAGAATAATCGCCACAATAGACAGTCCGATCCACCACAAATTGTGCGGATAGAACTGGAATAAGCCCTTTTTCGGTTGTGGATTAGGCATATTTTCTCTCTTCGCCTTGGCCTGTCGGGAGGTTAATAATACAACGACCACATAAACCTGGATGTGCAGGATGTGTATTCACATCTGGCAGGACGTGCCAGCAGCGTACACATTTCTCGCCATCTGCGGCAGAGACTTTCACGTTCAGACCGTCAAGATCAGAAGCTTCGCCTTGTGCTGCATCAAACTCATTCACAATCACCTGAGAAGTAATCAGGACAAAACGCAGTTCATCGCCCAGTTTATCCAGCACCGCTTTCAGCTCGGCATTGGCCCACAGCTCCACTTTGGCAGACAGGTTAGAACCGACAGTTTTTGCAGTACGCGCCGCTTCAATAAACTTGTTCACGGCAGATTTTACGGCAATTAAAGTCTGCCATTCGCTTTCAGCCAGCACGTTGGCTTCAGAGGCCACCGGCAGCTCATACCATTCAGCGGTGAATACATATTTCTCTGACTGCTCAGGAATCAGTGGCCACGCTTCTTGGGCAGTGAAGCTCAGGATTGGCGCCATCCAGCGTACAAAGGCCTGTACCAGGTGATACAACGCAGTTTGCGCGGAATGACGCGCTTGCGAGTCCGCTTTGGTGGTGTACTGACGGTCTTTGATGATGTCGAGGTAGAAACCACCCAAGTCATTAATACAGAAGTTGGTCAAGGCGCTGGTGACGATATGGAAGTTCATATCTTCATAGGCTTTCTTGATGGTTTCTTGTACTTCAGACGCACGTTGCAGGATGTATTGATCCAGCGCAATCAGCTGATCCACCGGCAGGGCATCAGTCGATGGTTTAAAGCCGTTTAAATTGGCCAGCAAGAAACGCAGCGTGTTACGAATACGGCGGTAACCGTCTGAGGCACGGCTAAAGATTTCTTTACCGGCGGTCATTTCATAACGGTAATCCGCAGAGGCAATCCAGAAACGTAAGCCGTCTGCACCCATGTCTTTAATGATGTCTTGCGGGGTAATGATATTCCCGAGTGACTTCGACATTTTGCGGCCTTTTTCATCGACCACGAAACCATGCGTTAACAAGCCTTTGTATGGCGCACGTTCATTGATCGCAATCGAGGTCAGCAGTGAAGACTGGAACCAGCCACGGTGCTGATCCGAACCTTCAAGGTACAGATCGGCCGGATCTTGCAGCTCTTCACGTTCACGCAGCACGGCATAGTGGGTTGTACCCGAGTCAAACCAGACGTCTAAGGTGTCACGTACGGCGTTGTAGTGTTCAGCATCATCACCAATGAAGTCTTTGGCTTCACGGTTATACCAGCCATCAATACCTTCCTGTTCGATCAGTTTAGCCACTTCTTCGATCAGTTCAGGGGTACGTGGATGCAGTTCGTTGGTGTCTTTATGCACGAAGAATGGAATTGGCACGCCCCAGGTACGCTGACGCGAAATACACCAGTCCGGACGACCTTCGATCATTGCCTGAATCCGGTTTTTACCCCAATCTGGCACGAAGCTGATCTCGTTTTCAATTGCATTCAGGGCGCCTTGGCGTAAACCTTTGGCATCCATGCTGATAAACCATTGTGGTGTGGCACGGAAGATAATCGGGGTTTTATGACGCCAGCAGTGCGGATAGCTATGCTTGATTGGATGATGTGCCCACAATTTGTTGGCTTCGCCCAGCGCGGCAATAATTTGCGGATTGGCTTTATAAATATGTTCACCAGCAAAAATTGGCGCAGTCGGTAAATAGACACCGTTGCCGCCCACCGGGTTGTCGACTTTCAGGTTATATTGCAGGCCGACTTTATAGTCGTCTACACCGTGGCCTGGTGCAGTATGCACGGCACCTGTACCGCTGGCATCGGTGACGTGTTCACCCAGAATCACCGGCACTTGACGCTCAGTAATTAACGGATGTTGCAGCACCAGATTTTCCAGTTTGCTACCGGCAAACTCGGCCAGCACTTCAACCGAGCTGAAGCCATAACGCTGGGTCGCAGATTCTACCAGTGTTTTTGCCAGAATAAAGTTTTGCTCGGCCTGTTCTTCACCACGCGCCTTGACCAGTTGATATTCAAGTTCGGCATGTAATGCCACGGCTTGGTTGGCTGGCAGGGTCCATGGGGTGGTGGTCCAGATCACGATATCGGTTGAGTCTTTAACGTCAACACCCAAACGTGCAGACAAATCAGCTAAGTCAACCACTGTAAAACCGACGTCAATTGCATCGGATTTTTTATCTTCATATTCAACTTCAGCTTCTGCCAGCGCTGAACCACAGTCCAGACACCAGTTCACTGGCTTCAGGCCTGGCTCGATATGACCGGCTTTGGCAATGGCACCCAGAGAACGGACAATATCTGCTTCCTGCTTGAAGTTCATGGTCAGGTATGGGTTGTTCCAGTCGCCGAACACGCCCATACGGATAAAGTCTTTCTTTTGTAGTTCGACCTGGGTGTAGGCATATTCACGGCAGGCTTTACGGAAGGTCGAAGCATCAACTTTGACGCCGACTTTGCCAACTTTTTCTTCAACTTTCAGTTCAATTGGAAGACCGTGACAGTCCCAGCCTGGCACATATGGCGCGTCAAAACCGTCCATGACACGACTTTTAATGATGATGTCTTTCAGGACCTTGTTGACCGCGTGACCAAGGTGGATTTGACCATTGGCATACGGAGGGCCGTCATGAAGCACATATTTTTTCTTGCCGATACGCGATGCACGAATCTGCTGATAAATGTCATCGGCATACCACTCTTCTAACCATTTCGCTTCACGTACTGCGAGGTTTGCTTTCATTGCAAAGTCAGTACCTGGGAGGTTCAGTGTGGCTTTATAGTCCACTGCATTTTCAGGAGTTTGCTTATCGCTCATGCAAGTTGTCTTCCAATTTAATCAGCCATTTGACTGACACGTTTTACAGTAAAAATGTGAGTTATTCAAAAGGGAATTTTGGGGTGCTGCGGCGAAACTCAAGCAGTTTCTCCACATCATCATCAATTCCAGCTTTTAAGGCTTCAAGCGAAGGATAGTCCTTTTCGCCATGTAAATAGTTTAAGAACGTCACCCGCATTAACAGGCCATACAGATTAGCAGAAACCTCGGGGAAATGTACTTCTAATCTCCATTCCGGATGGTCCTGTTTGATGGCTGGTCGGGTGCCGACATGACCGGCGCCAAACAGCGCGGTCGGGTCATAGCCGGCAATTCCCGGCTGGTTCGGATTCTCTGCCTGAACTTTGGCTTGTAAGGATTCAGTTTCACAGAGCACTTCCACGCCATAAATCCCGTTCAGGCAGGGTTTATGCCGGTTCAGACGGACATTAATGGTTGGAAAATCAATGGTCCGGCCAATCTGGTCGCCGTATTGTACCCGGCCAGTAATGCTATACGGGCGCCCCAGCAATTTGGCTGCCAGCGCTAAATTGCCGGCCTGCAAGGTCTGACGGATCCGGGTCGAGCTGACCCGTTCACCATCGGCCAGAATAGTGTTTAAGTTGGTGACCTGAAAGCCGTATTGCTGCAAAAACTCGCTATTGCCCTGACGGTTTTTGCCAAAATGGAAGTCATCACCCAGCACCAGACTGTGGGCATTGAGTTTATATTTGAGTATGTCGGCAAAGGCTTCGGCGCTTAAGCTGCGGAAATAATTATCAAATTTGGCGACTGCAATATAGTCTACACCCAGCTCGGTTAAGTATTCGACTTTTTCTCTTAAGGAGCTGATGCGTGGCGGCGCTTCATAGCCTTTAAAAAATTCCAGCGGCTGTGGCTCGAAAATCATCACCAGGGTTTTCAGCTGCTGGGCTGCTGCCAGCTGTTTTAGCTGGGCAATCATGGCCTGATGTCCCAAATGCACGCCGTCAAAATTACCGATGGTAACGGCAGTTTTTTCCAGTTGAAAATCAGGCGCTAAAGCATTCAGACGGAGGAGCTGCATGGGCAAAGAATGACGTTATACATTAAGAAAGGCTATATATTGCCATATTCTCACACATTCGTCTTGTTGTTCTGTTTTTATGCAAAATTTTTCTTGCTCATTTTTGACCGGTGCCACAGCACTGGCGGGTTTTTATCAGGAGCGAATGAAAATGGAAACGCGTAGCCAGTACTGAAAAGCTGCATAGATATGAAAAAAAGTGGAGTCGTTGGAAGACCTGTCATTTCAGGGATAGCTTTTATTTTTCTGCCTTTTGCTTTCTAATGTGGCTCCCAGCAACTGCGGTAGAGAAGCAATAATGTCGGATCTGGCCTTAATTATGGCATTGCCGAGTGAATCCAAAGGTCTGTTTGAACAGGCTGGCATCGAGGTGCATTATAGTGGTATTGGCAAGATTAATGCTGCCTTTAAAGCCTTTGAGGTAATTCAGAAAACTGGCTGTAAAACCCTGTTAAATTTAGGTACGGCCGGCAGCTCCTATTTTAATGCGCATGAGCTGGTGGAAGTGACCCAGTTTGTACAGCGTGATATGGATGTATCACCGTTGGGTTTTCAGGTCGGAGTGACGCCCATGGATGACGATCATCCGGCGGAAATTCATTTGCCGCAGCATTTTTCCCATTTACCGGCTGGTATTTGTGGCACCGGTGACAGCTTTGAAACTGGTACACCGAAAGTGGCCTGTAATCTGGTGGATATGGAAGGCTATGCGCTGGCCAAAGTCTGTAAAAAACTGGATGTACGGCTGATTTCCGTCAAATATATTACCGATGGCGCCAACGATACGGCACATCTGGACTGGGAAGAAAATCTGTTGCTGGGGGCGAAAAAATTATTGTCGTTATATCAGCAGAGTGGTTTTTAGTTCGGCGACCATAGCAAACTATGGTCGTATGCCAAAATCATGCTCAATCGTCGATTGATTCTGAGGGAGGTGCGGTATTCAGTTCTGGACGCGGCACAATACCATAAAGCATCAGATGCACGGTATGCTGGATAATGCGCTGCTGCATGCTGCGGTTGCGCAGGGTTTTGCCGGTGACCATTTCCATTTGCGTCGCGAAGTCTGCATAGTTCTGGGTCAGGGCCCAAATATTCAGAATCAGCAGTTCAGGGTCAATATCTTTGGAGATTTTGCCTTGTTCCTGCCAGTTGCTGATGACTTTGGCTTTACGCTTGACCAGTTTTTTCAGCGGACCTTTCAGGATGTCCAGAATATGCGGGGCACCCTGAATCACTTCCAGCGCAAACAGGCGTGAAGCTTTTGGCTGGGTGCGAGACACTTCAATCTTTTGCAATAAGTAGTTGGTGATCGCTTCTTCAGGTTCAAGCTCGGCTTCCAGCATTTGCAGTGGCGCCAGCCATTTCTGTAATACAGTGGTCAGCACTTCTACATATAACGCTTCTTTATTTTCATAGTAATAGAAAATATTCGACTTATGCATTTCTGCAATCTGAGCGATTTCATCTAAGCTCGCCCCATTAAAACCGTATAAGGAAAATACGTCGAGTGCTGCGTTCAGCAACTGATGTCGTTTTTGAGTACTCTTTTTTTGTTCCATTAGCAATTAAAAAACAATGAAAAGGGGGAATCACGAATTGTACGTCAAATCATCAGTTTTGTGCATCCTCGTCTATTGCAAATTATGATAAATGCAGCAGAATTTTGTAGATTAACTAATAATTTCCCTAGGATTGTTAAATTTAATCCCTATAAAGCACACTTTTTGAGTCTGGTAAAAAATATAACTGAAGGCTTGATTTCAAAGATTTTTTATTCTTTTATTTTAAATCAAAATATAAGACATAGTTTATAGAAATAATCCTGCATCTATTCGGGCCTATGTCACAAAAGTTTCATAAACCGAGATGAAGTTTTACCCTTAAATTGAGCCGGAATTTAAGGGTAAAGCTGCGGGGGCAGGCTCAGACCAAAATTAATCCTCATGTGGCCAAGACTGCATCTAGCACCTGCTGCTCCAGTTCGGCAAAGGCAATACTTTTTTGCCGCGGGCGCGGTAAATTGACCTGAAAGGTTTTGGCAATATGACCACGATCGAGCAGAATAATCCGGTCGGCCAGCTGTACCGCTTCACTGACATCATGGGTGACTAAAATGGCAGTAAAGCCCTGTTCGGTCCAGAGCCGTTCAATCAGCTTCTGCATTTCCAGACGGGTCAGGGCATCCAGTGCACCTAAAGGTTCATCCAGCAATAAAATCCGCGGTTGATGCGACAGGGCACGTACCAACGCGGTACGTTGTCGTTGACCGCCAGACAGTTGCGAGGGCCATAGCCCGGCTTTGTCTTTCAGACCGACTTTTTCCAGCAGGGCGCTGGCATGTGCGTACTGGTCTTTGCCCAGACCAAGCTGTACATTCTGCTCGATGCTGCGCCATGGCAGCAGACGCGGGTCCTGAAACATCACCCGGATATCATCCGAGGTAATGCCTTCGCGGATATGCCGTGCCGACTTAAATTTGATTTCGCCGTAGCTTGGTTTTTCCAGATCGGCAATTAAACGCAGCAGGGTGCTTTTGCCACAGCCACTGCGTCCGACAATGGCCAGAAATTCGCCCGGCTGAATATGCAGATCCAGGTCTTGCAGCACCTTCACCGAACCATAAAACTTGTGTAACTGTTCAATCAGGATTTCCGCACCTGCCACCGCCTGCGGCTGAATATCCGGATTGCTGCGCAGTTTCGAACTGCTGTGCTCGGCATGCAAGCCGGCAATTAAATTACTCATCTTCGCTTACTCCTTATTTCTGGTAGCCGGCATGCCAGCGCAGTAAATAGCGTTCCAAAGCCACAGCCAGCACATCGGCCAGTTTACCCAGCAGGGCATACAGCAGGATGCCGACCAGCACGATATCGGTCTGTAAAAACTCACGCGCGTTCATAGTCATATAGCCAATCCCGGATTGGGCGGAGATGGTTTCGGCGACAATTAGCAGCACCCAGACCAGACCTAAAGAAAAGCGCAGACCGACCAGAATTGAAGGCATTGCACCCGGCAAGATAATTTCCTTATACAGTTGCCAGCGGCTCAGGCCGTAGCTTTTGCCCATTTCAATCAGCTGTGGATCGACCGAGCGAATGCCATGATAGGTATTAATGTAAATGGGAAAGAACACGCCAATCGCAACCAGAAATAATTTGGCTGTTTCATCAATCCCGAACCAGAGAATCACCAGCGGAATCAGCGCCAAAGCCGGAATATTACGAATCATCTGCAAGGTGGTATCCAGCAGGGTCGAGGCGGTTTTGGAGGAGCCATTTAACAGGCCAAGCAGCAGGCCCAAACCACCGCCAATCAACAAGCCGAGGAGGGCACGTCCGGCACTGACCTGAACGTGCTGCCACAGCTCGCCACTGACCAGTAAGCCCCAGAAGGCACTAACCACTGCCGTTGGTGCCGGTAAAATCCGGCTTTCCAGCAGGCCGGTACTTGAGGCCAGTTGCCAGAAAGCAATCAGTAATAATGGCACCAGCCAGGGCAGCATCCGCTGCCCAAATGATGTTCCACGTGAAACTTTGGCCTCTGCCAGCTGCTCCAGGGAAATGGTTTTACTCATCAGGCCGGCTCCTTCAGCTGTTTGCTCGCCTGGCTGTCTGCGGCGACATAGTTATTCGCAACAATTTCCCCAAAAGGACCGGTCAAATTCGGTTGTGCCAGTTTCTTGCGGGTTTCCAGCGGCAACAGCGGGAACACCAGTTCGGCAAAACGGATGGATTCTTCCAGATGCGGATAGCCGGAGAAAATAAAGGTGCTAATACCCAGGTCGGCATATTCCTGAATACGGGCCGCCACTGTTTCAGGGTCACCGACCAGTGCCGTACCGGCTCCACCACGTACCAGGCCTACGCCTGCCCACAGATTTGGGGAGACTTCCAGTTTGCTGCGATCGCCATTGTGCAGTTCAGCCATACGGCGCTGACCGACGGAATCCATCGCTTTAAACTTGGCCTGTGCTGCGGCAATGGTGGCATCATCGACATACTGGATCAGCGCGTTGGCTGCTTGCCAGGCTTCTTTATTGGTTTCACGTACAATCACATGCAGACGGATGCCATAGTTTAGACTGCGGCCTTTGGCCGCGGCTTTGGCACGTACCGTTTCAATTTTTTCTTTTACTGCTGCCGGCGGTTCGCCCCAGGTTAAATAGGTGTCGACCTGATCGGTGGCCAGCTCAATGGCTGCATCGGAAGAGCCACCAAACCAGAGCGGTGGATATGGTTGCTGGACTGGTGGATAGAGCAGCTTGGCTTCATCGACCTGTAAACGTTCGCCGTGGAAGCTGAACGATTCACCTGTATGCGAGCGGGTTAAAATTTCACGCCAGATGGTGGTGTATTCCGCAGCCGTTTGATAACGCGTGGCATGATCTTCATAGACACCATCACCTTTCAGTTCCTGTTCATCACCGCCCGTGACCAGATTCAGTAACACCCGGCCGCCAGATAAACGGTCAAACGTCGCCGCCATACGCGCTGCTAAGGCTGGTGTGGTCACGCCTGGACGCAAGGCCACCAGAAATTTCAGGTTCTGGGTCGCATCAATTAAACTGGCTGCAGTAATCCACGGATCTTCGCAAGAACGGCCGGTTGGAATCAGCACACCTTCATAACCTAAATTGTCCACTGCCACTGCAATCTGTTTCATATAGGCATGATCGACCTGACGGCCACCTTTGCTGGTACCTAAATAGCGGCTGTCACCATGGGTGGGAATAAACCAGAAAATTTTCATATTATCGTCCTTTATTTCAATGGGATTACTCGGTCATCAATCTGCAGTTGGAGCCGTCCAGACAATCGGCTGGACCTCAATCGGTTTTGGAATCAGCTTGAGCTGATAGAACTGGTCAGCAATTTTCTGCTGGGCCTGAATGACCGTCGGGTTTAAGCGTTGAATCGGTGACGGTTTCAGGCGGCGGTCAAAGGCGTTTTTGGCGACCGCCGGGTCCAGGCCGGTATTTTTCTGATAAATTTCTAGGGCCTGAGACTGGTGTTTAACAATCCACTGATCTGCGGCATTCAGGGCCGCCAGAAAGCCGGTGGTGGCCTGTGGATGTGCGGCAATAAATTTGGGATTGGCCACATAAAACGAATAGGTCTGGTCAAAATCACCGGTCTTGATCAGCGGGCGGGCCTGTCCATGCAGTTCAGCCGCAGACAGGAACGGGTCCCAGATGGCCCAGGCATCAATCGACTGCTTGTCAAAGGCAGCACGTGCATCGGCCGGTGGCAGCCAGATTGGCTGAATATCTGACCAGTTCAAGTTGGCTTTGGCCAGCACTTTGGCCAGAAATTCATGGGCATTGGAGCCTTTTTGCAGGGCAATACGTTTGCCTTTTAAATCCTGCAGGGTCTGTATGGCACTTTGCTGCGGCACCACTAAGGCCAGCGAATGGTCGGCATAGACTTCATAGCCGACATAGTTCAGCTCCTTGCCAGCCGCCTGGGCAAAAATGGGCGGGGTATTCCCCACTGAACCATAATCGACTGCGCCAACGGCCAGGGCTTCCAGCATTTGGGGTCCGGCCGGAAATTCTTTCCATTCAATTTTGGCTCGTGGGAACTGCTGTTCCAGCAGTTTTTCATCACGTGCCACCAGTAAATTTAAGGAAGATTTCTGGTAGCCAATAGAAATGGTTTTCACCGCCTGTTCAGTTGAGTTGTTGTCTGTTACCGCCTTGTGGGCTTCCGGTTTCTGGCAGCCGCTGAGACCCAGTCCCAGCGTGGAAATGCCCAGCAGCGCCCAGGTTGTTAATTTACGCATCTTTTATTCCTCATTCTTGTTGTGTCGACTGCGTATTCAGCAGGGCCGCCTGAATCTGAATTTGCTGTGGAATCAGCTTTTGCTGATAAAAGGCATCAGCTACATATTGCTGTTCTTTGGCCACGTCACTGGAGATGGCCTGCACGCCAAAGCCCATACGGGAAATTGAAGTTTTTAAGACCTCGACATCCAGGCCGGTCGGTTTTTGCAGCAGTTGAGCCGCTTCATCCTGATGCTGGGCCACCCATTGCGTGGTGCTGTTCAAGCTTTGCACCACGGTGTCTAAAACCTGCGGATGCTGCTCGGCAAACTGACGATCCGCCAGATAGAACTGATGGTTGCTGACCAGATTTTCGCCGGTGGCAATGACCCGGGCGCCAATCTGGTGTTCGGCTGCGGCAAAGAACGGATCCCAGATCACCCAGGCATCCACCGAACCACGTTCAAAGGCTGCGCGGGCATCGGATGGGGGTAAATACACCACTTGAATATCGTGCAGGCTAAGCTGGTTGGCTGCTAACAGCTTCAGCAGCAGATAATGCACATTGGAGCCTTTGTTCAGAGCAATGCGTTTGCCTTTTAAATCCTGCACCGACTGAATGGCCGAATCTTTAGGCACAATTAAGGCCTCAGCTAGCGGCGCTTTAGGCTGGTTGGCCACATAGACCAGTTTGGAATTGGCTGCCTGCGCAAAAATGGGCGGTGCTTCGCCGGCTTCACCAAAGGCCACACTGCCGACATTTAAACCTTCCAATAATTGCGGACCGGCTGGAAATTCTACCCATTTCACCTGTACACCCTGGGCTTTTAGGGCCTGCTCCAGTTCACCACGCTCTTTGACAATCGGTAAAATGCCGTATTTCTGGAAGCCGATATTCAGGGTAATGTTGTCGGCGTCTTTGGGGCTGCTACAGGCAGTCATGGACATGGCACCCGCCACCACGGCAGATAAAATAGCGCTTTGAGTTGAAAAAATACGGCGTAGGCTGCTCATGAAAATACCTGCTCTCGGAAATTAAAAAAATTCAAAAGTGGAGAATGAGAGCTACCTTAAAGATTTTTCTTTTTCGAAAAAAATAACAAATCAGGAATTTCTAATCAGGAAAAAAGATAAATAAAGATGTGCAAATCTTATGCATAAATCTGATTTATAAAATGGATAATCTATTAAAAGTTAAAATATTAAGTAGTTGTATTTAAAATATTTTTATTAAATTGAAGGCGCAGGAATAAGCTTATACTAATTCCTGCTAATACCAGATGCAGCAGAATTGGGCCAGCTGCAGATAAGCATATGCCAAATTGAGCTAAAGCCGGCCTTGAACAGATCAGGTGAGTGACTTTTTACAGACCAGTGAATTACGCTGGTAGTTGTATAAGGCTTGGCGGGCATTGGGTAAGTCATCGACATTGGCCGGCTCAAAGCCCTGTTCCAGAAACCAGTGCGCAGTACGAGTGGTCAGAATAAACAGCTGCTGAATACCAAGGCTACGGGCTTTATCTTCCAGATAATGCAGAATCTGGCTGCCACGATTGGATTTACGATAGGCCGGATGTACCGCCACGCAGGCAATTTCCGCCGAGCGCAGTTCATTGTCGCTGACCGGTAGCGGATACAGCGCCGCACAGGCCAGAATGGTGCCATCACGTTCAATCACCGCAAACTGTTCAATTTCATTTTCCAGCCGTTCCCGCGAACGGTAGACCAGCACACCTTCTTCTTCCAGCGGGCGCAGCAGGCTGATGAGACCGCCGACATCCTGAATATTGGCGGTGCGCACTTCTTCATAATGGGCATCGGTAATCATGGTACCGGCACCATCGCGGGTAAACAGCTCTTCCAGTAGTGCGCCATCAGAGGCATAGGAAATCAGATGTACGCGATTGACGCCCTGAGTGGCAGCATCCTGTGCGCCGCGTAAATGCAGGGCCATTTCCGGCTGGCTGGCCTGATACAGACCAATATAATGATTGAGCTGGGATGGGCGGATTTCACGTTGCAGCTGACCCTGTTCATTCAGTAAACCCTGCTGTTTGCCCAAGAAAATCAGCTTGTCGGCTTGCAGGCGAATTGCGGTTTTGGTGGCGACTTCTTCAGCCAGTAAATTAAACACTTCGCCTGTTGTGGAATAGCCGGTCGGGCCGAGCACGACAATATTATGATTGTCCAGATGACGCTGAATGGCATCGGTATCGACACTGCGCACTTCGCCGGTCAGCTGGAAATCGACTCCATCGCGAATACCATAGGGTTTGGCGGTAATAAAATTACCTGAGACCACATCAATGCGGGCGCCGTACATCGGCGAGTTGGCCAGTCCCATCGACAGCAGGGCTTCAATCTGCAGGCGAATTGAACCGACTGCATTCATGACACAGCTTAACGATTCGCGGGTGGTAATGCGCCGTTGCTGATGAAACGGGGTGTCGATCTGGCTGGCCTGTAAATTCTGGTTAATCTGCGGGCGGGCACCATGCACCAGTACCAGCCGGATACCCAGCGAATGCAGCAGGGCAATATCATGAATAATATGCTGGAAATTGTCATGCAGGACCGCTTCACCATCAAACATCAGCACAAAGGTTTTGTTGCGATGGGCATTGATATAAGGCGCAGAATGTCGAAACCAGTGCACATATTGCAAAGTTGTGCTGTGTGATGTTTCGGTAGAATTCAGGTGCATGCCGGTCTCAATCAAGCAAAAGTCTTATAGCGGATTCTAATCAAAAAATACCGGGGCGTAAGCTGAAAAAATAAAAAAACACCTGAACGGGGTGGTTCAGGTGTAAAGAGGGAAGGGAAAATGAGACGAAACCCTTAGCCCATAATGCGAATAATCCGGTTGGTACGTTCGTTGATCATCACGTAATCGCCATTAATTTTGTACCACTGCTGATAACGGCCGGTGTTTGGTAAACGACGCGCTTCGCGGTCACTGACTTTATAACGGGACTGGTCATAGGCACGCGGTAAGGTCTGGCCCACACGCCAGTCACGGCTTGGATTTACGCGCACAACCGGACGTTTATGATCACGGTCCCAACGGCTGTCCTGATGTTTGTAGTGGGTTGCCGCACGACGGTCATGATCACGATGATCAGGCGCAGCCATGGCTGTAGTAGCCATAAACGCACTTAAAGACAGGGCAATGGTGGTTAATACTTTTTTCATGACGCTCACCTTTGAGTCAAACTGTATATCTCTGGAATACGTCCAAATTAACCAGAAAGTTGAGATAAAGGATGAGAGCAATTGAGATGAATTGTGAAAATCATGAAGAAAAAGCGGAGAGCCTGAAAGCCGGCTAGCATCTGCCCTACAGCCAAAATAGCAGCTTAAAGAATTGCCGATATAAAAAAGCCCAAACCGATGTTTGGGCAACCGAGGAGTGAGACTGAAACGGTTGGAGTGCAGCTTAGAAAGACAGGATTTTAAGAATACTGTGGGTATCGGCATTGACCAGAATATAGTCATTATTGACCTTGTACCACTGCTGCTTGCGGTCCGGTTTAGGCAGGTTATGCTCTTTATATTCGACTTTGTAGCCATTGCCACGATAATGCTGCGGCATCACATAACCGGTTTGCCATTTATGCTGCTGTAAACGCTGATAGCCCCGTTCTTCACGCTGGCGGCGTTTTTCATAAACCTCTTTCGATTCACGATATTCACGATGTTTTTTGCCCTGACCGTGCTGACGTGACTGTTCATAGCCGCGTCCCGGATTGTCAAATTGAGGTGCAGCCGCAGTGATCCCGCTGGCCAGCAACGCACTGAAAGAGATCGCCATAACTGTCACTATCTTTTTCATGTGAAAAAACCTCGTTTATCGTCTTTTATTTCACTGTGTCTTACTGTACGAAAAAAATGCAGAGAAACTGTGAAGAAAGATCGTTAATTCTTTATCGAAAGCAGAGATATTTTGGATATTATGCTGGAAAAGTAACAGACGATGAAAGACTTATCTGTTGTCACGTGAACTGGTTATACAACATTGGGCGCAAAAAGCCTAGCCCGTATTGCCGGGATTCTGCCCGCAGTCAGTTCCATTGCTGGCTTAAGTCCTGCAAGGAGTCGATGGCATGGGCCAGACATTCGGCCTGCTGGCCATCTTCAAGTACAGCCAATAAGCTGGTGGGCAGTTGTAAGTGTTCAATGGAACGGATAATGTCATTTTTACGTTGCTGGTCGGCCATGTGCTGCTCCTTTCATTGATTCATTGCGGTTGAGTAGCAGTATAGGCCGGATGTTTCAATTTGAAAAACCGAATAATTTTATAAAAATGATTTAAAAATACGATTTATGGTCTGGTAGTGTATAAAATTTAGCAGCGCATAAAAAAGGACCCGCAGGTCCTGGATTCAAGCATGTGCTTAGTAGGCATATTTCAGGTCGGTATAGTCGGTCAGTGACTTCTGGATATGCGCCTGAATAAATTCGCGTACATCTTCGGCGCTCATTGGCTGGCCCTGTTTGGTAATCACATGCTCGACCGGGGCTTGGCCATCGACAAGAATCCGGTAGACAAAGTTTTTATAGACGGCATAGTCCTCGGCCTGTTTATAAATACCGGTGATATAGCTGTAGTGATGTTCAAAGTTCAGATCGGTATGCGAAAAGATAAACTGGTCAAACAGTTTCAGGTTTTGCCCGGTCTCGAGTGCCTGTAGTTCATCGAGAATACTGGCTTCAAATTTCATGCCGTATTTTTCAGAAATGGCTTGACCATTAATCAATAAAGACACCATGCCATCTTCATAGGTCGTTACTGTGATATTGCTAAAGTCAGACATGGGCATCTCGGGATAATCAGAAACAGGGCTTTAGTATCGGCAAATTTTGCTGAAATTCAAGCCGACTTAAGCCCAAACCGGTATATTTACGCAAAGTGGGAGCAATTACAGCTTTATGGATGGGCATAAAAAAGGAAGCACAGGGCTTCCTTCATGGATACAGCAAGGGCATTAATCCTGCGCATCAATACTCTGGCCGTTCATGTGCAGACTGTCATCGCCCATTAAATATAAATAGGCTGGCATGATTGATTCCGGTGTCGGCAAGGTTTTCGGGTCTTCATCCGGATAGGCCTTGGCGCGCATGGCGGTGCGGGTCGCGCCCGGATTAATGCAGTTATAACGGATATTCGGATGCACATTTTCCTGGGCAAACAGTTTGCTGACCGCTTCAATGGCAATTTTAGACACCGAATAGGCGCCCCAACGCTCACGTACTTCACGACCGACGCCCGAACTGGCAAATACCACCGAAGCATGTGCCGATTTTTCCAGTAAAGGCAGCAGTTCCTGGGTCATAACAAAGGGTGCACGCAGGTTGACGGCCATCACATCATCCCAGACATCAGCCGGATAATGCACCAGTTCGGTCCGTTCACCCAGAATGCCGGCATTGTGCAAAATGCCATCCAGACGGCCAAACTGCTTGTCGAGCGTATCGACCAGCAATTCATAATCACGCGATGACGCACTGGACAGCTGGAGCGGAAGAATGGCTGGCTGCGGCGCGCCTAAACCTTCAATTTCATCATAGATGACTTCCAGTTTATTCAGGGTGCGACCATGCAGGACAACGGTTGCGCCGTGCAGTGCAAAGCTGATCGCGGCTGCACGTCCAATACCGTCGCCCGCACCTGTAATCAGGATCACGCGATCTTTGAGCAGATCAGGGCGAGGTTGATATTCTGAATATTTCATGATCGACCTCCGTTTTTTTGCTGTAATTATGAAGTGATTGAATGTTGTTGTTGCTGTGACAGCATCTGGTGCAAGACCTGATGTAATTCTGTGACATTATTCACTATACAGTCTGCCTGCCAGGCTGTTAAGTCATCTTTGTGTTGTAAGGGTAAATAGCCATAGGCGGCTAAAATGGTGTACATGCTGGCATTGCGTCCGGCATCAATATCACGTGGATGATCGCCGACATAAATACACTGCTGTGGTTCCAGTCCCAGCTGTGCTGCGGCCAGATACATCGGTTCCGGATCGGGTTTGGTCTTGCTGACATCTTCCGGGCAGACCAGTACCGCACAGCGTTCGGTCAGGTTCAGGGCTTTTAACAGCGCTTCACTGAGCCAGCGTGGCTTGTTGGTGACAATACCCCAGGGAATTTGCTGCTGTTCCAGCTGCTCTAGCAGTGGATACATGCCTTCAAACAGGTCGGTTTCTACCGCAATATCGGCGCCGTAAAGGTCTAAAAAGCGCTGGCGATGGCCTAAAAAGACCGGGTCTTCCACTTCCAGCTCCGGATACACCAGCTTGACCATGGCGCGTGCGCCTTCAGAGACTTGGGTGCGAATCTGCTCGGCGGCGACAATGTCACAGCCTTTATCGCGGCACATGTCTTGAATAATACGGATAAAGTCGGCCGCGGTATCAATTAAGGTGCCGTCGAGGTCAAATAAAACCGCTTTCATTGGCCACCTTCATTCAGGGTATGCACCATATAGTTGACATCAACATTGGGCGCCAGCCAGTAGCGTTTGGTCAGTGGGTTATAGTGCAAACCGGTCATATCTTTCAGTTTCAGGCCGGCATTGCGAATATCGTGTGCCAGTTCGGACGGCTTGATAAATTTATGATAATCATGCGTGCCTTTGGCCAGCATGCGCAGCACATATTCCGCGCCAATAATCGCAAATAAATAGGCTTTCGGATTACGGTTAATGGTCGAGAAGAACACATGGCCACCCGGTTTGACCAGCTTCTGGCAGGCCTGAATAATTGAGGCCGGATCAGGTACATGCTCCAGCATTTCCATACAGGTCACCACATCGTACTGGCCAGCCTGTTCTTCTGCCAGTTGCTCGACCGGAATCTGGCGATATTCAATATTTTCGACGCCTTCCTGCTGGGCATGTAAACGTGCCACATTCAGCGGCGCCTCGCCCATATCAATCCCGAGTACATCGGCACCACGGCGCGCCATGCTTTCCGAAAGAATGCCGCCGCCACAACCGACATCCAGCACTTTTTTGCCAGCCAGTCCGCCTGAATGTTCATCAATCCAGTTTAAACGGAGCGGGTTAATTTGATGCAAAGGGCGGAACTCAGAATGCTGATCCCACCATATAGCTGCGAATGCTTCAAATTTGGCAATTTCTTGCGGATCAACATTCAGTTGCGACATTGGTGTCACCTCAATCAAGTTATTATGATTTCAAAAAGTCTATGCTGTTTAGTGTAGCGTTTATTCTGGAAAAAGCGATAAAAGCCGTAAAAAAGTTCACAGAAGCAAAACGAAAACGGCATAATTGATTTATAGTGTTCGCATAAGCTAATCATAACGATTTATGAGGACAATAAGTTCAATGAAAAAGTTTCTTTTGGGTAGCCTTGCAACCGCAATGTTTGCAATTTCAGGTGGCGCATGGGCGGCCAATTTTGTTGAAGGCCAAGACTATCGCGTACTGGCCAATCCGGGCAAAGTCGATGTGCCGGGTAAAATTGAAGTCCGTGAATTCTTCTGGTATGGCTGTGGCCACTGCTTTACCTTGGAGCCGCATATGCAAGCCTGGCTGCGTAAGCTGCCAAAAGATGTGAACTTCGTGCGTACTCCGGCTGCCATGAACCAGGTCTGGGAAATGAATGCGCGCGGCTATTATGTGTCGGAAGCACTGGGCGTCCGTAAACGTACCCACTTGCCGTTATTCCATGCCATTCATGACAAAGGCCAGCAGATTTTTGACCAGAAATCCCAGGCCAAATTCTTTGTCAAATACGGTATTCCTGAAGCCAAGTTCAACAGCATGTTTAACTCTTTTGCGATTACCTCTAAAGTGGCACAGGCCAATAAACTGGCGCGCCAATACCAGCTGACCGGTGTGCCGGCAGTGGTGGTTAATGGTAAATATGTGGTGTCGGGCGATAACGGCAAAGTGATTCAGGTGGTGAATTACCTGGTCGATAAAGAACGTAAAGCCAAATAAAAGCCCAACATGATGTTAAAAACCCGCTGTTTAAAGCGGGTTTTTTAGTGCTGCGGTTTCAGGCATTGTGATGCTTGGGCGTTCCCAATGGCTAATACCACGAAACAGCAATTGCACCTGGATAATGGTCTGCTCGGTAAACTGTTGCTGCTGCTGGCTTAGGGCCTCACCTTCAAACTGGCGACTGAGGCCAATCCAGCTCATGGCCCAGTTAAAGGACAGGTTAATTAAAATATTGGCCAGTACTTTAAAATCTTCCGGGTGTTCAAAATGCTGCACGCTTTCTACCCGTTTCAGGTCGTTGGCAAAATCATCAATTAAAAACTCGATTTCCCGGGCAATGGCCTGACGTACCGTGGCCGAGCCGCCCCAACGTTCGGCAATTAGAAAAATCCATTGCTGCGGATGCTGATCGACTGCCTGAAAAAACAGTTCAACGCTGGTCCGGGTTTTGGCATTGGGCAGATATAAATAGGCCTGACCCAGCTGATGCAGAATACTTTTTAAATGCAGCGCCACCTGATCGACCAGTTCTGCGCCGAGTTCATCCATATCCTGAAAATGCCGGTAGAACGCCGTCGGCACCAGCCCGACATGGCGGGAAATTTCCCTTAAGCTGATGCTGCTAAAAGAGCGCTCGGCAGTACTTAAGGTCAGGGCCGCATCTAAAATGGCCTGACGACTTTGCTGCTTACGTTCTTCCCGAATCGACATGTCACATCCCTGATACTGTTTAAAAATTCATCTGTATAGCTATTATAGAGCAGAATCGGTCCGGGCAGCAGCCATGCTGCCGCATTGACTGTGCAGGGCCCGCTTTTCTGTGGCGAGATTGTGTAAAAGCCGACCCGGGGACAAAACCTGTGCGCTTGCATCTGCTATACTGGCCGACAATTTATTTGAGTCAAAATAAGGACAACTTATGCGTATCGACCAACGTACCCTAGATCAATTGCGTGATGTCAAAATTACCCGTAATTACACACGTTATGCGGAAGGTTCTGTCTTGGTTGAATTTGGTCATACCAAAGTGCTGTGTACTGCCAGTATTGATAACTCGGTACCGCGCTTTTTAAAAGGCAAAGGCCAAGGCTGGGTAACTGCAGAATATGGCATGTTGCCACGTTCTACCCATACGCGTAGTGACCGTGAAGCGGCACGGGGTAAACAGAGCGGCCGTACTCAGGAAATCCAGCGCTTAATTGGCCGCAGCCTGCGTGCCATGGTCGATCTGAAAAAACTTGGTGAAAATACCATTACCATTGACTGTGATGTAATTCAGGCCGATGGCGGTACCCGTACTGCCGCAATTACCGGTGCAGCGGTGGCGCTGGTCGATGCCATGAATGTACTGCTGGAAAGCAAAAAAATTAAACAGGACCCGTTAAAAGGTCTGGTCGCTGCTATTTCTGTGGGTATGTATCAGGACGAAGTATTGCTGGACCTGTGCTATGAAGAAGATTCAAACTGCCAGACTGACCTGAATGTAGTGATGACCCAGGCCGGTGAATTTATTGAAATTCAGGGCACTGCTGAAGATAAACCATTTACCCGTCTGCAATGTAATGCCATGCTGGAAATGGCCGAGCAGGGCATTCAGGAACTGATCAAAAAGCAGCAACAGGCCTTGGGCTGGTAAACACTGCAAGATCAGAACAATATATTTATAAAACGCATCTCCGGATGCGTTTTTTTGTGATTGAAGCAAACGTAACCAGCGGCTGTGCGCAGATTCATCTTCATAACAAAAACCAACATGCTGAAACCGAGCTTCATGGCTTACTAAAACTCGCAGTGATTTTTTTAAAACAGCAAAAAAGAGGGATGTACCATGAAATACTTGATGATCTTACTGGCGATGGGCGCCTTTGGTTTAAGCGCGTGTGATACGGCCAATGACCGTGATGGTGATGGCACCATGCTGAATCAGGACCGTGATGGCGACGGCCGTGCAGATGATTAAAGTCTTGCGGCCATCGACTCACCCTAAATGAATAAAAAAGGTGCCTCATGAGGCACCTTTTTTCGTTATCGACAAATATCGAATTGCGATTAAGCATTAAAACGCATGGATAAATCGACCGCTTTGACATCTTTGGTCAGAGCGCCCATAGAAATATAATCGACACCAGTGCTGGCCACTTCACGCAGGTTGGCAATGGTGATATTGCCCGATGCTTCCAGTTTGCAGCGACCGGCCACATGCTTGACTGCATCAATCATCTGTTGCTGGCTAAAGTTATCCAGCATCACGATATCGGCCTGAGCGTCCAGAGCCTGATTCAGCTCATCCCAGGTTTCAACTTCTACTTCCACCGGTTTGCCCGGTGCAATTTGATGGGCTTTGGCAATGGCCTGGGCAATACCGCCAGCAGCCATAATATGGTTTTCTTTAATCAGGAAGGCATCAAACAGCCCCAGACGATGGTTTTGACCGCCGCCTACAGTGACCGCATATTTTTGTGCAATCCGCAGACCCGGCAAGGTTTTACGGGTATCCAGCAGTTTGGTGTGCAGGCCCTCGAGCTGTTTCACATATTCGGCGGTTTTGGTGGCCACGGCCGATAGGGTCTGGACAAAGTTAAGGGCAGGGCGCTCCACGGTCAATAAACTGCGCGCAGAACCGGCCAGCTTTAAAAAGGCTTCATTGGCCGCCACGCGATCACCATCCTGTTTCAGCCATTCAATCTGAACGCTTGGATCGTACTGCTGGATTAAGGCATTCACCCAAGGCTGACCGGCCAGCACCATGTCTTCACGGCTGATAATGGTGGCGGTGGCCTGTTCATCTTCCGGGGTAAGTAAAGCGGTAATATCTGCCTCGCCAATATCTTCCTGCAGGGCCTGCTGAATATTGATCTGGATAGATTGCTCCAATAAAGATTGTGGTATGCTCATTGCCTGTCCTTATCTCTTTACCCATGAAAATTGCGCGATATATTAGCACTGTTCGGCTGGCCCGATGCGCTTTTTCGCGGCTTTTTTGTCTGATTTGAGATTTTCAGCTGAAAGTTTTAGGATGGGCTAAATTTTTATACTGAAAAAAATATCAGGATCATTCTATGCAGCAGGCGGCTTCTTTTCAGGTCATCCAGGGACAGTTAAAAGGTGCGCGGCAGGTGCCTTCACCGAATTTTAACCAGCGTCCGCAGCAGACCGAAATTCAGCTGGTGGTGATTCACAATATCAGTTTGCCGCCATCACAGTTTGGCGGCGGTTATATCGAACAGTTTTTTCAAAACCGGCTGGACTGGTCGGCGCATCCTTACTTTCAGACCATTGAAGGGATGCAGGTCTCGGCGCATCTGCTGATTTTGCGTAGCGGCGAAGTGCTGCAATGTGTCAATTTCAATGACCGCGCCTGGCATGCCGGACGTTCCAGTTATCTGGCCAAGCCGGAATGTAATGATTATTCCATTGGCATTGAACTGGAAGGCAGTGATGATCTGCCCTTTGAAGCGATCCAGTATCAGGTACTGGCGGAAGTGGTGTCGGCCTTGCAGCAGGCCTATCCGAAAATCCAGCGTCATCTGGCTGGACATTCCGATATTGCCCCGGGGCGCAAGACCGATCCGGGACCTTATTTTGACTGGAGCCGGTTCCGGTCTTTACTGCGTGACTGCAACAGCAGGATAGAAGCAGCATCTTCATCAATTCATAACGAAACTTGTGCTTAGGTTTCTTTACAATAGCGGCTAAATTTTTATTTGGGTGGTTCCGATGGCGCTTTGGCGATCGACCTTTATTGTCAGTGCGATGACCATGCTGTCCCGGGTGTTGGGACTGGTGCGGGATATTGTGTTATTAAATGTGTTTGGTGCGGGAAAGGATTTCGATACCTTTGTGGTGGCCTTTCGTATCCCGAACTTTTTCAGGCGACTGTTTGCTGAAGGGGCATTTTCCCAGGCCTTTATTCCGGTTCTGACCGAATATAAAACCAGCCGCACCCATGCCGAAGTGCAGATTCTGATTAGCCGGGTGTTTGGCTGTCTGGCCTCGGTGATGAGCCTGCTGACACTGGCTGCTATGGTGGCGGCGCCGGCGGTGATGTACGTTTATGCGCCGGGTTTCCATAGTGATCCGGAAAAATTTGCGCTGGCCACGGACATGTTCCGCCTGACCATTCCCTATTTGCTGTTTATGTCGCTGACCGCTTTTGCCAGCAGCATCTTAAACAGTTATGGCTCCTTTACCACGCCGGCCTTTGCACCGGTGTTGCTGAATCTGGCCATGATTGCCGGAGCCCTGTGGCTAACGCCGTATATGGCCGAGCCGATTATGGCCTTGGGCTGGGCGGTGATTATTGCCGGAGCCTTGCAGCTGGCGATCCAGATTCCGGAATTATGGCGTAAAAAGCTGCTGATTCCGCCAAAAATCGACTTCAAGCATGAAGGCGTTGAGCGCATCATGAAGCTGATGCTGCCGGCCCTGTTTGGGGTATCGGTGACCCAGATTAACCTGTTGCTGAACACCATCTGGGCGTCATTTATGCAGGATGGTTCGGTATCGTGGCTGTACAGTGCCGAACGGATGACCGAGTTGCCGCTGGGCCTGATTGGGGTGGCAATTGGTACGGTGATTTTACCATCCTTGTCGGCGCGCCATGCCGAGCAGAATCAGGAAAAATTCCGTGGCATGATGGACTGGGCGGCGAAAATTATTGTGCTGGCTGGTGTGCCTGCCAGTATTGCACTGTTTATGCTGTCGACCCCGATTATTCAGGCCCTGTTCCAGCGCGGCCAGTTCACCTGGGAAGATACCCAGATGACGGCCTTGGCCCTGCAATGTATGAGTGCCGGGGTCATTGCCTTTATGCTGATTAAAGTCTTTGCTCCAGGCTTCTATGCCCAGCAGGATACCCGCACCCCGGTCCGGGTCGGTTTAATGGCGGTGGCAGCCAATGCCATTTTAAACGTGGTGTTTATTGGGTTATTTAAACTGATTGACTGGGAAGCCGAGCACATGGCGCTGGCACTGGCGTCTTCAGGTTCTGCGCTGGTCAATGCCGGTATGCTGTATTTCTATTTGCATAAACGCGATATTTTCCGTTTTGGCGGGCACTGGAAAAAACTGCTGTTCCAGTTTGGCACGGCCAATGCGGTGATGGTGGCTGCCTTATGGTACGCCTTGAGCTGGTATAACGGTGATGTATCGCAATGGATGCGTGTGCTGGAAGTACTACTGCTGTGTGTGGTGGGTGTGGCAGCGTATGCTCTTGGTCTGCTGGCCACTGGTTTTAGACCGCGTCATTTAAAACCTTAATTACTGAGAGCTGAACGCGAAAGATGTTCAGCTCCTATAAAAGAACCCTTTGAGCCGTTGAGTCTCAAAGGGTTTTTTTATGGGCTTTTATTGAAAGATGAGGCTGCATGAGCAGCACAAGCATCTTTATTTATTGATCACTTCCAGCAGTTCGACATCAAAAATCAGGGTGCTGTTCGGTTCAATCGCATCGCCAGAACCAATCTGGCCATAGCCCAGATTCGCTGGAATAAAGAAGCGGTATTTGGCTCCTTCACGCATCAGTTGCAGCCCTTCGGTCCAGCCCTGAATGACTTGTGTGACCTGAAATTCAGCCGGTTGCTGACGCGCCATCGAGCTATCAAACACGGTGCCATCAATCAGGCGGCCTTCATAATGCACGCGTACTTTGGAGCTGGCCTTCGGTTTTTTTCCGGAACCGGATTGCAAGACCAGATATTGCAGCCCCGATGAAGTGACTTTCACCCCATCCTTACGCGAGTTTTCTGCCAGAAAGGCCTTGCCAATCATGTCATTGGCTTCAGCGCGCTGTTTCAGCTCAATCAGCTGTTTGGCTTCGGCCTGCTTTTTGAACTGGGTCAGAATACGGGCCATGTCTTCATCGCTCAGGCTGGCTTGCTGGCCCAGTGAGGCGGCTTTTAAACCCGCCACAAAGGCATCCAGATCCATACCTTTTAAGGTGTCGACATTGCTGCGCCCCATTAAATAACCAAAGCTGTAGCCCACCTGCTGTTCAGTGGAGCTTTTGGTGGTCACCGGTTGAGCCAGTGTGGCCGCGCTACACAGGGCGAGGCCGAGCAGGGTGATCGTTTTTTTCATATTATGCGTCCCTAAACAACGAAGGAGAGCCAGGCTCTCCTTGTTTTTTATTTTACTTCAATCAGCTCAACATCAAAGATCAAGGTGCTGTTTGGTGGAATCATGCCCGGCACGCCCTGTTCGCCATAACCCAGTTGTGACGGGATATACAGCGTGGCTTTCGAGCCTTCTTTCATCAGTTGCAGACCTTCGGTCCAGCCTGGAATCACCTGGTTTAACGGGAACTCGATTGGTTCACCACGCTCAACCGAGCTGTCAAATACTTTGCCATCGACCAGTTTACCGGTGTAGTGTACTTTTACCACAGAGCTGGCCGTTGGCTGTTTGCCATTGCCTTGCTGGGTAATTTTATATTGCAGACCTGACGCGGTGGTTTGTACCCCTGCCTGTTTGGCATTTTCAGTCAGGAAGGCATCGCTGGCCGTTTGTGCCTGCTGGGCCTGATCAGCCTGTTTTTGTTGCAGTTCCTGCTGGAACTGTTCATAGGCCTTTTGTAATTCTTCTTCAGTATAGGCTGGCTGCTGACGCGCATGACCTTCACGGACACCAGTCACAAAGCTGTTAATGTCCAGCTCTGGTGGAGTTTGATGGGCAACTTCATAGCCTAATGCATAGCTGATTTTTTCAACCGCAGACGCATTTGCAGATGCTTTTGAGGATACAGTGGCAGGGTGTTGAGTTGCATAATAAACAGGAACAAGTGCAGCACCGCCTAAAATTACAGCAACAGCAATGGGTAAGGCTTTACTCATAGGTTTTCTCAAATCATTTTATCGTGTCAAAGCTGCTTTCATGTTAGCAGACTTTTTGAATCAAACCGCTGACATCAATCATTCGGTTTGGCTAATTAATATATGCGCATCGTTAAGCATATGCCATAACAGACTGAATATCTAACACATTTTTTATACAATCGGGGCCAGCCGCAGAGGCGGCCCAATTTATTCGTGAGTAATTGTATCTATTATAGATTTGGCTTCAAAGCAGATTAAAAATCTGCTTTCAGCACCACCCGGTAACGCGCCCGGCCCGCATGTAAATGTTCAATTGCCTCGTTAATCTGCGACATCGGGAACACTTCAACCTGCGGCGCCAGCTGTTTGCGGGCGGCAAATTTCAGTAACTGGCGCAAGGTCGATGGTGAACCGGTCGATGAACCTGTTACCGCTTTGCCACCACCAATTAACGCACCAGCCGAGACCTGTAACGGCTCTAAGGTCAGGCCCAGCATATGCAGCGTACCATTTGGTGCCAGGGCAGACAGATATACCGGCCAGTCCAGGCTAACATTCACCGTACTTAAAATCAGGTCAAACTTGCCGCGCTGGGCTTTCAGGGCAGCGCTGTCACGGCTATTCACCACATGATCGGCGCCCATGGCTTTTAACTCTGCGGTTTTCTCCAGGTTGGAACTGAAGGCCGTAATTTCACAGCCCCAAGCTTTGAGCAGTTTAATGGCAATATGCCCAAGGCCGCCAATTCCAATCACCCCGACATGATGCACCGCCTGAATCTGGTGCTTAATGATCGGATCAAATACGGTAATACCGCCACAGAGCAGCGGGCCGGCACTTTCCGCATCCAGATCATCCGGTAAGGGAATGACCCATTGCCAGCCGGCGCGGACCTTATCGGCAAAACCGCCGGCATGTCCGACAATGGTGGCGACACTATCGCCGGTACATTGCACCTGCCGGCCGGACAGGCACGGATCACAGTGCTGGCAGCTTTCTGCCGTCCAGCCAATGCCAACGCGCTGGCCCACAGATAATCCTTTGGCTTCACTTCCTAACTGGACAATGGTACCAATAATTTCATGCCCGGCCACCACCGGATAGACCGAAGAACGCCAGTCATTGTTAATCACCGATAAATCGGAATGGCACAGGCCACAATATTCCACCTGAACTTCGACCTGATGCGGCAACAGTTCGCCAGCATCAAACTGATATGGCACCAGCGCTTCGCCGGGTTGCATGGCGGCATAGGCACGAATGGTAGTGTTGCTCATGATGAGTGCTCCTCGGCTAAAGGGGGAAGAGATTTAAAGGCGCAGTGATCTTCATGGTCGTTGACCATGCCGACGGCCTGCATAAAGGCATAACAGATGGTGGGGCCAACAAATTGAAAGCCCTGCTTTTTTAAAGCTTTAGACAGTGCCACACTGGCTGCAGTATAGGTCGGGGCGCTGCGATAATCGGGCACGGTATGCTGCTCGGGCTGATGATCGACAAATTGCCACAGCCAGTCGACCAGATTGATACCTTGCTGCTGCAGCTGGAGCCAGGCCTGAGCATTGGTGCGGATGGCTGCGAGTTTGGCCGGATGCCGGATTAATCCGCGATCCTGTAATTTGTCCTGCAAGGCCTGATCAGACAACGCGGCAATATCGGCAATGGAATATTGAAAAAAATGCTGACGGTAACATTCGCGTTTTTTGAGCACGGTAATCCAGGCCAGACCGGCCTGCTGGCCTTCCAGACATAGCATTTCAAACAGCTGCGCTTCATCGTGAAGCGGGCGGCCCCATTCCTGGTCGTGGTAGGCGATATAGAGCGGATCTTCGGAGCACCAGCCGCAGCGTGTTCGATCCATAGATGATGCTCCTGTACGGGTTTAAAGCTGGAAATGAACCCATTGATCCTGACGGTTATCCCAGTAAGACAATTCCGCCTGAGGCAGATCGGCAAAGGCAATCCAGACATCCTTGCCGGATTTATCGGCATAGCCGGTGCTGATCAGAAGTGCATCTTCAGTAATTTCCATGATCCAGCCCTGATGACTCTGGCCGTTCAACATAATTTTCTGTTGATTCCCGGATTCGGCAAATTCGACCAGTCGATTGATCAATGCTTCTGACATGTACACTTCCTAAAGCAAACTAACGTAAATAGGGATAGGGATTGACTGCACCGCGACCTTTGCCATTTAAATACAGGCCATAATGCAGATGCGGCGCGGTATGGCGGGCGTTGCCGCTATTGCCGACATAGCCAATGAGATCGCCTTTCTTGACATAATCTCCGACCTTCAGGCCACGTTTATGCCGGTCCAGATGGGCATAATAATGCCAGCTGCCGCCCGGTCCCAGAATCCATACCACTTTACCACCCAAATTGTTATTGCGTAAGTCGGCAATGAGGCCTTCGGTGGCGCTGTACACCTTGCTGCCGCGTGGCGCTAGAATATCAATGCCTTCATGCAGGCGACCGCGACTGCGTGACGCGCCCCAGGTATCTTGCAAGTGCTGACGTTTGACGCCCTGTACCGGCACTGGCAAGCGGGTTTTCAGCGGCATGTGCTGCAGTTTTTTGACCATGGCCGGCGGTAGGGGCGCCGCAGGTTTTTTCGGTGCCGAGGTACAGGCTGCTAGCAGAATCAGACTGAAGAAAACACAGCAGAGTGAAATCGAGCGAAGCACAGCATCTCCCTGATAATTATTATGTCGATGGTATTCGAATTCCAGTCTTTGACTATGTCATAAATCGGCGGCCGAGATCAATTTTTTCATGGCGGTCGGCAGTCCACGTGCAGTAGCCTGTGCCGGCGTCATCCATTCGGCGTCCAGCTCAATCGCCAGATGTTCCTGCTGGTCCGGCTCGACCGGAATTACACTGGCATCCAGCAGCCAGGTAAAGTGGGTAAAGCTGTGTGAAATCTGCAGCTGCTGTTGTCGCTGTTTCAGACCCAGACGCTGACAGAGCGCCTGAAACTGCGCTGGATCATCAATAATCGGCAGGCACCATAATCCGCCCCAGAGGCCGCTATTCGGCCGCTGCTGCCACAGCCACTGGCCATCACTGTGTAAGAGCAACACCTGGGCCTGTCTTACGGGTACGGCTTTTTTCGGTTTTTTAAATGGTAATTCGGCTTCTAGGCCCTGCTGGTGGGCCTTGCAGCGCTGCTGCATCGGGCAGTACAGACATAAGGGTTTTTTCGGGATACAGATGGTGGCACCGAGGTCCATAATCGCCTGGGTGTAGTCATGATTACGCTCGGTCGGACACAGCTGTTCTGCCAGCTGCCACAAGGCCCGTTCATGTACCGGTTTGGACAGATCATCTTCAATGGCAAAAAAGCGCGCCAGCACCCGTTTGACGTTGCCATCCATAATTACGCCGTATTGTCTGAGACCCAAAGACATCAGTGCGCCTGCGGTCGAGCGGCCAATGCCGGGCAGGGCCATCCACTGTTCCAGATTTTCCGGAAAATGTCCTTGCTGGGCCACTATGCCGGCCGCTTTATGCAGATTGCGTGCCCGGGCATAGTAACCGAGTCCGGCCCAGTATGGCGCCACTTCATCCCAGGAGGCACGGCCTAAGCTTTCCACATCGGGAAAACGCTGAATAAAGCGCTCGAAATATTGCAGCACGGTTTTGACCTGGGTCTGCTGCAGCATGATTTCCGATACCCAGACTTTATACGGGTTATCGGCCACCTGCCAGGGCAGGTCATGGCGACCGTGTACATCAAACCAGGAAAGCAGGGCATGGGAAAAAGAAAAGGCAGACATGAGAACCGGAACTGTTAAGCAGTCGCCTAGTATACCCAAATCTTGCCGATGCAGCAGGCAATAAAAAAGGTGATGCCGCGGCATCACCTTCTGTTTTGGTCGCGGCAAGGCTTAGATGCTGCCGCTCATCCCCCAGCGTTGGTCCAGCTTGAGGATTTGACCTTCATAGCGTGGAATAATGTGGATATGCAAATGCTGCGATGGGCTGCCAAACACATCGCCATCGTTAAAGCCGACATGAAAGCCCGCCGGTTGATGGCGCAGCTGTAATTCATTCCGCGCCAGTTCCAGCAGCGACATCAGGCTTTTACGTTCTTTGTCGGTGACATCAAAAAAAGAACTGACATGACGTAGAGGGATAATGACACAGTGGCCTTTAGACAATGCGTTCGGTTCAGGTAGAATCACGCCATAATCATTTTTGGCAATGACATCATATTCATCAAAGTTGCAATATGGGCAGTCTTGTTCGGTCATTCTTCTATCCTCTATTCAAATTCATTAATCTTTTTCAATATATATGGCCTCATGCCAGAATCAGGCCAAACGGCGTTGTAATAATTGGTACATGGCATCCAGGCTTTGCTGTTCTGCTATCGGGCTATAGCCGAGGTCGACGCCATTGGCTTTGGCACGTTCATCGGCCAGCGGGTTACTAAAGCCGTGCTTGGCATCTTCAAATACCATCACTTCATGTTCTACCTGGGCAGCGTGCATTTCTTCACGGAAGCTGGCCACATCATCCAGCGTTACCATGCTGTCCAGTTCACCATGCAGCACCAGAATTTCTGCCTGTACCTTGCCTTCCTGCGCCGGTTCTCTGGCCGCCAGAATGGCATGGAAAGTCGCAACAGCTTGTAGGTTGGCGCCTGAACGGGCCAAATCCAGCACCACTTTGCCGCCATAACAGAAGCCAATGGCTGCCAGTTTAGCCTGATTTACTTCCGGTTGGGCAGCTAAAGTGTCCAAAGCCGCAGACGCACGAGTCACAATGGTATTCGGGTCTTCAAAGGTCTGGCTCATCCACGCATTGGCCTGGGCAGCCGTGGTGGTATTTTTCTTGTCGCCATACATATCAATGGCCAAGGCGGCATAACCGTGTTCTGCCAGTTCGCGGGTACGCTGTTCAATATATTCATTTCGGCCCCACCATTCCGGTGCCACAATCACACCCGCGACTGGTGCATCGGTTTCGGGTGCAGCAAAATAACCAACCAACTGGCTACCATCTGCCGCCGTATACTGAATTTCGCGAGTTTTGATTGCTAAAGTCATGCGTCCAATCCTTGTGTTTTTTGAAATAATTCGATTAAAACATAAAAATGAGACAGCGGTTTGAAAAACATTTCAATGGGCCTAAACAAATGTGAGAAAATATTTTTAAGTTATTTTTCAAAGAATAATCTGTCTGTATCTGCTGTCGGTCTAAACACAGGCATAAAAAAAGAAGGATTTGCATCCTTCTTTTTTGTGAGGGTCAGGATATAAGAAACTATACCTTGCCGCGGGACAGGAAGCCGACAATTGCCAGAATAACAGCAATAACCAGCAGAATGACCGCGAAATCTTTAGATAAACCAGCGACACCACCGAAACCGAGTAGACTGGCAATAAGTGCGATTACAGCGAAGATAATGGCCCAACGAAACATAATTTTTCTCCATGTGTTTTTATACTTCTTGATCAAGTATAGGGGCAAGTCGCTGATTTGATTGTTTTGCTTTTGTTTATTAAGTGTTCAACTATTTATTTAAGTCTATGATTCTATTGTATCTATGACATAGCACATGCTTTTGTAGAAGACTGTTATAATAGACCGGTTATTTTGTAGTGTTGTGCATCATGTCTGATCAGCTTCGTCCCCAATTCTGGAAAAATTATCCGTTAACAGCCTTAACCCAGGCAGAATGGGAAGCGCTGTGTGATGGCTGCGGCTTATGTTGCCTGGTTAAACTGGAAGATGAAGACAGTCATGAAGTCGCTTATACCAAAGTGGCCTGCAAGCTGCTGGATTGTACGACTGCCCGCTGTTCGGACTATCCGAACCGGCAGCAACAGGTGCCGGACTGTATTCAGCTGACGCCGGAAAAGCTGGACAGTATTCACTGGCTACCGCCAAGCTGTGCCTATCGCCGTTTAAAAGAAGGTAAAAACCTGCCGTCCTGGCATTATTTAAATACCGGTTCACGTCAGAGCGTGATTCGCGCCAAAAAATCGGCCGCTGGCCGCTGTATTTCTGAAACGGAAGTCAATGAAGAAGAAATAGAAGACTATATTGTGCGCTGGGTACGTTAAGTTTTTAGGCCGTCTGTATCTTTAAGAGCAAAATTGGCGATTTAAACCTGATAAAACAACTGCCGACACTCAGGCTGAGTTTCCCGCAGCAAGCGCTAAAAAATCGGCTATTGAAATACTGCATTTTGCCATAACATAGTACACTCAGCCGCAGCTTTGTACAGAAAACCTTCTATGTCAGACAGCCATATTCCACTTCCTGAACGTTTGCGCCCGCGCGATCTGTCGCAGATTATCGGTCAAGATCATCTTCTGGGGGAGCAGGCCCCGTTACGCCAAATGATTGATCAGGGCCATTTGCCCTCGATTATTTTCTGGGGGCCACCTGGCGTTGGAAAAACCACCATTGCCTTGTTGCTGGCGCAGGCGGTTGATCGTCCTTTTGTCAGTCTGTCTGCGCTCAATACCGGGGTTAAGGAATTACGTGAAGTGATTGCCGATGGCGGCGATTTACTAACGCCGGTGGTGTTTATTGACGAGATTCACCGCTTTAATAAATCCCAGCAGGATGCCTTATTAAATGCGGTCGAGAAGGGCAAAATTACCCTGATTGGTGCCACCACGGAAAACCCGTCTTTTGAGGTGAACAGTGCCTTGCTGTCGCGCTGCCAGGTCTATACCTTAAATGCACTGAGTGCCGAGGCCATCCAGCAGCTGCTGACCCAGGCCGTCCAGAATGATAGCTTCTTAAAAGAACGTTATATCCAGATTGAAGAGTTTGAAGCACTGGTGCAGTTTGCGGCGGGTGATGCACGTAAGGCGCTGAATTTACTCGAGCTGATTGCCGGCACCTTTGAGCCGGACACAGAAAACAGTATTAACAATGCCCTGGTCGTGAAAGTGGCGCAGCAGAATATTGCCCGTTACGACAAATCTGGCGAGCAGCATTATGATCTGGTCTCGGCCTTTATTAAGTCGATTCGCGGCAGTGACCCGGATGCGACTCTGTACTGGATGGCGCGCATGCTCAAGGGTGGAGAAGACCCGCTGTTTATTGCGCGGCGTATGCTAATTGCTGCCTCGGAAGATATTGGCAATTCCAACCCAAATGCCTTGTTGCTGGCCGGTGAATGTTTCCGCGCAGTGCAGGTGATTGGTATGCCGGAAGCGCGGATTATTCTGGGCCAATGTGCAGTCTATCTGGCCACCAGTGCCAAAAGTAACAGTACCTATCTGGCCATTAACAAGGCGCTGGACTTGGCGGAAAAAACCGCCAATTTGCCGGTACCGTTACATTTGCGTAATGCGCCGACCAAGCTGATGAAAGAGCAGGGCTACGGGGTGGATTATCTGTATCCGCACAATTATCCGGAGCATTTTGTATTGCAGGATTATTTGCCGCCAGAATTAAAAGGCACCAAGCTGTATGAATCGGCGCGCAATAAACGCGAAGTTGAAGCCGAGCGTTTACAGCAGCGGCGCTGGATGCAGCAGCAACAGTAGCAATAAAAAAAAGCCCAATTCAGAGGGATGAATTGGGCCAAACTGGATGTTAGATTGGGAGAGAACATCCGCGAGGATTAACGAAACTGATCGGCAGTCACTGTAAAATTTACCGTGTCTTGCCTATGTGCTTAAGCATAGGTCAAAACTAAAAATATGTAAAAACGATCATTTTTATAAGTTGAATTTGTTTTTTCGATTGATAGTAAGAAAACTCAGCCAATAAAAAACCGGATCAGCTGATCCGGTTTTTTTATCGTTCATCTTGGAGATGATCAGATATTGTCGAGGTTGATGCCTAAACGTGCCGCAACTTCTTCATACGCTTCAACCACACCGCCTAAACCTTGACGGAAACGGTCTTTGTCGAGTTTTTTCTTGGTGTCTTTGTCCCATAGACGGCAGCCGTCTGGAGAGAATTCATCACCCAGCACGATACGGTCGTGGAATACACCAAATTCAAGTTTGAAATCGACCAGAATCATGTTGCCGGCATCAAACAGGGCTTTTAGTACATCGTTAACTTTGTAAGTCAGTTCTTTCATTTGTGCCAGCTGCTCAGCAGTCGCCCAACCCAGCGCAATCGCTTGAGATTCATTGACCATTGGATCGCCTAAGGCATCATCTTTAAAGAACAGTTCAAATGTTGGCGGGGTCAGTTCCTTGCCTTCTTCGACACCGAGGCGACGGCAAAGAGAACCAGCTGCATAGTTACGGATTACGCATTCAACCGGAATCATGCTCAGCTTTTTCACTAGCACTTCATTTGGGGTTAGCAGTTTTTCAAAATGCGTTTCAATACCGGCTTCAGCCAGTTTTTCCATAATAAAGGCGTTAAAACGGTTGTTCACCTTACCTTTACGATCTAGTTGTTCGATCTTTTCGCCATTGAACGCAGAGGCATCGTCACGAAAGACTAAAATCAGGTGGTCTTCACTATCTGTGGTATAAACAGATTTCGCTTTACCAGTATAGAGCAAGGTTTGTTTTAACATGAGGGAACCTTTTTCAGAAAAAAATGCCTAGTAATGTCTAGGCTGGCCAATTTTGGTAAATCTGGGCCAACAGGTCTGCAGCTTTTTCTTTGTCTGCAAAACTGTTGTCGGCGTTGAACACAGCCAGGTTGTTACTTGTACCGACAGAGGTGAGTCTTAAGACGTAGGTCTGTTGATCGACCGAGATGGTGACTTCGTAACGGTTTTTGCTCTGACCAATAATGCTATGGTTCAGGCTGCTGAGTGTGGCAAGCGTATACTGCCAAATTGTAGCAGAATTTCCATCTATTTTGAGCAGTGGATTTTGATTTCCATCTACAACCGGTTGTGGACGACCTGGCGCGGTGTTGTCCTGTACAGCAGCGGCCTGAGTCGGCTCTACGGCTGGAGGACGAGGAAGTGCGAAACGGTTGCCACGGCTGTTTTCCAGCTTCGGTGCATGTTCAATGGCCAGTGGGTCAACCGTTGGTGCAGGATACAATGGCGTTGCTGGTCGGGCCACAGCACCTTCAGGATATTGTAAGGGCGCAAGGGTGGTGGTGTCTTTATAATCCAGAGAGCCATTGCTGATGGCTAAAGAACTACAACCTGCCAAACTTACCACTGAAAGTGCAGCGATTAAACCAAAACGTAATTGCATAATATTGTGCTCTTATTAAATGACACCCGAAGCCTGTAAAGCTTCACGTAACGGTGCGCGATATTGTTCTGCAAGTGGCGTTAATGGCAGGCGGATGCCGGTACCAATTAAGCCCATTTCATGAAGTGCCCATTTCACCGGAATTGGGTTTGATTCACAAAATAGAATATTGTGTAAATTTGCAACTGTATTGTTACGTGCTTCAGCGCTGTCATTGTCGCCGGCAATGGCTGCGGCACAAACTTCGCTCATGACTTTTGGTGCCACATTGGCCGTAACCGAGATATTGCCTTTGGCACCAGCCAGCATTAACTGATAGGCAGTGGCATCATCACCTGAATAGACAGTCATGTCTTTACCCGCCAGACCGGCCAGTAATTCACGGCCACGTGGTACATCGCCAGTGGCATCTTTAATGCCCACAATTTGTGGAATGTCGGCCAGACGAATCACTGTTTCGTTGGACATGTCGACGCCAGTACGGCCCGGAACGTTATACAGGATTTGTGGCAGATCCACTGCTTCGGCAATAGTCTTATAATGCTGATATAACCCTTCCTGGGTTGGCTTGTTATAATATGGCGTGACGAGAAGTGCGGCATCGGCGCCGAGTTCTTTGGCTTCTCTGGTCAGTTCGATCGCTTCATGCGTTGAGTTTGCACCAGTACCAGCAATCACCGGGATACGTTTGTTGGCCACGCGAATGATTTCTTTAATCACACGTGTATGTTCAGCCATGCTTAATGTAGAGGCTTCACCTGTCGTGCCCACGGCCACAATACTGTTCGTGCCTTGTTCTATGTGCCACTCAACCAGCTTCTCGAGACCTTTCCAATCTACGCTGCCATCTTCTAACATTGGGGTGACGATTGCGACAATTGAGCCTTGAATGGTCTGTGCTTGCTGAGTCATTTTGAAAAAATATCCTATTTTTCCATCCACAAAAGTTCGTAGAAACAGAAAACGTGGATGGTTGCAGTATTTTGATTTGAGTCAGAATTCAATAAGTCATGATTGAATAATGCTTATGCAAATTATGACTGATTCAGTGTGTCAGAACAATATCCGTAAGTCAAAGCCAATATCAACTTTATCCGCTGCTCAAAACAGTCCGGTATAAGGCATAAGTTGGTGCTTTTACAGCAGTTCCGGTTCATCTTCGACTTTAGAATGAACTGGTGAGTAAGCACAGGCCTATAGAAGCTGTCCGGACAGCAATTTTGCCTGGAAAAAGCAGTAAAAAGCTGTGAAAACCAGGTAAAAGGGTCGGAATTAAGATAAAAAAACACTTAAACTAGACCTGAAAATTATTTGAACAGGCTTTTTTTTAATGCCATTTCCTGCTTAAAACTTTACTGAATGATTTTTTTCAGATCTAAATGAAAATAATAATTTTGACTGTTTGTTTGTTTTTAATCGTTGATATTTATATGGATTTTAATGTTTTTTTAAATTGATATGCCTCAATTAAGTCTTTCTAAAACTATATGTTTGCGTGTCTTAAAATAAGAAATGTCTATTAATTTTTTGCCAGACCAGCGCTTTATTCCACTTATTGGTAGTTAATTCAAAGGACATCCTCATAGATGATGGCGGCCTTAACCTTTTATAAACACTGATTGAAACAAGGATTCTCCAATGGAAAGATCAGATAATCGACATGCGATTGTGACAGTAGCCATCTGTTTCTTGATTGCGGTCATTGAAGGCTTGGATATCCAGGCAGCAGGTATTGCCGCAGCTGGTATCCGTGAGCATTTTGGCCTCGATAGCTCGCAATTGGGGGTGTTTTTTAGTGCAGGGATTCTGGGCTTATTGCCTGGTGCACTGGTTGGTGGACGCGTGGCAGACCGTATTGGCCGTAAACAGGTGCTAATCTGGTCGACTGCCGTGTTTGCGGTCTTTACTTTATGTACCGTATGGGTCAACAGCTTTAACTCATTGCTGGCGGTACGTTTCCTGGCCGGTGCCGGTCTGGGTGCAGCCATGCCAATTCTGATTACGCTGGCCTCTGAAGCGGTATCACCACAAAACCGTGGCCGTGCCGTAGGTCTGATGTACTGTGGTATGCCAGTCGGTGCTGCGATTTTATCGTTAATTGCCAGTACCGATTTCGGTTCTAACTGGAAAAACATTTTCTACCTGGGCGGTTTATTACCGATTATCGTCATTCCAGTGATGATGTGGTTATTGCCAGAATCGAAGGAATATTTAAAAGCCAAAGATCAGGCTGCGAAGAATACGACAGCAGAAGCTACGCCACAAGGTTCGTTTAAGGATCTGTTTAACTCGAACAACCTGCTCCGTACCATGTTCATCTGGGTCAGCTATTTCTTCACCCTGATGGTGGTGTACATCATGCTGAGCTGGTTACCGTCGCTGTTCCAGGAACTGGGCTTCTCGCGTAAAGAAGGCGCAACTGCACAGTTCTACTTTATGGTCAGCGCGACGATTGGTACCGTTATTTTGGGTATGCTGACCGATCGCTGGAAAAAAGCCTATGTCATTCTGTTGATGTATGGCGGTATTCTGGCCGGTCTGCTGGCACTGAACGCTGCAGGTTCATTAACTCAAATGTATCTGGCCTCTGCGCTGGTGGGTGCATTCGTCATTGGCTGTCAGGGTGTACTGTATGCCTTCGGTGGTATTGTGTATCCAACTGAAGTGCGTGGTACCGGTATTGGTGTGGCGTCTGCCGTGGGCCGTGTTGGTGCGATGCTTGGGCCTGCGATTGCCGGTTCACTGTTAACGGCTGGCTTTGGTGCAGCAGGGGTGATCTCTGCCGCGATTCCATGTATCGTGATCTCTGCCATCTTTATGTTACTGCTGGTGCGTCGTATTCAAAACTAAACACGCATTGTAACGACCCCTTCAGACAGCCCGCATATGCGGGCTGTTTTGTTTTCACCGTACAGTCCAATGATTCCGCTGCAACAAAACCATCCATTTGGTATATGCTAGGACGCTGACAATAAGCGAAACATGGATAGGTGTTATGCAAGCGCAGACGGCATTGATCGTAGTAGATGTACAAAATGGATTTACACCGGGCGGTAATTTGGCCGTCGCTGATGCCGATCAGATTATTCCGATCATTAACCAGCTGGGGCAGGTCTTCGACAATATTGTCCTGACCCAGGACTGGCATCCGCAGAATCATATTTCTTTTGCCGACAATCATCCGGGCAAACAGCCGTATGAAGTGGTGATGCTGGAATATGGCGAGCAGGTGCTGTGGCCGGCACATTGCGTCCAGGGCACAGCCGATGCCGAACTGCATCCGGCATTGGACTTGCCGCAGGCGCAGCTGATTATCCGTAAAGGTTTTCATGCACAAATTGACAGCTATTCGGCCTTTATGGAAGCGGATCAGAAAACCACCACCGGTCTCGCTGGCTATTTAAAAGCGCGTGGTATCGACACGGTGTTTATTACCGGCATTGCCACCGATTTTTGCGTGGCCTGGACCGCCATAGATGCCTGCAAGCTGGGCTTTAATACCTTTGTCATTGCCGATGCCAGCAAAGGCATAGACCTGAAAGGTTCATTGCAACATGCCTGGCAGGAGATGCTAGCGCATGGGGTAAAACGGGTCTATAGCAAAGATGTGTTGGGCCTGTTACAGCCTGCTGCACAGCCAAGCCTGGCCTGATTGGCCCGAATCATTCATTCAGAACGTGCCGAGGTCTATGGTGTTAGGTTTTAGCCAGTTTGTACAGAAAACTTTTGCCCTGTGGGTGCTGCTATTTGCCGTGATTGCCATGTATCAGCCAGAGGCTTTTGTCTGGTTAAAAGCCTATATCACCTGGATGCTTGGCATCATCATGTTTGGTATGGGCATGACCATGTCACTGCAGGATTTTAAAGGCGTGCTGCAAAGCCCGAAAGCAGTCGCGATTGGCGTGGCCGCGCAGTTTATGGTGATGCCGCTGTTGGCCTATCTGTTATGTGCCTTATTCCGGTTACCGGCGGAAATTGCCATTGGGGTGATTCTGGTTGGCTGCTGTCCGGGTGGTACAGCTTCCAATGTAATTACCTATATGGCCAAAGGCAATACCGCCTTATCGGTGGCCTGTACTTCGGTGTCGACCTTGCTGGCGCCGCTACTGACCCCGGCGATTTTCTTTGTGCTGGCCAGTCAGTGGATTGAAATTGATGCCTGGTCCATGCTGAGCTCGATTTTACAGGTGGTGCTGTTCCCGATTGTGCTGGGCCTGCTGCTACGCACGCTGTTTAAAACCCAGGTAGAGCGTTCCATTACCCTGATGCCACTGGTTTCGGTGGTGGCGATTGTTGCCATTGTCGCGGCAATTATCGCCGGCAGCCGGGCACAGATTCTGGAAAGCGGCTTGCTGATTTTAGCGGTGGTGATGCTGCACAATGGCCTGGGCTATTTACTTGGTTTCTGGGCAGCGCGTTTATTTAAATTGCCCTATGCCGACAGTAAAGCGGTGTCGATTGAAGTCGGAATGCAGAATTCTGGCTTGGGCGTGGCCTTGGCGGCGGTGCATTTTGCCGCGTCTCCGGTGACCGCCGTGCCGAGCGCCATCTTCAGTTTATGGCACAATATTTCTGGACCGGCACTGGCCACCTATTGGGCCAGCCGGCAGCGCCAATAAAGGACAGCTGTCATCCGGCTGTCATCAAGGCAAGGATGCCTTAGTATATTGAATATGCTGTCTTTTTAATTAGATAAAAAAACAAAAAAATGATAAAAAACAGATTTTTATTTTGAACAAATTTGGGCTAATTTTCATCATTTGGTCATTTTTGTAACACAACTGTCATATTCAATTTCTAAGATGCCCTCACAGAGGCGGCACAAACAGACTGTTGTAAGACAGCATAGAGTGAGATATGAGCGATTTTCAGCATTCATCCATGACCTATTTCAATCGGGAACTGGCATTATTCGAGTTCCATCAACGGGTATTGGCCCAAGCGCTGGATGAGCGTCTGCCGCTGCTGGAACGCTTAAACTTTCTGATTATTTTTTCCCGAAATCTGGATGAGTTTTTTGAAATCCGCGTGGCGGGTTTAATGAAACAGCTGGATTTAAATGCCCTGACCCGCACTCCGGATGCAATTCCGACCGAACTGGTGCTGGCACAGTTATCTGAAGAAATTCATGCGGCGGTCGAGCTGCAATATCGCACCTTAAATCAGGACATTCTGCCGCAGTTGCAGCAGGCCGGGATTCGTTTTATCCAATATCCACAAATTCAGGACAAGCATAAACCCTGGATTGCCCAGTATTTTGCCAAACAGGTCCAGCCGGTACTGACCCCAATCAGTCTGGACCCGTCACATCCGTTTCCGCGACTGGTCAATAAAAGCCTGAACTTTATTGTCAGTCTGGAAGGTAAGGATGCCTTTGGCCGTGAAATTGAAATGGCGATTGTGCCAGCCCCACGTTCCTTGCCGCGCTTAATTACCTTGCCGCCTGAAGTGGCCGGGGAAGGGGAGGAACAGATTTTCCTGACGGCAATTATCCAGCAGCATATCAATGACCTGTTCCCAGGCATGAAAGCCACCGGCTGCTATGCTTTTCGTGTCACCCGAAATGCCGACCTGATTCTGTCGGAAGATGTCGATGATCTGGCGGTGGCCTTAAAAGATGAGCTGTCATCACGCCGTTTTGGTCGTGCGGTGCGTCTGGAAATTGAAGATGACTGCCCGCAGAGTATTATTGACTACTTGCTAGATGAGTTTGATCTGGATCAGCAGCAGCTGTATCAGACCAGTGGCCCGATTAACCTGTCGCGTCTCACCACCAGTTTTGACCGTCCGGAACTGAAATATCCGATTTTTAGTCCGGTGATTCCGCCGGTATTTCGCAAGCAGAAACCAATTTTTGAGGTGCTGAAAAAGCAGGATGTATTGCTGCATCATCCGTTTGATTCTTTTCAGCCGGTGATCAGCCTGCTCAAAGAAGCGGCCAAAGATCCGCATGTGCTGGCAATTAAACAGACCCTGTATCGCAGTGGTCCGGACTCGGAAATTGTGCAGGTACTGGCTGAAGCGGCGCGTAATGGCAAGGAAGTCACTGCGGTCATTGAACTGCGTGCCCGCTTCGACGAAGAATCCAATATCATGGTTGCCAACGTGCTGCAGGAAGCCGGTGCGGTAGTGGTGTATGGCATTGTCGGCTATAAAACCCATGCCAAAATGATTCTGGTGGTACGCCGCGAGCAGGACCAGCTGGTGCGTTATGTGCACTTGGGCACCGGTAACTACCATGCCGGCAATGCGCGCATGTACACCGACTACGGCCTGATGACCACCCAGCCGGATATCTGTGAAGATGTGCACCGCATGTTCCAGGAACTGACCGGCATGGGCAAAATGGCCAAACTGAAAAACCTGCTGCATGCGCCGTTCACCCTGCACACTGAACTGCTGAAACTGATTGAACAGGAAATTGAATTTGCCCAGGCCGGCAAAGCCGCGCAGATCATGATTAAAGTCAATGCCCTGACCGAGCCACAACTGATTGCGGCGCTATACCGTGCCTCGCAGGCCGGGGTGCAGGTTGATCTGATTATCCGTTCGATTTGCTGCCTGATTCCCCAAGTGCCGGGCATGTCAGACAATATCCGGGTGCGTTCGATTGTCGGTCGTTTCCTGGAACATACCCGCGTCTATTATTTTGAACATGGCGGCGAGAAAAAACTGTTCTGTGCCAGCGCTGACTGGATGGGACGTAACCTGTTCTCACGGGTTGAAACCTGTTTCCCGATTCTGGACAGCAAGATCAAGAAATGTATTGTCGAAGATGGTTTACGCAGCTATTTAAATGACAACCAGAATGCCTGGGAATTGCAGTCCGATGGCCACTGGCAGAAAGTGCAGCCGGAACCGGAACAGCCCCTGCACAGTGCACAGGCCTATTTACTGCAAAAAAAGCTCCTCAAACTCTAAGCCTCTATCAAAAAATCCTGACACGGGTCAGGATTTTGATCAGACGACAGCGGCTGCTGCGTCTTAAGACGCTTTAGAGTGCTTGCCACGTAAAATTTCAGTTCTTAACTGCTGGGCCAGTTCGGCCGCTTCACTGTCCATGCCATTGACCATATAGGCATGCCGGGTCAGCACATTGGTCGGGTTTGGCATACTGACCAGTTCATAATGATCGGACAGGGTTTTCAGTAATTCATGCGGTAAATGCACCGCATTTTCCTTAGCTGACAGCTGGCTGACCAAGCGTTCTGCCGCCTGCACCGAAGACAGCTGCATGGCATCGACCGGGCTGGACAGTGCACTGCGGGTTTGCAGCACAAAGCGTTTTTCTTCACGGTAGCGTTTATACAGCACTTCAGACAGCAGCTGGAACACGGTGCCAATCATCGCCAGACACGGTGCCGCATTCGGTTTATCGGCCGACATGCTTAAGGTGGCGCCATCTTCATGGAATGGTTGTACCGTGGTGATATCCTGCTGGCTAAGTTTATAGTGCTGCACACACAGCTCGATGCTCTTGTTCAGGAAAATCTGGCATAGATTAAAATACGGCACCGAAACGGTTTTGTTGACCGTATCCATCAACTGTTTCGGATCATAGAACTGGATGTTTAACGAAATTGTATGCTGATCAACCGGGGCCGGTTTGTTTTCTTTCAGTTTTGGTGCGGCTTTGGCCTGTTGCTGCGCCTGTGCAATCGCCAATGCGGTATTGTGTTTTTCCTGCTCCAGTGCCTGGGTCAGATTCTGGATTTCGTGTTTCAGACGCGATTCATTGTTGATACGCGCCAGATATTCTGAACGGCTTGGACGGGCAATCGCACGATAGGCCAGCCACAGCAGGGCATGAATAAACAGCGAACTGAGAATCGCCATCCACTGGGTACGCAGAATTTCGCCAATACTTGGTTTGACCAGGGTCACTTCAATGGTGCCGACTTTCTTTTCGTTTTGCAGCGCATCGCGTACAAAGACTTCACCCTGACGGGTTTTGGCCAGGCCACCGGTGGCCAGCACCTGATTGTTGGTATTCAGAATGCGAATTGAGGCAATACTCGGGTTGGTGGCATAACGATCGGCCAGAAGTGCCAGTGAAACGGTATTGGCCGGTTCCAGCTCGGACAGGCTGTCTGTGACCAGCTGGCTGGTGATCAGCTGGCCTTGACTGGCCCGATTTTCATTGAGCTGGTGAGTCGTTGCCAGTACCAGTAAAAAGGTATGCAAGGCAAAACTTATGGTCAGTAGGCTAGCAAATAGCCCTTGTCTAGGCGCATTCAACGTAAACTTCCAAAGTAATTCTACTTAATTTCGATTATGATTCTAACAATAGTTGTAGCTCAGACCCGAGTCAATTCATGCGAGAAATCATTCTTATATCATTTTTAGGACCTGACCAACCGAATCAGTTTACTCGATTAATGCAGGTTCTGTCCGCTCATTCCTTACAAATCTTAGATGTCGGTCAGGCGGTCATTCATAACCAGTTGACTTTAGGTATTGTCGTCTCATCAGATGACCAGACGGCTACCGCATTAGCCATGAAAGAGATCCTGATTTTAGCACATGATATTGGCTTAACTGTGCGCTTTAAACCGATCTCTGCAACAGAGTATGAACAATGGGTCAATGAAGGTGGCCGTACTCGTTACATCGTGACGGCTTTGGCGCCAGAACTCAATGCCTCTCATCTGCAGGCAGTAACACAAATTGTATCCAGCCAGGGTTTCAATATTGAGACCGTGACCCGTCTGTCTGGCCGTCCGGCAGCAGATGGTTCCAGCCAGGGGCCAAAACGTGCCTGTGTGCAGTTTGGTTTAAGCGGTCAGATGCTCGATGCCGCAGCCATGCGTGCCGCCTGTTTAAGCCTGTCCAACGCGCTAAGCGTCGATGTCGCGGTACAGGAAGACAATGCTTATCGCCGTAACCGTCGTTTGGTCTGCTTTGACATGGACTCAACCTTAATTGAGCAGGAAGTGATTGACGAACTGGCGATTGAAGCCGGTGTCGGTGCACAAGTGGCTGAAATTACCGAGCGTGCCATGCAGGGCGAGCTGGATTTCCAGCAAAGTTTCCGTGCCCGTGTGGCCTTGCTAAAAGGTCTGGATGCGTCGGTTCTGCCAAAAATCGCCGAGCGTTTAACCGTGACTGAAGGCGCCGAGCGTCTGATTTCGACCTTAAAAGCCCTGGGCTATCGCACTGCGATTCTATCGGGCGGATTCCAGTACTTTGCCGAATATCTGCAGGACAAGCTGGGGATTGATGAAGTACATGCCAATATTCTGGATGTCGAGCATGGCGTAGTGACCGGTGAAGTGAAAGGCCATATTGTGGATGGTGCGCGTAAAGCCCTGTTGCTGCGTGAACTGGCCGAGAAAATGGGTATTTCTCTGGAGCAGGCCATTGCGGTAGGTGATGGTGCCAATGACCTGCCAATGCTATCCATTGCCGGTCTGGGGGTTGCTTTCCGTGCCAAACCGCTGGTACGTGAAAATGCCAATCAGGCGATTTCCAGCGTTGGCTTGGATGGTGTTTTGTATCTATTAGGTGTCCATGATAAAGACCTGAACCGGGCTTAAGCACATCACAGGTTGAATCAAGCGCAGCATAAGGGCTGCGCTTTTTTTATGCAAAATCAGTGAACAAGGGCAAATGTTCATTTTTTGACTGAATCGAAATCTGCTTTAAAAACATCGAAAAAAATATTTTCAGGGCAGTTTTGCAGGTTGTTTTTTTGTAATGACACGCGAAAGAAGGAGTAGCCTTATCTTCAGAAATCTTTAAAATTAAAAAAGTGTAATGACAATATAATATTGCGACAATGTGTGTCGCGTGGTCAAAATTTAAGTCTTTTTTTATCCAGAAAACTACTCATAATGCTTCCATAGATTTGAAATTGGCCTTGCCATTCATTTACAAGTATTGAAGATGGCATGGGGACTCGACAAGATCCACATCCATTTTTGGACGGAGGTTTTTATGTTAACAGCGAATTTAGCAACTATAGTCGGCTTGAGCTTGGTAGCGGCTGCTTTGATTGCTGTTTTCTTTTCGCCTTATCGTCGTTGGTTAAGCTTCATGTTGGCCGGTATGGCATTTTGGGGCATTTTAGAAACGGTCCGTTTTAGCGTACAAACTGTTTTTGAACTGCCTGTGACCTACAGCTATCTGTCTGCATTAACCCTGGCGATGATTGTTGTGACATTGCTTCTGCTACGCGAAGACCGTCGTGCAGAGCGTGCATTGGCCAAAAGACGTTATATCGAACATACCCCAGTGTATGAAGATGACCAGCAGCAGTATTCCAGCCGTTAAGTCTATACAGATAAAACGTCCAAAAAATGTACAGTCATGTACATTTTTTTTTACTTTCGATAATGATTGTTATACAAAGCCTTGCTGAAAAATCAGCTGTTTATGGTAGGATGAAAAGCAATCTAACCCAACAATTACAATAGGCCCGGACGTCATGAAACTTTCCTCAATTCCTGTCGTGAAACTCCCTCTGGTTGATGTCAGCACGGATCCGCTTGATTTACTCGTGACAGGTTTGGCTTTGCGTATGAAGCAGCTTGCCCGTACCAGCCCTAAATTTATTGAGTTGGTTCATGAGCGTCAGTTCCGCATCCAAATTGGTACCGATACCGGTTTTGCCCGTCAGATTATTGTCAATAATGGCGACATTGATACCGTGTCGGGTGATGCTGAAAAAGCCGATTTTATTTTGCAGTTCGCCGACAGCGAGCAGGGCGTGAAAACCCTGATGAAAGGCGATCCGACTGCCTTTATGACCGGCATGCAAAATGGCACCATTAAAATGGAAGGTGATTTTGGTCTGCTGGTCTGGTTTAACCAGGTCGCGAAACTGGTACCACCAAAGTTGCCAAAACCGGTCAAAGAAAAAATTAAAATGGCGCGTCAGTTTATTAAGCAGAAAACCGGCAAATCAATCTGATTGCTGCGTCGAAACGCCCAAGAAAAAGGTCTTCCAGTGGAAGACCTTTTTTTATGCACCCGGTAGAGACTTATTCAATTTCCAGCTGAAAGGTCACCGGCCCGTCATTGATCAGATGCACTTTCATGTCGGCGGCAAAAATACCAGTTTGTACATGATCAAACTGGCTTTGTGCATATTCAACCAGCTGTTCATACAAGGCTTTTGCTTCAGCCGGTGGCATGGCCGGACCGAAGTCAGGACGTAAACCTTTTTGGGTTTGGGCCATCAGGGTAAACTGTGAAACCAGCAATAAACCACCGCCCGCCTGGGCAACGTTCCAGCCCATTTTTCCCTGTTCATCATCAAAGAAACGGTATTTCAGGATTTTATCAATCAGCTTCTGGCCTTTTTCTAGGGTATCTTCCTTACCAATCCCTAAAAAGACCAAGATACCGTGCTGAATTTCTCCGGTTGTTTCACCCTCAACAACGACTTTGGCTTCTAGCACTCGCTGTAATAATGCGCGCATATTTGACTCAAAAACTGAAAATTATGTGCATTGTACAAGAACCGCAGCAAGTCTGCAGATTAGCTCTGCTTAAAATGTATTCTAATCTATTGACTATATTTGATAATATTTTAAATAATCTAAAAACACGATTGAATTTATAAAAATTATCTGTTTTATCTATTTTTTACTCTCGACTATCTTAGCCCATGCACGAAAGGTAATAAATTGAGAGATTTAGAAATGTTTAAGCGTTCATTACTGGTTGCAATGCTTGCAACTGTCACAGCCGCACAAGCTGCCCCATTAACTAAAGATAACGGCGCGCCAGTGGGGGATAACCAGAACTCGATCACTGCTGGTCCAAATGGTTCCGTTTTACTTCAAGATGTACAATTAGTTCAAAAATTACAACGTTTTGGTCGTGAGCGTATTCCTGAGCGTGTGGTACATGCGCGTGGTACGGGTGCCTATGGTGAATTCGTTGCAACCAAAGACCTATCTGATCTGACCCTTGCTTCATTGTTCAAAGCCGGTACTAAAACTCCAGTTTTCCTACGTTTCTCTACCGTAATTCATGGTAAAGGCTCACCAGAGACCCTACGTGACCCACATGGTTTCGCAGTGAAGTTCTACACACAAGAAGGTAACTGGGACTTGGTCGGTAACCAGACACCGGTCTTCTTTATCCGTGATGCGATCAAATTCCCAGACTTCATTCATGCCATGAAGCCAAGCCCGGTGACTAACGTACAAGATGCCAACCGTGTGTTTGATTTCTTGTCGAGCCAGCCATGGGCAACCAACATGCTGACCTATGTATACGGCAAGCAAGGTGTTCCAACCAGCTACCGCGAACAGGACGGTTTTGGGGTTCACGCTTACAAACTGTATAACGACAAAGGCGAATACAAGTACGTGAAATTCAACTTCCGTTCTAAACAAGGCGTGAAGGGCTTGAACGTGAAAGAAGCGGCTGAGCAGCAAGGTAAAGATTTCAACCATTTGACCAATGATCTTTATAACAACATCTATGCAGGTAACTTCCCGAAATGGGATCTGTATATTCAGGTGCTTGATCCTAAAGACCTGGGCAAGTTTGATTTCGATCCGCTAGATCCAACTAAAATCTGGCCAACTGAGCTGGTTCCAGAAACTAAAGTCGGTACCTTGACCCTGAACCGTATGCCGAAGAACTTCTTCAATGAAACTGAACAGTCAGCATTTGCGCCAGGTAACCTGGTTCCAGGTATCGAGCCATCAGAAGACCGTCTGTTACAAGGCCGTATCTTCTCTTATTCAGATACACAAATGTACCGTCTGGGTGCAAATCATCAGCAGATTCCAGTCAACCGTCCAGTGGTAAATGTGAACAACAATAACCAGGATGGCTACATGAATGTATCTGAGCGTGACTCAGATGTGAACTATGAGCCAAGCCGTAAAGAGCCAAAAGCTGCCACTGAAAAAGCACGTGCGGTACAAACACCATTATCTGGTCATGTACAGCAAATTGGCGTGAAAGAGCAGAACTTCAAGCAGGCAGGTGAGCTGTACCGTTCATACACAGCTAAAGAGAAAGATGACCTGATCATGAACCTGGCTGCTGACTTAGGTGCAGTGAAAGATTCAGAAACCAAGCACATCATGTTGTCTTATTTCTACAAGGCAGATGCAGACTACGGTACCCGTATGACCAAAGCGGTGAACGGTAACCTGGCGACGGTTAAAGCTAAAGCTGCAAAATTAAAAGACTAATCTCGATTGGTCTTGAGGAACTGGTGACTAGGGTATAGCGCATCACCTCCGAAAAGTCCTGTAAAACTCCAAACCTTTCCTGCACCCTAGGGGGAGTTTTACAGGCACTCTGTTTCTATCTCATCTCAGGTGAATTGAATCCTGAGTGACTGAAATTTTCTTTTCGATTTCTGTTGGAGTTCATCATGAAAGTTATGCCAGAAGCATTTTTAGCCAGTATTCTTGCCTTCAGTTGCGCATTCGCAACTGCTGCTGAAGTGAAGAATGTCTCCCCTGCGAAAACTGTGGCAAGCGTTCAGATGACTTCACAACAGGAATTGGTCGACCTGTTCTTCGCTGCGGCCAAAATTGGTAATAGCGAAGTTATCAACGAATTTTTAAAGCATGGCTTTCCGGTCGATGTGCGCAATAAAGACGGTTATACCCCGCTGATGATGGCGACCTATTATGGTCACCAGAGTATTGTTACGACCTTGTTGAAACATGGTGCAGACCGCTGTGCCCGAGACAACCGCGGCAATACCGCTTTAATGGGGGCCTTGTTCAAAATGGAATTTGCCATTGCCAAGCAGCTGCGTCAGGTGGATTGTGATGCCCAAGCCAAAAAGGCCGGACAAAAAACCACGGCTGAATTTGCTAAAGTGATTGGCCAGGAAAAACAGCTACAGAAAATCATCCAAGAAACAGAAAAACCTAAAACAAAAGCAGATAAATAGGCTGTTATTTACAGCAGTACTTTGGTCTATATTTCTCTTGGCTGTATGTAATTGCTGCAATATTGCAGGGCTTTTTATGCTTTAATGCAAAGATAAGCACAGCGATATTTCCTAAGTTATGGCGCCAATCATCCAATCCCTGCTTGATACTGACTTGTACAAATTCACCATGTTACAAGTGGTATTACACAAGTTTCCGCAAACGCACAGTCTTTATCATTTCCGTTGCCGTAATCTTGAAGATACGGTTTATCCACTCACGGATATCCTGGATGATCTGAACCATCAGCTTGATCTGCTGTGCCAGCTGAAATTTAAAGAAGATGAACTACAGTATTTACGCAGCTTGCGTTTTATCAAAAGTGATTTTGTGGATTATCTGGAGCTGTTCCAGCTCAAACGCCGTTTTATTCGTGCCGGCATCGACAGTGAAGGGCGTCTGGATATTGTGGTAGAAGGCCCGATGGTTCAGGCCATGATGTTCGAGATTTTTGTGCTAGCCATTGTCAATGAGCTGTATTTCAGCCGTATTCGCAGTGACGAGGTGCTGGCCGAAGGTGAACGCCGTCTACAGGCCAAAGTGGCCTTGGTACAGCAATATGCCGCTGAGCAGAATCCAGAAGATCCGCCGTTTCTGGTTTCGGATTTTGGTACACGCCGCCGTTACAGCTTTGCCTGGCAAAAGCATGTGGTGCAGCAGATTAATGCCGCCGCGCCGGGCGTATTCCGCGGTACCAGCAATGTGCTGCTGGCCAAAAAGCTTGGCATTACTCCAATTGGCACCATGGCGCATGAATTTTTACAGGCCTTTCAGGCGCTGGATGTGCGTTTGCGCGACTTCCAGAAAGCGGCGCTGGAAACCTGGGTACAGGAATATCGGGGTGACTTGGGGATTGCCCTGACCGATGTGGTCGGGATGGATGCCTTCCTGCGTGATTTTGACCTGTATTTTGCCAAACTGTTTGATGGCCTGCGCCATGACAGTGGCGACCCGTATAGCTGGGGCGACAAAGCCTATGCCCATTATAAAAAGCTGAAAATTGACAGCAAAACCAAGATGCTGACCTTTAGTGATGGCCTGACCCTGGAAAAAGCCTGGGCGCTACACAACTACTTTAAAGACCGCTTCCAGGTCAGTTTCGGGATTGGCACCAACCTGACCAATGATATGGGACAAACCCCGCTGAATATTGTGTTAAAGCTGGTGGAATGTAACCGTCAGTCGGTGGCCAAAATTTCCGACAGTCCGGGCAAAACCATGACCGACAACGACACCTTCCTCGCTTATTTGCGTCAGGTGTTTGATATTCAGGAATAAGCAAAAATACAGGCCAGGTTCAGCCGATGCTGGACCTCGCCATCTCCCTGCTGGCGCGTTGACCTCTATCCATTTTTCTGCGCAAGGAATGCAGAAATTCAGGATAATCCTAAAAATGACTTGTGCTAACATCAGGGACAAGGATAGTGATAAAACATACAACCACGATGAATGATGCCACGATCAATTTCGGTCTGTTGATTGAAGCCGAAGACCTGGTGCCCTATTTAGGCAGTGAAAAATTACGTATTGTCGATTTAAGCCGCAACTCGGTCTATGAACAGCTGCATATTCCACATGCGCTACATGTAAAGCCAAAACTATTGCTGCGTCAGGAAGAGTATGCTTCGGGTTTATTGCCGGAGCAGGACGGCCTGGAAGAACTGATCCGCTATTTAAATATTTCCCCTGAGCATCATGTGGTGGCCTATGACGATGAAGGCGGAGCCTGGGCCGGGCGTTTGCTGTGGAATTTACATTGTTTAGGTTTTGAAAACACTAGCCTGCTCAATGGCGGGATTCATGCCTGGCTGGCGGCCGGTCTGCCGACCTCGTCGGAGCTGCCGAGCTTTGCGCCGGTTGAGCATTTGGTGCCGGTACAGCTGAATGATCAGTATCAAATTCAATATGATGCGTTATTAGAGCAGGTACAAAGTGCTGAACTGCAACTCTGGGATTGCCGCACTGCAGAAGAATATAGCGGACAGCGACTGGCGGCGCGACGCGGCGGTCACATGCCGGGCGCCCGACATTTCGAGTGGAGTACTGCCCTTGACCGCGAAAATCATTTAAAATTGCATCCGCTAGAACGCACGCAGCAACGTCTGGAACAACTTGGCTTTGATTTAAGCCAACCGGTGGTGGTGTACTGCCAGTCTCATCATCGTTCCGGTCTGGCCTATATTCTGGGCCGTTTACTGGGTTGGCCAATCCGGGCGTATGCAGGTGCGTGGAGTGAATGGGGCAATCGCCTCGACAGTCCTATCATTACCGGAGAGTTGCCGTCTTGAGCCTCACATCTCGTTTAAAAAAACAATTATTTATTCAGGCCCAGCGCGTGGTACCCCAGCACCAGTTGTCTCGTGTGGTGGGTAAAATTGCTGCCAGTGAACACCCGATGGTGAAAAACGCAGTAATTCAGGCATTTAAAATGCAGTACGGAATTGATATGTCGATTGCCGAGCAAGGCAATGCCCTGAAATTCAAATCCTTTAATGAATTCTTTACCCGTGCCTTAAAAGATGGGGTGCGTGTGGTCGATGCCGATCCGAACAGCATTGTTTCTCCGGCTGATGGCGCGATTTCCCAGCTGGGTAAAATTGAAGATGGTGCAATTTTTCAGGCCAAAGGCCAGAACTTTACGGTTGAAAACCTGATTGCCGATCCACAGCTGGCCGAGCCGTTTAAAAATGGCCAGTTTGCCACTGTGTATTTATCACCGCGGGATTATCACCGGGTGCATATGCCATTTGCCGGTACCTTAACTGAAACTCTGTATGTACCGGGCGAGCTGTTTTCAGTGAACCAGACCACGGCAGAACATATTCCGGGACTGTTTGCCCGTAATGAACGCATGGTCTGCCTGTTTGATACCGAGATGGGCCGGATGGCGGTGGTGCTGGTGGGTGCCATGATTGTGGCCGGTATTGAAACGGTTGCCACCGGCAAGGTCAAACCATCGGGCCGTTTGGAGCTGAACCAGCATGACCTGTTCCTGGAAAAAGGCGCCGAGCTGGGTCGTTTCTATCTCGGTTCTACCGCAGTGATTTTATTTGAACAGGATAAAATGCAGTGGGATGCGCAGTATCAGGCCAATTCTCTGGTGGAAATGGGCAAAGCCATGGGTCATCGCCTCTAAGCTGTTTGTATTGAAATGAAAAATGCCCGGATTAATCCGGGCATTTTTATGGGTATTCGGTTTAAAGGCTATACAGCCGTTCTTTGGGAAAGACGGCCTTAAAGGTTGAGCCGCTATTTTCTTTGGACTCGACTTCTAAATGGGCATTGTGCTGCATCAAGACATGCTTGACGATGGCCAGCCCTAAACCGGTACCGCCGGTCTGACGGCTACGCGCGCTATCTACCCGATAAAAACGTTCGGTTAGACGCGGCAGGTGTTTCGGATCAATGCCGATGCCGGTGTCCTGCACGCTAAAATAGCCATGCTCGCCATCATCATGCCAGCCAATGGTAATGGTGCCGCCTTTCGGGGTGTATTTGATGGCGTTGGTAATTAAATTGCTAAAGGCACTGGCCAGTTCCATATCGGAGCCAATCAGGTCGCAATGACTGTCGATATCCAGATTCAGGGTATGGCCATAATCAATATTGTAGGCATGCGCATCATCAAACAGCTGGTTCATCAGACTTGGCATGTCAATAATCTGGTTTTTAGCAATGGTCTTTTCATTTTCCAGACGCGACAGCAGCAGCAGGTCATTGACCAGCGCATTCATACGCCGGGTTTGCGACTGCATCTGTTCAAAGGCACGTTTCCAGCGCGGATTCATGTCTTCCTGGTCGGTAAAGGTTTCAATATAGCCACTCAGTACGGTCAGCGGGGTGCGTAATTCGTGCGAGATATTGTCGACAAAGTCTTTGCGCATCTGTTCCAGATTGTGCATCCGGGTCATGTCATGTGCCACCAGCAGGCGGCTTTCGCCACCAAAGCGGGTCATTTTGACCTGCACATAGTGTTCATCCAGCACGGTCGATTTGATTTTCAAGCCATCTGGTGCCTGATCAATATGATGAAAATATTCAATAAATGCCGGTTGGCGCAAAATGGTTAAAATATTGCGACCACGATCCAGTGGCTGAATGCCGAGCAGGCGCTCTGCTGCCGGGTTCCACCATTCGATCTGATGGTTATCATCAATCAGCACTACCGCTTCGGCCAGGGCCACTAGTGACGACTGAGCGCGGTCAATCAGCCCGACCATTTCGGCCTGGACAATACGTTCCTGACGCTGCGAGCGGTAGACATTAAATAATAAAGCCCCCCAAATGCCATGCAAATTGGGGGGAACATCATAGGGACGGTTGGCAATCCAGTCATTGACCAGATAGAGGGAGCGCATTTGGGTGGCGAAAAACGCCAGAAAGCCAATAAAAATACAGATCCAGAACTGTTCGATCCCGAGACCAATAAAACCTGCAATTACTAAAAAAAAGATCAGTAAACGGAGATCTTGTTTGGCAAAAGTCCACAAACTGCTGTAACGGACATTCTTGTGGTCACGGGCCAGTTCGGGGACAGGGTATGGTTCATACATAAAAAGCGATTAACCTAAGGCGACATCCGCACGGGTTGAGAAACGGTATCCAGTGCCACGAACCGTTTGTACAAAGCGGTCTGCGCCAAATGGCTCCAGCACCTTGCGTAAACGACGAATATGCACATCAATGGTACGATCCTCAATATATACGTTGCCACCCCAGACCTGGTCAAGTAGTTGTGCACGGGTATAGGCACGTTCCGGATGCGTCATAAAGAAGGCCAAAAGACGATATTCGGTTGGACCCATGTCCAGAATGTTGTCGCCAAAGCTGACGCGCTGGCTGACCGGATCTAGAATCAGGCCGTTGGCATCAATGGTTTTTTCACCATTCAGGGCATTGGCACGGCGCAGTACGGCTTTGATGCGTGATACCAGCTCACGGGTAGAAAACGGTTTGGTCATGTAGTCGTCGGCACCGGCATCCAGACCCTGAACCTTGTGGTCTTCTTCACCGCGTGCAGTCAGCATGATCACCGGAATTTCCGCCAGGTTTTCATCACGTTTTAAACGACGACATAAATCAACACCGCTGACACCGCCAGGCATCATCCAGTCCAGCAAAATCAGTGCCGGGCGTTGATCGACGATCATCTGATGCGCCTGTTTGGCATCTTCGGCCTGTAAGCAATGAAAGCCGGCCATATCCAATGAGGTATGGATCATCTCTCGGATTGGAAGTTCATCATCGACAATTAAAATGTAGTCATCTTTCACAACGCAATACCCTATAAGTGAACGGTGAACCGTTTATATTTATGACAGGCTTATTACAAAGATTAATTATGACAGTATCATTGCAGAAAGGGCAGACAGCGCTATTTTCGCAATGTTTTGTGACAATTTTTTGTACAGAATGGGCTGAATCCGGAATTCATTTAAAAAAATTTAAATAAAAGATTCAAATATTTAATTTTTCTTGCAGTTTGATGACAGGGATTCAGGCTTTTTTGCTACTTTCTGGCTCCGCTTCGGAAAAATGTTCGAGCAGGGAAATGAACACCACGCTACAGGCGCTGAGCACTTCATCCATTGACTGCTTAAAGCCGCTCATGACCCAGCGGATGGCAATTTGGGTGACATAACCGTTCAGGCCGCTGGCAATTAATGACAGTTCGCGTTCTGAATGCTGCAGGTTTGGCATCATTAGCATGACAAAGGCCTGAATCATGCGGTCAAAGCGCGCCATGCTTTCCTGAATGGTGGCCTGGTTGTGCAGTTCCTGTACCAGCATGGCATCAATATAAATAATCCGAGCCATCTGCGGGTTGTCTTTGAGCGTAGTCAGCAGGGCAGTTAAACCGGCTTCAATCATTTTTTGCGGATTGGTCGAGGCCTGCATGATGGCCTGCATCACATTGTGTTGCAGTGCATCAATCAGCTGTAAAAAAATGGTCTGGAACAGGTCTTCACTTTTTTTGAAGGATTCGTAGAAATAGCGCTCGGTGAGTTTGGCCTCGGTACAAATATCTTTCACCGTGACCGCAAAAAAACCATGCGTACCATAGGCGTGCAGGCCGGCTTCAATCAGTTTTTCCCGGCGTAGCTGTTTGCGCTCGCTCAGCGATAATCCTTTAAATTGGCGCTCTTTATTTTGGGTATTCTGCGCATTTGGGGGAGTGGGGTGTTGTGCTTCGGTCATAGTAAAAAGGCCAGTTCACATCCTATATTGCTATAGATTAACAAGATTTTGCGCTAAGTGCGAAGTTTGGCATTCAGATTTGAACGCAGCAGACAGAAATCTGCGGGCTTTTGCATTGACAATGATTATTGTCAAAATTATATTTGAGTGGTGAAATTGAAGTGCGCTGCCATGCCTGAGGGACGCAGCAAGACCATCCATAAAAAGGAAGCGGAATGAAAAATTTTAAAAATAAAGTCGCGGCGATTACCGGAGCAGGTTCAGGCATTGGCCAGCAGCTGGCCGTATTATTGGCCCAGCAGGGCTGTCATCTGTCTTTAAGTGATGTTAATGAAGAAGGTTTGGCTAAAACCAAAGCCTTGCTGAGTGATTATAACGTGCGAGTGACCACGGCGCAGGTGGATGTGGCAGATCGGGCGGCTATGAAGCACTGGGCTGAACAGACCGTGCAGGATCATGGCTCAGTCAATATGATTTTTAACAATGCCGGGGTGGCCTTAGGATCGACCGTTGAAGGTGCCTCTTATGAAGACCTGGAGTGGATTGTCGGGATTAATTTCTGGGGCGTGGTGCATGGCACCAAAGAATTTTTGCCGTATATCAAACAGACTGGTGATGGCCATATTGTCAATATTTCCAGCCTGTTCGGGATTACTGCGCAGCCGACCCAATCGGCCTATAACGCGACCAAATTTGCGGTACGTGGTTATACCGAGTCGTTACGTCAGGAACTGGATATCCAGAACTGTGGCGTGAGTGCGCTGTGTGTGCATCCGGGCGGGATTCGGACCAATATTGCCAACGCCGCGAAAATGAATGACAGTCTGAGCAGTCTGGGCATGAATTCAGAAAAGTCGATACGCTCTTTTAATAAATTATTGCGTTATCCGGCAGAGCATGCGGCACGCGATATTCTGGATGCGGTTTTAAAAGATAAACGCCGTTTGTTGATTGGTAATGATGCCAAAGCCATTGATTTAATTCAGCGGATTGTCCCTAGTGGCTATCAGCGGGTGATGGCGGTGGCGACCCAGCTGGGCAAAGGCCGTAAATGAATTGTATTTGAAAGAAGCCTGCGCTAAGCGGGCTTTTTTGTGGCTGTTCAGCACATTTCATTTTTTATTTATCTGAAGTTCAGAATAAAACTGTCAAGTTTTTGACAGATTTGAATAAGCCGTTTTGACATCATCAGCTCATCCCGAGTGGAAACCTTTAAAAACATCAAAAGAGAAATGAAGGAAATTTAACATGAGCTATGACTATCAACATATTCAGGTCAAACCGATTAATGGCCGTATTGGCGCTGAGATTCAGGGTATTCAATTATCTTCGCAATTAGCGCAAGCGGTGATTCAGGAAATTAATCAGGCGCTATCTCCTGCCGTCAAATCAACACCTCAATGGTCTTTTTCTTCCAGACAAACTGATAATACAGGCCTTGTAAAATACACAGACTGACAAAGGCCAGCGCATAGGCATACCAGATGCCTTGTAATCCCCACCACTGACTGAACAGATAGGCACACGGTACTTCAATCAGCAAAATTGCCAGCACATTAAGAATCATTGGTACCGTGACAGTCCCGCTGGCGCGCATAATCGAAGCGAAAATGGCACTGGCACCAAAGAACAAAATTGACCACAATACAATAAACAGCAGCTGCTGGCCCAGCTCGACCACCTGCGGGTCGGTAATAAACAGCGCCATTAAATATTTCGAGAATAAATAGGCCAGCACCACTAGCATCCCGGTAATCATCAGGTTCATGCCCAAAGCAGTACGGGTGACTTTGGCCAGTAAATCGGACTTGCCAGCCCCAATCGCCTGCGCACCAAAAATAGAGGCGGCAATGGCAATCGACAGCGCCGGAAACTGAATATAGTTCAGCACCTGATTCACCGCACCATAAGCCGCTGTGGCTTCAGCGCCATAACGGTTGACCAGCCCGACAATCACCAGACCGGCCACCGACGTGGTGACCATCTGAATGCCGGTCGGAATACCCAGACGTAAAATAATCTTGCTCAAGATCGGTTGATGGCGAATATTTTTCAGCAATTGCCAATCCGGTCGTAGCGGATGGTTTTTCTTGTTCAGATACACCGCCAGAAAAATCAGCACCGCCAGATAACCAATAATGGTGGCAATGGCCGGAGCAATAATCCCCAGACGTGGAAAACCAAAATAGCCGGCAATTAGCACCGGGGTAATAAACAGCCCGATCAGGCTGGTCATGCCTAAGGCAATTAGGGGGGTAATACTGTCGCCCACGCCGCGTAAAATAGAGGTGTAAATAATATAGACAAACAGCAGCGGACTGCCGGCCAGCATCCATTGCACATAGGGCAACGACAGATGCATCACCTGCGGATCGGTACCTAAGGCTAGCAGAATGGATTTGGCGAAAATCACGCCCAGAATGGCAATGATGGTACCGCCAATCAGGGTCATAAACAGGGTCGAGCCGACCACACAACGCACTTTTTCAATATTCTGCGCGCCCCAGGCTTGGCCAACCAGCACGGTTGAACCCGCGGAAAGCCCGATCACAAAAGCCATCAAACAGAACAGAATCGGGAAAAATACCGCCACTGCTGCAATGGCATCGACACCCATCATCTGGCCAACAAAGACGGTGTTGATGGTGCCAGACAGGTTTTGCAGAATATTGGTGGCAATCAGCGGCAGCAGGAAAATCAGGAAGGTTTTCCAGAGCTTGTGTTGATTCACCAAAGGTTGATGCTGCGGCATGAGCAATCCTGTAACCGGTTTATGATCGTGTGCATGAATGGCTTTACCCTAGCATGAGCCTGTAGCAAAAAGCCTTAGCAATTGCGTAACTTAGCTGATCTTACGTACTCATGTTAACAGGCCGAGAAAATCTCTGCGGCCCGATCCAGCGTCTCATCTTTTTTGGCAAAACAGACCCGAATCAGGCGTAAATCATCCGGCGGGGTCTGATAAAAAGCAGAAATCGGAATCGCCACAATCTTGTGCTGCTCGGCCAGATACTGGCACATCTGCAGATCATTTAAATCCGGGCGGATGGCGCGATAGTCCAGATTCTGGAAATAGGTGCCTTGCGCGGGAATCCACTGAAAACGGGAGTGCTGGATACCGGCCTGAAAGCGGTCGCGTTTGGCCTGATAGAACGCGGCCAGTTCAGCAATATGTTCCGGATGCTGTTGCATAAATTGTGCCAGCGCGACTTGCACCGGGGTCACACCACAGAAATTGGCAAACTGATAAACCTGCCGGAACAACTGCATCAAAGCCGGTGAAGCCATGCAATAACCGGTTTTCCAGCCGGTGACATGAAAAGTTTTACCAAAAGAACCAATCACAAAACTGCGCTCGTGCAGGGCCGGAAAATCAAGCGCTGAATAATGCTGCTGGCCGTCATAGACCAGATGTTCATAGACCTCATCGGACAGTACGACAATATTGCGATCCTGAATCAGCTCAATCAGGGTCTGCCAGTCCTCGGCTGACCACAGCGTACCGCTCGGGTTATGCGGGGTATTGACGATGATCATGCGGGTACGATCATGAATGGCATCTTTGACCTGATTCCAGTCGACCTGAAAATGGGGCGGCTGCAAGGCCAGATGGATAGCTTTCCCGCCGGCCAGTTGCACGGTGGGTGCATAACTGTCATAGCTGGGATCAAAAATAATCACTTCATCCCCGGCCTGCACTACTGCCTGAATGGCACAGAAAATGGCAATGGTCGCGCCGGCGGTAATGCTGATTTCGGTGTGAGGATCAAACGAACGGCCGGTCTGTTGCTGCTTTTGCGTGGCCAGCTGTTCTCTGAGCAATAACAGCCCATCGCCGGGTGGATACTGGTTCTGGCCCTCTCGTGTCGCCTGACACAGGGCCTCCAACAGGGCCGGTGGGGCCGGAAAATCGGGGAAACCCTGTGACACATTCAGGGCATTCAGGCGCTGGGCCAGGGTGGTCATGACACTAAAAATGGTCACACCAAGCGCAGGAAGTTTAGATTGAAGTTCAAGCATGACCATTGACTACCGTTATTGTGTATGCACATCGCATGATAAGCCGCCATCCGCCAGCAATTGAAGCGGTGAGCGAAAAAAACTGAATTAAATCAATTCGACCAGCGCCCGGATAATCCCCAGTGCCAGACCAATAAAGGCCCCCACCACCACGCCATTGACCCGGATCATATGCAGGTCGCCGCCGACTTCGTTTTCAATTTTGCCAATCATCTCGCGTGAATCCCATTCATGAATCCGCTCACTAATAAAACGGATCACTTTTTCACTGTACTGGTCAGAGAGATTGACGGCGATGCCGCTCATTTTGTCATTCAGCAACTGGCGTACGGCGCCGTTACTGATAATGTTCTCACCGACCTGCTGAATGGCCACGCGCAGGTTTTCCGCAATACCGGAATCGGGTTTTTCCAGATCTGCCCGGATTGCATCACACAAAATCACCACTGCACCACTAATAAAATTCAGCACTTGCGGACTGTCCAGCAAGGCATTTTTGGTCTGGTTCAGGCGTTGGCTGGCGGCACTGTCCTGATCGGCCAGCTGTTGCATCAGCTGATGCGCCATATCTTCCACTTTTTGTCGCCACGGATGATCGGGATCGGCCAGCATCGAATCGACCCGTTCCAGTAAAGAGTCGATGGTGCGCTGCTGTACATCAATACCAATCCAGCTGGCACCTCTGGCCAGACGCCACACGCCCAGTTCTTTAAACAGGGTGCGGGTCAGCTCGCGGGTTTCTTCCGGATGTTGCAGCATCCAGTCATGCGCCAGATCCAGCCCGCGTTGCAGCACATCCTGATGGAAATCATTTTCCAGCACTGCGCGCAGCATTTCACTGGCCAGATAATTAATGTCAGTATTTTTGACCCATTGCACGCTGTTGTTCTGGATAAAGCGGCCAATCTGTTCCTGCCCGACAAATTCAAAAATCTTCGGTACGGTCTGTTGAATTAGCTGGCTGACCTGCTGGTTGTTCTGTGGATTGGCCAGCCATTTACCCACGGCCAGCGATACATCGGTATTGTGCAGGCTGCGCTGTACAATTTGCGGTGACAGGAAATTTTCCTGAACAAAACGTCCCATCGATTCGGCAATACGGTCTTTGTTGCGCGGAATAATTTCAGTATGGTCCCGCAGAAACTTGGGAATGGGCAGCCGGCCAAAGGGATTACGAAACAGCACAGTAATCGCATACCAGTCAGCCAGCCCGCCGACCACGCCAGCTTCAGCCGACAGCATCAGAATATGAATCAGCCAGATATAGTCGGGCAGCAGTTTGGCCAGCACCATTAAACAGATCCAGGCCAGCACGGCCGTGATCAGGGCCATGGTGGCAAAACGCTTGCTGCGTTGCAGGTTTGGAGAAGTCGGTGCTGGCGCTGTCTGCATGCATGTTTCCCTAGTTTGAAGTGGCTACCGGTGGCTGTAACACCTGACCGCCTGGACTGAGCCCGTATTTTCCACCCAGTGACTGCAAGATCAGGCGAGCATCAAAGGCATCACTTGGGGCGCTTTTTTGATCTTTATAACATTGAATCGTATAGGAAACCTGAATCGGGTCAACATTAATGACCTGCGGGTAGTCATAAAATGGGTCAGGCCAGAAAGCCGGATGGCGACGATAATAGCCATAAGGATAAAAGCTCGGTGCCGGATAGACCACAGCCTGACGCGGTGGCTGCTGGCTGCGGTTACTTGGATCATCCAGCACTTTAAAGAAGGTATGGCCCTGTTGCAGCGTGGTTTGCGCAGCTTTGACCAGGGTAATTTCTTCGGCGGTGCCAAAGCTCATGTTGGGACGGGCCTGAAAACTGATGCGATAGGTCTGGCTGTTCAGCGGCGTCACCGAATATTGACCCAGCTGGTCAAAGGTCAGCGGCTTGGATGGTGTGGTGGCACAGCCGCCCAGCAGCAGACTGAGCCCGAGGCCTAAACCAAGAATTAGATGTTTCATGCTGTTCTCCTGTGAAGATACTGCAAGGGGAGAATGAACCGCGTTTTAATTAAAAACTGCTGTTCGGTTGGGTCAGGAACTCCAATTCTTCTGCGCTTGATTGGCGTCCCAATATTTGATTGCGATGTGGATAACGGCCAAAGCGCTCAATAATCACTTTATGTTTCAGTTCATAGCCCAACACGGTGGAGTCATTCAAACTTTCAAACAACGTTAATGCGACTTCGTGAATACGTTTGGATTCACTGTGCATAAACGGCATATATAGAAAACGACGTTCGGTTGGGTTTAAGTCCTGATCCAATTTTAAGTGAATCATTTCTTGTGCCAACACCAAGGCCATTCCATCTTGGGCAAAGGCACGCGGGTCATTACGGTATAAATTACGTGATAATTGATCTAAAACAATGATTTCAGCCAAACGACCTGCGGGTGTTTCGCGCCATGTCCATAGTTCTCCTTGTGCCGCTTGTTGCAGTACATCGGTAAATTTTTCTGCAAGCACGGCATCAAACTCTGCGCTTTTGACAAACCAGTTCGGTTCTGCAGCAGGAGAAAACCAAAAATCTAAAAAATCCTGATAATTCATACGCTTTATTATTTACCTCTGTTCTTTTGATTATAAAATCACAAATTTCACATGTCTTATAGAGCAACTTTGTGATAAAAAATTGCCAAAAATAAAGTTGTGGGTTTGTTTGAAAACTATACAGGATGTAATGTGCCGGCACTAAATCGCGTTATACTGATATAAACCGATGATTTTCTTTAGTAGTTTTTTGCGATAAGCGAGATTGTAATGAGTCAACCCGAATCGACCTCTCAAGATACTTTAACGACTTGGGTGGATTCTTCGCTACTGCGCGGCATGTTGCGCGGTATTGAGCGTGAAAGCCTGCGTATGCAAAGCAATGGATTTCTCTCTCAGGCAGCCCATCCGAAGGGCTTGGGTTCGGCACTGACTCATCCGCATATCACCACCGATTATTCCGAAGCATTAATGGAGTTTATTACTCCGCCGCAGGACAGTATTCCGGGCGCACTGAATTATTTAAGCGATATTCATGCCGTGGTGCACCGTCAGCTGGAACATGAAGAAAAACTCTGGCCGCTGTCAATGCCGTGTATGCTGGATGATGCCGAAGAACGCATTCCGCTGGCGCAATATGGCAGCTCCAATATTGGCCGCTTCAAGACCTTATACCGTCATGGTTTGGGGGTGCGCTATGGACGCCGGATGCAGACCATTTCCGGGGTGCATTATAATCTGTCTTTCCCGGATGCCTTATTTGAAGCGCTGCAACAACAAGAAAGCGATGAGGCACTCAAAAATCTGAGCCTGCAGGATTATCGCAGCCATCGCTATTTCGGTTTAATCCGTAATTTTATTCGCCTGACCCCACTGGTGATGCTGGTGGTCGGTGCCAGTCCATCGGTGTGTCAGTGTTTTATGACCGGCCGTGAACATCATTTGCTGCCACTGGTACGCGGCACGCTGTTCCTGCCATATGCCACCGCCTTGCGCATGGGCCGTTTTGGTTATCAGAATTCCGCGCAAAAACAGCTCGGGATTCACTATAACAACCTGAGTGGTTATTTAGAGGGTCTGCAAAAAGCCGTCAAAACCCCATATCTGCCATTTAGCCGTTTGGGCCTGAATGATGCACAGGGTGAGCCGATTCAGATCAATGATCACGTGCTGCAAATTGAAAACGAATACTACAGTCTGGTGCGTCCAAAACAAGTGCCGCAGGCGGGTGAAACGCCATCGCAGGCGCTGGCCAATCGGGGTGTTGGCTATGTCGAATTACGCGCGGTCGATGTCAATCCGTATAGCCCGATCGGGATTGATGAACACACCGCCGGCTTCCTGGAAGTGCTGGCGCTGTACTGTCTGCTGAAAGACAGCCCGGCGTTATTGGATGATGAACAGGACATTATTGAGCGCAATCAGGCCGAAGTCGTGAATCGTGGCCGTGCGCCAAATGCCACCATTTTGGCAGATGGCCAGTCCTATCTGATTGAAGACTGGAGCCGTAGTCATGTTCAGGCCATGCAGCCTTTGGCTGAACTGCTGGATCAGGCCTATGCCACAACGCTATATAGTCAGGGTCTGGCGACCATGCTCGGCCGGATTGATGAAGTCGATGCGACGCTATCCGCGCAGGTGATTGAAGATACCTTACATCAGGGCGGCACCTGGAATTTTGGCAGCCATATGGCGCAGCAACATGCCGACGTCTATCAGGCGCATGTATTAAGCTCGGAAACGCTGGCCTATTTTGAAGAAATGGCCCAGCAATCATTGCAACAACAACAGCAACTTGAGCAGGAACAGACCTTGAGTTTTGAGCAGTTTCTGACTCAGTACCGATAAAAACAGAAAGAGGATTGACCATGCAATGGAGTTATCGCTTCGTGAGTGGTGTTTTGTTTTGTGCCAGTGTGGTGGGGATGGCCTTCGCCCTGTATCTTGAGCATGTGCAAGGTCTGGCGCCGTGTCCATTATGTGTTTTCCAGCGTGTCGGCCTGATTGGTCTGGGGATCATTTCCCTGATCGCGCTGCTCCACAACCCGCTTTCGGGGGCGTTTAAACGGCTGTATGCCTTTTTGGGCAGCTTAAGCATTTTATGGTCGGCCGGTGTTGCCGCGCGGCATGTCTGGCTGCAAAACCTGCCGCCAGATCAGGTGCCAAGCTGTGGCCCGGGACTGGATTATCTGGTCGATGCCTTGCCAATGAAAGCGGTGCTGCAACAGGTGCTGTCTGGGTCTGGCGAATGTGCAGTGATTGACTGGACTTTTCTGGGCCAATCCTTGCCGGTCTGGTCGTTAGTGTTCTTTATTGTGCTAACGATTATTAGTATCTGGCAGTTAATCCGTACCTATCCCTATACTGCGGCCAAAACCAAGCCGGTAAAAAAGAAATAATATTGTCTCCAGATCAATAACAAACAGGAGGGCGATGACCCTCCTGTTTTAATTGTAGCGCATCAATTTTTAAGTCAGGGCAATGCCTTCAATACTTTCTAAATTGACAATATATTCACGCACCTGTTCATTGACCCGGTCATCATTTTCCGGATAAAACCATTTCACAATCTGCTCGGCCACGCTGGAATGGTACTGAATTTCCATATGATTTAGACCATAAAATACCGCCTTATGCGATTCTGGCAGTTTGAGCTGAAAACGCGGGTTCGGATGTTCACCCAGCGCACTTTTGACACTGACCAGATAATCGCCAATCACTTTGCGGGTGCGGTTGCGCTTGTTTTCATATTCAATGGTGCCGGCCACCAAAAAGGCATTGATATGCGAGGGAAACGGCGCCGGTTTGCGGTTATCATCAATTTCACCAATTCGCGCTTCATTGTGTTCCCAGTCATCATCGCGCACGCTGCCATAACGTAAATCCAGAATGCCGTTACTGCGGATATTCACCACATGCCCGACAATTTTCATAAACGGGAAACGCCCCAGTTTGTCCTGCAAGTGAAAGCCGAAACGCTCCAGCGCTGCACCATGATGCGGCGAACCCAGACAGACCAGGTTATCGACCATATGAATCCACTCATGTAAATCCTGCTTGCCATAAAACAGGGCACTGCGTGACACCAGCCCGCCCATGCTATGTCCAATCAGGCTGATGCTGGTGATATTCGGATTGCGCTGAATCAGATCTTCCAGGGTATTGGCCAGACTATGACCATTGGCGGAAATACGCCGTCCGGTATTGTAATTTAAATACAGCATGGTGTTGCGCTGGCGCTGTGCCAGCAGTTTTTCGCCAATACCACCATATTGCTGATGTGACCAGTCCAGATGGTTCATACACAGGCCATGCACAAACAGAATCACCTGTCCGGTCAGCTCGCCTTTTTGCACACTGCCGTAGTGGTCATAAATGGTCATTGGCAATGCCAGCGGATTTTGCTGATTCAGCAAATAATCACCCAGTACACCATTTAAAATACCAACCAGCGCATGCATATACGGTGTCAGCGGCTTGTCATGTAAACGTGGAAAACGGTCAATCACCTGACGCAGGCTGGGCGCCAGCAGGTAGTTGCTATAGTTTTGCAAGGTATCAAAGGACAGGCTGTACAGCTTGCGAATGGGCGACATATTCTGGAATTTTCGGGAGTGCTGTTCACTCATGCCAAACAGGCTCAGCAAGACCTCACGCTGAATGGTCTGCACCAGCTCTTTGACCACCTGATGCACCGGCATACTTAACAGCTGCGCCAGACCTTCCAGTAAATCGGCCTGGCTGGGCGGTGTGGTGTCCCATTTACAATAAGTTTCATGCAATGGCGTTAAACTTGGCATGTGCTACTGCCCCCTAACAATAGTGTCGCGGCTACTTTCTTTTTCGTTGGCTTCACGGTATAAATTTCTAAGCTTAATTTTATATCATTCATCCCGAACAACTTTTACAATAGCCAGGATGACGCCCCAGTTTTAATTTTTTTGTCTAACAATTATTTGTGACATACAAATTAAAACATGAATGTGATCAAAGTCTCAAAAAAGTAAATACAACAATGAACATGGATAACATCCGATTAGCACAATGAATTTAATTTATTTGCATGGTTTCAGGAGCAATCCCTTTTCTGCCAAAGGCCAGCTGTTGCGGCAAGCGCTGGCACAGCGGAGTGACATTCAGGTGCATCTGCCCGATCTGAATGCGCCGCCACGCGAGGTAATGCAGCACTTATCTGCACTGATTGAGCAGCTGGATCAGGTAGCGCTGGTCGGCAGCAGTCTGGGCGGCTTCTATGCGACACAACTGGTCGCACGCTATGCGGTTCCGGCTGTGCTGATTAATCCGGCTATGCGACCATGGCAGTTGTTTCAGGAACTGTTTGGCGATGCGCAGATTCCGCTGAAAGTGCATGAACACTGGACGCTGGAGCGGCTACATTTACAGCAACTGGAACAGATGGCAGTGCCTTTTGTTGAAAAGGCAGACAAAATTTTAGTGTTATTGCAGCAAGGCGATGAAGTTTTGGATTATCGTGACGCACAGCGTTATTATAGCCAGGCCCAGCATAGCTCTCTGATCATGACCGAAACCCGCGGCAATCATGGGATGGACAACTTTGCGCTAAAAATACCTATGCTGCTGCAGTTTTTATCGGATTCCCTAAAATAAGGAAACAGTACAACGTGTCTCAATATACGGCTCAATCTCTTGAAGTTTTATCTGGTCTCGATCCGGTCCGTCGCCGTCCGGGTATGTATACCGACACCTCGCGTCCGAACCATTTGGCGCAGGAAGTGATTGATAATGCTGTCGATGAGGCACTGGCCGGACACGCCACCAAAGTTAGCGTGACCGTGTATAAAGATGGCTCGCTGGCAGTAGAAGACAATGGCCGCGGGATGCCGGTGGATATTCACCCGGAATATGGCCAGAGCGGAATTGAAATTATTTTGACCAAGCTGCATGCCGGCGGCAAGTTCAGTACCGATAACTACCAGTTTTCCGGTGGTTTGCACGGGGTCGGGATTTCTGTGGTGAATGCCTTGTCGACCCGGGTAGAAGTGGATGTACAGCGTCAGGGCAATCTCTACAAAATGGCTTTTGAGCAGGGCGAAGCCACTGGACCACTAGAAGTGCTGGAAGGCAAAGCACCAAAACGTGCGTCAGGCACGCTGGTGCGTTTCTGGCCGGAAGCCAAATATTTCGATTCGCCAAAATTTGCCTTAAAAGCCTTAAAACATAATTTAAAAGCCAAAGCGGTTTTGGCGGCTGGCCTGCAAATCAATTATATCGACCAGATTAATGATGAAAAAATCACCTGGCAGTTTGAAAATGGCCTGGTCGATTATTTAATGGATGAACTGGAAGACCGCGAGATTATTCCGGCGCCGGCCTTTGTCTCTTCAGGCAATGCAGAACGCGCCAGCGCAGAGTTTGCGATTTGCTGGAATGTTGAAGGCGGTGAAAGCATTCAGGAATCTTACGTCAACCTGATTCCGACCGCGCAGGGCGGTACCCATGTCAATGGTTTGCGTTCCGGTATCACCGATGCCATGCGCGAGTTCTGTGAGCTGCGTAACCTGTTGCCGCGTAACTTGAAACTCTCGGCCGAAGATGTCTGGGATGGAGTGAACTATATCCTGTCGCTAAAATTCCAGGAGCCACAATTCTCCGGTCAGACCAAAGAGCGTCTGTCGAGCCGTGAAGCGTCCGGAATTGTGCAGAATATTGCCAAAGATGCCTTTGCCTTATGGCTGCATCAGAATTCAGATATAGCGCTGCAACTGGCAGAAATGGCCATCTCCAAGGCCGGTCGCCGTTTAAAAGCAGCCAAAAAAGTCGAGCGTAAAAAGATTGTGTCGGGTCCGGCTCTGCCAGGCAAGCTGGCCGACTGTGTCGGTCTGACCCGTGAAGAATCGGAACTGTTTATTGTCGAAGGGGATTCTGCGGGCGGTTCGGCCAAGCAGGCACGTGACAAGAATTTCCAGGCCATCATGCCGATTCGCGGTAAAATTTTAAATACCTGGGAAGTGTCTTCTGATGAGGTGCTGGGCTCTCAGGAAGTGCATGATATTGCCATTGCGATTGGGGTTGATCCGGGTTCAGATGACTTGTCTGAACTGCGTTATGGCAAAATCTGTATTCTGGCCGATGCCGACTCCGATGGTCTGCATATTGCCACCTTGCTCTGTGCGCTTTTTGTCAAACATTTCCCGGCTTTGGTAGAAGAAGGGCATTTATTTGTGGCCATGCCGCCATTATTCCGGATTGATGACAATAAAGATGTACATTACGCACTGGATGAAGATGAGCTCAACGGCATTTTAAATAAATGCAAAAGCAAAAATCCGCAAATCACCCGCTTTAAAGGCTTGGGTGAAATGAACGCCAGCCAGCTGCGTGAAACCACCATGGACCCGGATACACGCCGTCTGGTGCAACTGGATCTGGATGATATTCATGTCACTGCCGGTTTGCTGGATAAACTGCTGGCCAAAAAACGCTCCGCAGACCGGAAGCAGTGGCTAGAGCAAAAAGGCAATCTGGCTGATCTGGTGGTTTAAAACCTTAAAACTTTCATCATTTTAGAAAACCTGCCCGTCTTGGTGCAGGTTTTTTTATGTCGCTGATTTTTTCTCCAAAATGAGGCAATACGGCTGGATAGGGTTGCACTTTTTTTGTTCACTTTTGCGCCTCCTTAGCCTTCAATATCTCTAAAAACTCTAGAGCGCACTCTGCTTGGGTGTATGTGGTGCTGATCAGTGCAGCGTAGCTGAAGGGCTATGCTTCATTTTTTATATTAATATAAGTAACTAATTTTTATGATTTAAATCTTACTTGTCCCGTCTAGATCTGCCTGTCAGTTTTGCGTTTGGCATAGAAATTGAATTATCCGCTGCAGTCATAGAACAACAGGCACCATGTTCAGGTGCTGCATAAGTGTGGAGAAATTCATGAAGTTCCAGCGCAATCTGTTTTCAAAAAGTATGTTAGTGGCCAGCATGGCCGGGGTTGTGGCGCTCAGCGGCTGCTCAAAATCGACCGAAAGTAGCGACAGTGCCAGCACAGCCCAGCCAGCGGCCAGCACCGGTGAGACCATTAAAGTCGGCATCCTGCATTCCTTGTCCGGCACCATGGCCATTTCAGAAACCTCGCTAAAAGATACCGCGCTAATGGCAATCAATGAAATTAATGCCAATGGCGGGGTGCTGGGCAAAAAGCTGGAACCGGTGGTGGTTGATCCGGCCTCTGACTGGCCACTGTTTGCAGAGCAGGCGCGCCAGCTGATTACTCAGGATAAGGTCGCGGTCATTTTTGGTGCGTGGACTTCAGTATCACGTAAATCGGTACTGCCGGTGGTGGAAGAGCTGAATGGTCTGCTGTTCTATCCGGTGCAATATGAGGGTCAGGAACAGTCGAAAAATATTTTCTATACCGGCGCAGCACCTAACCAGCAGGCGATTCCGGCAGTGGAATATCTGATGAGTGAAGAGGGCGGTCAGGCCGAACGTTTTGTGCTGCTGGGAACGGATTATGTCTATCCACGGACCACCAACCAGATTCTGCGTGCTTTCCTGAAATCAAAAGGCATTGCTGATGCGGACATTATGGAAGAGTACACCCCGTTTGGGCACAGCAACTATCAGACCATTGTCAGCAATATTAAAAAATTCTCGGCTGGGAAAAAGACTGCGGTCATTTCCACCATCAATGGCGATTCCAATGTGCCGTTCTACCGTGAACTGGGCAATCAGGGCATCAAAGCTTCTGATATTCCGGTGATGGCGTTCTCGGTGGGTGAAGAAGAATTACGCGGTATTGATACCAAGCCACTGGTCGGCCACTTGGCATCGTGGAACTACTTTATGTCGGTAAAAAATCCGGTCAATACCGAGTTCACCAACAAAATGAAGCAGTACGCAGTCGATTATAAACTGCCAAATGCCAACAAGCTGGTGACCAATGACCCGATGGAAGCGACCTATGTCGGCATCAATATGTGGAAGCAGGCGGTAGAAAAAGCCGGCACTACCGAGGTGGATCAAGTCCGTGCAGCCATGGCTGGTCAGGAATTTAAAGCACCCTCTGGTTATACCTTAAAAATGGATGCGTCAAACCATCACTTGCATAAGCCGGTCATGATCGGGCAAATCCGTGCCGATGGCCAGTTTGATATTGTTTATAAAACCCCGCAAACCCTACAGGCAGAACCTTGGAGTCCTTACCTTCCGAAGTAAGTTTGACATCACGCCTGCTGCTTCGGCAGCAGGTTTTTTTTCGATTTCTCTGCCTTCTTATAAAAAAGAGGACACACAATAGGGGGATATAAAATGAATATTCGCGTGAATATCGCCGCTATTTTTCTGATTTTTGCCCAAGTTTTATCGATACAGCTGGCTCAGGCCGAACAGCCGCAAACACAGACAGCCGTTGCTGTGACACAGGCCGATGCCATCCAGCAATTTGTGCAAGGTGATTTCGCCAGCCGCCGTGCCTTACTGAACCAGTGGCCCGGCAGCCTCGAACAGCTGGATCAGCTTGCACAATATGTTGAACAGCAGCAGCTCTATAGCGGCGCCAATGGTCAAACCTATATTCTGGAATCGGATGAGCGTTTACTGCATTATCCGGCACTGGAGCCGGTTAGCGACTGGCCAAGTGATCTGGCGCAGGTCACGCTGGTGAATACCTTGCAGAAAGCGCTGACCTTTGCGCTGGCGCATTCAAAAATGCAGTCAGAAGATGCGGCTGAGCGCCTTGAAGCTGTCGATATTTATGAAAGCAATCTGTCTGAATTACAGCTGGCGCAGATCAATCGCCTGTATTTACAGGAACGGAATAATAAGGTGAAGGCGCGTCTGGCCCAGCTCAAAGCACGGCTGGATTATCAGCAGCCAGATGTGCTGGTGAAAATTCAGGCCGCCCAGGTACTGGCCGATTCCAACCGTCCCGATGTACTGGCCATGGTGGAGCAGGAGCTGCAACAGCCGAATCTGAATCCGGAACTGAAAGCCGTGTTGCTGGAGGCCAAAAGCGCCATTCAGACCCGCTTACAGGCCAGTGAATGGGCCGGCCATCTATTTTCCGGGCTCAGTACCGCCAGTATTTTGCTGCTGGCGGCGTTAGGACTGGCCATCACCTATGGTCTGCTCGGAGTCATCAATATGGCGCATGGCGAGCTGATCATGATTGGCGCTTATACCACCTATGTGGTGCAAAGCCTGTTTAAAAGCCATTTTGGCAGTTATCTGGACTGGTACCTGATCGTGGCGATTCCGGCAGCCTTTCTGGTCAGCGCTTTAATTGGCATGCTGATTGAACGCACGGTAATTCGTCCGCTCTATGGCCGCCAGCTGGAAACCCTGCTGGCCACCTTTGGAGTCAGCCTGATTTTAATGCAATTGGTGCGGATGATCTTTGGCGCGCAAAACGTGGAGGTGTCCAATATTGCCTGGCTGTCTGGTGGCATTTCCATTAGCCCAAGCCTGATGCTGCCGTATAACCGTATCGCAATTATTGTCTTTACCATCGCCGTGCTGTTGTTGCTGGTGTATTTACTCAATAAAACCCGTTTTGGTCTGTTTGTGCGGGCTGTAACGCAAAACCGTCAGATGGCGCGTGCCGTCGGAATTCGTTCCAGCCGCATCGACATGATGGCTTTTGGTCTGGGTTCAGGACTGGCCGGACTTGCCGGTTGTGCCTTGGCGCAGGTCGGGAACGTTGGCCCGGATTTGGGGCAGAACTACATTATTGATGCCTTCCTGGTGGTGGTAGTTGGTGGGGTTGGTCAGGTCTGGGGTGCGGTACTGGCAGCACTGGGTCTGGGTATTAGCGGGACTGCGCTGGAAATTGGCATGGGTGCAGTACTGGCCAAAATTATTCTTCTGGTTCTTGTGATTTTGTTTATTCAAAAACGCCCACAAGGTCTGTTTGCCATCAAAGGCCGTTTTGTGGAGTAAGCGCATGAAGATCACACATTTACTTTCCGATAAACCCTATAGTGGAGCAGCCATTGCTGCCTGTTTTGCAGTTTTACTGCTGTTGCCGTGGCTGCATCTGTTGCCGAGTGATTCGGCACTGCATCTGTCGGCTTATTGGGTCACCCTGATTGGCAAAATCATGTGTCTGGCACTGGTGGCTTTGGCCTTGGATCTGGTCTGGGGCTATGCCGGTATTTTAAGTCTGGGTCATGGCCTGTACTTTGCTCTGGGCGGTTATGCGTTTGGCATGTACCTGATGCGCCAATCTGCAAGTGATGGCTTGCCAGACTTTATGCGTTTTTTAAGCTGGACCGAGTTACCGTGGTTCTGGGTCGGTACGGAACATTTCCTGTGGGCGCTTGCACTGGTCGTTTTAGTGCCGGGCATCATTGCCTTTGTGTTTGGCTTCTTTGCTTTTCGCTCCAAAATCAAGGGCGTGTATTTCTCGATTATCACCCAGGCCATGACCTTTGCTGCCGCACTGCTGTTTTTCCGTAATGAAACCGGTTTCGGCGGCAACAATGGTTTTACCGGCTTTAAAACTATTTTGGGCATGGATATTACCTCGGCGCCGATGCGGGCCAGCCTGTGTTTTATCACCGCGCTGGTGCTTCTGCTGTGCTTTATCGGGTTGCGTCATCTGATGAATCAGCCTTATGGCCGTGTGCTGGGTGCAATTCGTGACAGTGAAAACCGTCTGCAATATCTGGGCTATCGCACGCTGTGGTACAAGCTGTCGGCCTGGGTACTGTCTGCGGTGATCGCGGGTATTGCCGGGGCGCTATATGTGCCGCAAGCCGGCATCATCAACCCGAGTGAAATGAACCCGGTCAACTCGATTGAAATGGCGGTCTGGGTCGCAGCGGGTGGTCGTGGCACCTTAATTGGGCCTTTGCTCGGCGCGGGTGTGATTAACGCGGCCAAAACCTATTTCACCGCTGCTTCCCCAGAGGCGTGGTTACTGATTTTAGGGGCGCTGTTTATTGTGGTGACCATCTTCCTGCCGAAAGGGATTATTGGTCTGTTTGACCGTTTTAAAAAGGAGCGGAGCGAATGAGTGAACTGTTGCAAGCTCATGGTGGCCATGCTGCTGAAGGTTATGGCCGCCCCAAGGAACAGGGCGCAGATTTTAGCCACGGTATTGCACTGTATTTGGAAAAAGTCAGTGTCTGGTTTGATGCCTTTCGTGCCTTAAACGACTTGTCTTTGTATATCGAAGAAGGGGAATTACGTTGCATCATTGGACCCAATGGTGCCGGTAAAACCACGTTAATGGATGTGATTACCGGTAAAACCCGTCCCACCGAAGGCAGTGCCTTTTTTGGCCAGACCTATGATTTAGCCAAGATGAGCACCGAACAGATTGCCGAGGCCGGAATTGGACGCAAGTTCCAGAAACCCACAGTATTTGAAAATTTTACTGTCATAGAAAACCTGCTGCTTGCCGCCCCGAAAGATAAACGGGTAAAAAAAAGCCTATTTAGCAAGCTCGATCCCGATGCCCAACAGGCACTGGAAGAATCGCTAGCACAAATCCGCTTACAGGAATTGGTGCATAAACCAGCCGGATTGCTGTCGCATGGTCAGAAGCAGTGGCTGGAAATTGGCATGCTCTTGATGCAGCGCCCCAAGCTGATTTTGCTGGATGAACCGGTGGCCGGTATGACCGATGCCGAAACCGAACGTACCGCGGAGCTGTGTCTGGAACTGAAGAAAAATCATACCTTGATTGTGGTTGAGCATGATATGAGCTTTATTGACACCATCAGTGAAAAAGTCACGGTGCTGGCACAGGGTGCCATTCTGGCAGAGGGTACATTGGCTGAAGTTCAGGCCAATGAAGATGTGATTGAAAAATATTTAGGACGTTAAGGAGACCGCGATGCTAGAAGTCAAAGACGTCAATCAGTTTTATGGGGGCAGTCATATCCTGCGCGATGTATCGTTTCAGGCTCCGGTCGGTGCATGTTCAGTGGTGCTGGGGCGTAATGGCGTGGGCAAAACCACCTTGCTGAAATGCTTGATGGGCATTTTGCCGATTAAATCCGGGCAGATTCTGCTGGATGGCAAAGATATTTCCAGGCTTAGTCCGGAGCAGCGCGTGCGTGAAGGTTTGGCCTATGTGCCACAAGGCCGCGATATTTTTTCGACCTTAACAGTTGAGGAAAATATCCTGATTGGGATGGCGAAATTTAAAGGCGCAAAAACCCGAAAAGTACCGGAACATCTGTACGAGATTTTTCCGGTTCTGGATGAAATGAAGCAGCGCCGCGGCGGAGATTTATCCGGTGGTCAGCAGCAGCAATTGGCAATTGCCCGCGCGCTGGCTTCTGAACCGAAGGTATTAATTCTGGATGAGCCAACCGAGGGTATTCAGCCGTCGATTATTAAAGATATTGGCCGGGTGATTCGTAAACTGGCTGATAGTGGCGAAATAGCAATTGTGCTGGTCGAGCAGTTCTATGATTTTGCCGAAGAGCTGGCCGATGGCTATACCGTGATGGCGCGTGGCCGGGTGATTGCACAAGGTGCTGGTAGGGAAATGCCGGAGAAAGGGATTCGGGAGTTAGTAGCGATTTAATTTCCCTCTCTCAAAGGGAGGTTGGAGGGATTTAACAAGTCAAAGCCTCCCTGAGCAAGAGATCAGCACGGCTTGATCTTGCAGCGCAAGAAGGGAGGTGTGGAGGCTTTAATTTCACCTCTCCCTGTCTCCGAAAAGGAGAGGGAAATTGTCATTCCATAAAAAATACCCGCCATACTGGCTGGATCTGAACTCACCCCCCACTACTTTTAATGTGTATAGGTAAAAATTAAACAAAAAAAGAGCACTGAAATCAGTGCTCTTTTAGATGGATGCTGAGCGTTTAGCTAAAGAACCAGTACACGAACAGCGCAATAATGAAGGTACACAGGATGTTTAACACCATCCCCACACTCATCATTTCACGCTGTCTGATATGACCGGACCCAAACACAATTGCATTTGGCGGTGTTGCTACAGGCAGCATAAAGGCACACGATGCACCAATACCAATAATAATCACCAGAATTTCTTTTGGCATACCCATCTGGTCGGCAATGGCGGCAAAGACCGGTACCAGCAGTGCAGCAGAAGCGGTGTTACTGGTAAATTCAGTCAGGAAAATAATGAAAATGGTCACCACAAAAATAATCACCAGCGGTGATGCCGTACCAAATACATCCGCAACGGTTTGACCCAGCACCAGCGATGCACCTGAATCTTTTAACATCGCACTTAAGGTTAAACCACCACCAAACAGCAGTAATACACCCCAGTCGGTATTTTCAGAAACCTGTTTCCAAGTGGCTGTACCTAAAATCACCACCAGACAGGCGGCGACCAGCGCGGTCCAGGTATCCGGAGATGAAATACCAAAGTTCTCGCTGAGTTTTTTGCCAAAAATCCAGGCAATTGCGGTACAGATAAACAGAATCATGGTCGCGATACGGGTTCGGTTCCATGGAATTACTTCTGTTTCAAAATGAATTTTCTGGTTCAGTTTCGGACGCAACACCAGATATAAACTGACCAACATGGCTGGCAGTAAAATCAGCATCATCGGCAAACCGATTTTCATCCAGTCGGCGAAGTCATAGTCCAGTGCTTTGGCAGCAATCGCATTCGGTGGTGAACCGACCAGCGTTCCCAGGCCGCCAATACTGGCCGAATAGGCAATCCCGAGAAGAATAAAGACGAAGGTAGAGCGCTCTTTGGTTGAATCTAGGTGCGACAGCAGACCCAAAGCCAGCGGGAGCATCATCGCTGCGGTGGCGGTATTGGAAATCCACATCGACAGTGCAGCTGTGACGGCAAAAATGGCCAGCACTGAAATCCCCAAATGCCCGCCAGACATGGAAATAATCCACATCGCAATTTTACGGTCCAGTTTCTGGATATGTAGGGCAGTGGCCAAGGCAAAACCACCAAAGAACAGGAAAATGACCGGGTCAGCAAAAGTCCGCAGCGCCTGCGTGGTGGTCATCGGTACCAGTTCTTTGCTGGCATTTTCAATCGGCATGCCAAGCGCTACGGCCAGCACCGGCACCAGCAGCGCGGTAATGGTGATATGCACCGCTTCAGTCAGCCATAAAATCCCGATAAACAGCAGCAGGCTCAGGCCTTTATTGGCATAATCATCATAGGGCAAAATATGGTAAAAGCCCCAAGAAAGCAGGGCGGCAATGACAATAATAATCCAGCCTTTGACAATGCCTTTCGGCGCGGCCTCGACCGGTGGTTTTAACGTATCTGTATTCATATACGATCCTTTTATAGATTTATAGGAATTAGAGTAATCGGCCTATTATTTAATATTTTTCAAGCAGGGGGGCAAAGTATAAATTGATTATTTTGCAGCTAAGTGAAGATTAAACCACAAAAAAATGCGGGTTCTGCCTGAGGAGTTGCACAGCTTGCCACAGGGCTGAGCCGCCGAGCACGGCCAGTAAGCTGAGAATCAGCCAGCGAAATTTCTGCTGGGAAATATGGGTACGTAACTGGCCGCCAGCCCAGACCCCGAGCAGCGACACCACGGTTAATAAGCCCAGTAAGGACCATTGTTCAGATTTAAATTGCAGCATCACCGGGTAAAGCAGCAGCAGCTGAATCAGTTTACTGACCGCAAAATTCAAGTTGCTGATCAGCACAATTTCGGTTTTGCTGTGTTCGGTACTCAGCAGGTACATCATCAGAAAGGGTGCCATGGCATTGGTGGCTCCGCCGATCACACCGGCCAGCAGACCAAACAGCAGCATGTTTTTCAGACTGGCCTGAATGCGCAGGGGCTGGCTGCGAAACTGATCCAGCACATACCATAAAATAAACAGCCCCATCAGCAGTTTGAGATAGCCATCATTTAGATGTAGCAGTAACTGCACACCGAATACACTTCCGATCAGACTGCTGATAATCAGGCCCCAATATTGACCGGAATAATAGCGCAGCGCCTGAAGAAAGCTGCGTTCGGGGTCGCTATTGAGTAAAAACAGATTCAGGATCAGGCAGGGTAATAGTACAAAGGCTACCGTGGTCGACAGCGGGTACAAGGTGGAGATGGCCGCGGTACTGACCATAGGAAAGCCGAAGCCGCTGATCCCGTGTAACAGGGCAGCAATGATACAAAAGATCAGAACCATCAGGTCGGCTTTAGACATGCGTATTTCAACGGACTGGCAGAGTACTGACTAAAACATGCACATACTGGGCTTGTAAAGGGCAAGCCGGCTTATTTTTTATCAAATGGAGCGTAAACCTCTGTCTTTCAGTCAGAGATATAAGCGACACGACATGAAATGTCGTTTTTTTGCTAAAAAACAATATATTAAGCCTAATATGAGCTAATATAAGCCCATGAAAACACTTAAATTACGCATAAAAAACAGTCACACAAAGGTGCTAGACCAATTGGCATCTGAAGTTAATTTTGTCTGGAACTATGTCAATGATTTGTGTTTCAAACACCTACAGCGCAAACAACAATTCTTTTCAGCATACGATATTGCTAAATACACGAAAGGCGCATCAAAGGAATGTAGTCTTCATAGCCAAACCATTCAGGCTGTAACAGAAGAATTGGTCACTCGCAGAAAACAGTTCAAAAAATTAAAATTGAGATGGCGTGTCAGTAATAAGAAATCAGCAAGAAGATCACTGGGTTGGATACCCTTTAAAAAGGTCGCTATTAAATACGCCGATGGATACGTTCAGTATGACAAGCATCAATTTAAGCTATGGGATAGTTACGGATTATCGAAATACAGCATTAAAACAGGCTCATCTGTAGAGGATAGTCGTGGACGTTGGTATGTCTGCTTAGTGGTTGATTCACCCAAACAAGACAAACCTACCGCCACAAAAGCCGTGGGTATTGATCTAGGCTTAAAAGATATTGCTACCTGTTCAGATGGTACGATCATTTCCAATCCCAAGTTCTACCATCAATATGAACAGAAATTAGGGATTGCTCAGAGAGCGAGAAATAAAAAGCGTGTCCGTGCATTGCACGCCAAGATTGCAAACTGTCGTAAAGACCATTTGCACAAGGCTAGCACCCAGCTGGTGAAAGACAATGCACTGATTGTCGTTGGTGATCTAAGTGCGAACAAACTTGTAAAAACTAAAATGGCGAAATCTGTTTTAGATACAGGATTTTCAACACTCAAAACCATGCTCAAGTATAAATGCGAGAACGCAGGGGTCATGTTTGAGGAAGTCAACGAGAGATTCACAACCCAAACCTGTTCGAGCTGCGGTGCAATCACCGCAAGCAGTCCGAAAGGTAGAGCAGATTTGCGAATAAGAGTATGGGAATGTGAATGCGGAAGTGTAAATCAACGCGATTTAAACTCCGCCAAGAACATACTTGCGCTTGGGCATAAGCGTCTAGCAGTAGGAATCACCCTCCTTTCAGGTGGGTGAGGATGTCAAACCAAATGGAGAATTAAATCTGGGCAGAAACAATCTGGATGGGTGAGTTGAATTCATATACATCGCAGTTGGGACCAGAGCCAATCCGGTCAATCACGGCAAAATCGCTGGGTGCCTCCAGCGTCAGCAGGGGATGATGCCAGGTCCCGGCGCGGTAATTCACGCCTTGTGAACCATCGCTAATAAATGCTTGAAGCTGGCTGATGTCCGGCTCATCTGCATTTAAACCCGGTGCCACCACCACCAGAAAGGCTTGCCCCTGCATCGGAATAAAAGCCTGCGACCCTTGAGGATGGCGCTCCAGCATTGCTACCTGAAACGGTATTTGGGTACTCTGGATATTGCGGAAAATACTAATGCCTGCTTGTGCTTCACCAAGAATTTCCGTCATGGCCAGCGCATGATAACGCTCGGTTTGGGCATGGTTAATATGAAAATAGTCATGTCCCTGACAGCTAATCACTTCACCAAAAGGGGCAAAATTGTCCAGGGTCAATGCTTGAATCTGAATGGTATTTTTCATGTTGTTTGAGAGTTCCAGGGCGGGTATTTTTATGGTCATCATCAACTGGTAGAGATGGAGGTCGCTGTCAGCCTGTGGAGTGGGCCAACAGCGACGCTGGTGCGTTAGTCCACCAGTGTGCCCCAGAGGCGAATCCGGCTGATACCGCCGTCGGGAATCATATTGACCCGGATATGCGAGATTTTATCGTGCTTTAAAATCTGCTCGATAAAGGAATGCACATGGTCCATCTGCATGGGCTGCGCCTCCAGTAAAAATGGCCAGAACATGCTTTGTGGAATCAGTTGCGGATCGGTGGCATCTTCAATGTACACCGCCTGAATCGACACTTCTGCCGGGTAGTTGCCCTTGAAATGGGCAGTGTCGATATCAATTTTTTCAATCTGGCCGGCCTGTCCCAAAGCCAGAATACACCAGTCAAAGCCGGGTGCGCGGCGGCGTTTGGTTTCCCAGCCATCGCCCATATTGATGCCACGACCCGGATTAATCAGGTTCTGTGGATGGCCAAAGTGGGCATCGCTATAGGCAATTACCCGGCCGCCGTTTTCAAGCGCCAGTAAATCCAGTGTACCCTGATGATCTGTGGTCTGAATTTTCACCTCGCCATATACGCGAAAACGTGCCACACCGCCATCGGGGAAAATATTCAGACGCACATGGGTATAGACCGCATCAGAGCTGACTTCAAACAGATGATGCTGGCTGGGTCCCAAAATACTGTTGGCTAAAAGCGGCTGCCATTCGGCCTGCTCCAGATTACCTTGCGGCGCATAGCAGGCTTCGACACTGGCTGAAGCGGGATAGTTACCGCTAAAAAAGGTGGTATCAATATCCAGCGCCTGAATTTTGCCAGCCACACCTAACTGGACAATGGCCCAGTCATAACCGGCATGGCGCTTGCGGCGGGTTTCCCAGCCGTCCATCCATTTGCCATGATCATCAAATTTATCTTCCACAAATACTGGTGCTGCAAATTGCAGCATACGCTGCGCATCGGCAAAAAAATCATCTGAACATTCAATAACTTTTGCACCAATACGGGTATCTGCCAGGTTGGTCAGTGTTTGAAGCTGGGGCGGTAGGTCAAATGTTGGTGCAATTAAAGTGGCCATAATTCTCTTCCATTTATTGTTCATTCACAGCAGGCACGGCCTTGCATCGAAATCAGGCAGTGGCGCCAGATTCGGCTTGCACAGCAGGCCTATTGCTACGGGTAGAAGCACAGCCTGTGCCAACTTCTGGCCATGCGACCCAGGCTAAGCATGAAATGGCACGTTTTTCGCTTCAGCTGTTCAGTTTTGACAGGCAAGCCTTGGGAGGAAAAATGAAAATTACAATTATTGGTGCAGGTATTGGCGGATTAACCACAGGGATTGCACTAAAAAAGTTTGGCCATGAAGTGCGTATTTATGAACAGGCTGAGCAGATTCTTCCGGTGGGCGCGGCCATTTCCCTGTGGTCCAATGGGGTGAAGTGCCTGAATTACCTCGGACTGACCGAGCAGGTGGCCGAGCTAGGCGGGCAGATGGATCATCTGGCCTATGTCGATGGCCTGAGCGGTGATGTGATGACCCAGTTCAGCCTGACGCCGTTAATTGAAGAAGTCGGGCAGCGTCCGTATCCGGTGTCGCGCGCGGAACTGCAAAATATGCTGATGGATGCATTTGGTCGTGAGCACATCTATTTAGGCAAGAAAATGGTGGCACTCCAGGAAGATGGTTCACAGGTGACGGTCAGCTTTGCTGATGGCACACAGCTACAAACCGAACTGCTGGTCGGGGCCGATGGTACCCACTCTTTAACCCGCGCCTATGTACTGGATGAAACCGTCGCGCGCCGTTATGCCGGTTATGTCAACTGGAATGGTCTGGTGGAGGTGTCCGAACAGCTGGCCCCGGCCGACCAGTGGACTACCTTTGTCGGAGAAGGCAAGCGCGCTTCCCTGATGCCGGTGGCCGATCAGCGTTTTTATTTTTTCTTTGATGTGCCGCTAGCGGCCGGACTGGAGAATGACCGCAGCCAGTATAAAACACTGTTAAAACAGTATTTTCAGGGCTGGTGTCCGCAGGTGCAGCAGCTGATAGACTCGATTGATGAACAGCGCACCAATCGCGTGGAAATTCATGATATTGAGCCTTTCGCCAATTTTTATAAAGGCCGGGTGGTGCTAGTGGGAGATGCCGCACATAGCACCACGCCAGATATTGGGCAGGGTGGTTGTCAGGCCATGGAAGATGCTATTTATCTGGCACGTGCCTTACAAATTAATACCTTGGGTGTGCAGGATGCCTTAAGCCGCTACCAGAATAAACGCAATGAGCGCGCCAATGAACTGGTGCTGCGCGCGCGTAAACGCTGTGATGTTACGCATATGAAAGACCAGCAGGTGACGGAAGCCTGGTATGCCGAACTGCGCCAAGAGCAGGGGCCACATATCATGAAAGGCATTATCAGCAATATAGTCGGTAATCCGCTGGATTAAACTTTCTGTGCAGGATGCTTTTCAAGAAATACAGGTCAATCGACTGGTGTTGAGGCTGGCTGCTCTGATGCTGGATCCAGAATGAGTTGCATCAGCACCAGATCACGCCATTGTCCGAATTTTCTTCCAACTTGGGGCATATAGCCGCAATGCTGAAAACCTAATTGCTGATGCAAGGCAATTGAACCGCTATTGTCATGGTTAATGGCGGCCACCATCACATGAACCTGATGTGCCTGTGCATGCTGGATTAAGGCCTGCATCAACTGTTTGCCCAAACCCTGCCGGCTGAATTGACGGTCAATAAACACCGAATGTTCGACTGTATGTTTAAAACCGCTGATGCTGCGGAAGGTGGAATAATCGGCATAGCCGACAATTTGTCCGGTGTCCAGATGTTCGGCTACCAGCAGCGGAAAATTCTGTTTTTGTAATTGCTGGAACCAGTGCTGGAAATGTGCCAGATCAAAGGGCTGTTCATTCCAGGTGTTTACATGCTGTAGCACTTCCGGGTTATAAATCGCCTGAATGGCAGCAAGATCGTGTTCGGTGGCAGGACGAAGATGAAAGCGCATAAGCAGTACATCAGGGTAGGAATAAGCGCATTATCATGCCGCTGCGGACATAAAAAAAGCAAGACCGGAGTCCTGCTTTTTTATGTCATGTAAATGACTTAGAAGTGGTATTTCACCAGCGCGCTGACATCATTCTGGTCTTTACCTTTCTGGCCATATTTGTTGTTCCATACTGAGTGTTCAACCCCCACGTATAAACGTGTTTCTGGAGAAATGTGTTTACCCACATTCCATTTGTACTGAGAAGTCCAGTTTAATTCGCTGGCATGCTGAGGACCTTCAGCAGTTGACCAGTCTAGGAAGGCATCAACCAGGAAGTCTTCATTGCCCAGTTTAAATGGTACAGCATAGGTGATGGTCATTTGATAATCATCTTTCGTGCTCTCATTATTAGCACGATAGAAGTTGATGTTCGCATATTGGGTATATGGAATATCTAAAGCAAAGCCGACACCGTATAAGAAGTTATCGAAACCTTCACCGCCTTCCCATGTAGTGGCTACTAATACGTCTTTCACCGGACCAAATGCCAGGTTTTGACCGGTTACTTCGCCTAGGCTTAAACGTGGTGCCAATTCGAAATAGGTAGCTTTAGTATCAGTTTCATCACGGCTACGATCCATGAAGAAAAATACGTCTGCGTATTTTACTTTGGCAGCATACTCAACCGTTAAGGTTGCTTGTTCTTCTGCCTCATAAAAAACCTGTTCGTAATTGGTGCCATAAAGACCAGTCAGGCTAAAGTCCTGCCATACTGGCGCCGCTTGCGTTAAGGCAGTAGTGGTTGAGAATGCACAAAGTGCAGCAAGTTGTGTAAGTTTCATAACGGTGTCTTCGTCTTCCCCAAAAAGCGTGTCAAGGATACAGGTTATTAAGCAAAAATAAAGCCAAATTTAACTTTTTATTGGCAATTTTCCGACCAAATTTAGCTGCCACGATAGGTCGAATAGGCAAAAGGACTGATCAGTAACGGGATGTGATAATGCTGTGTCGCCTCCTTAATCTGGAAGTAAATCACCACTTTAGGAAAGAAGCTGTCCAGGCCTTTTTGCTCAAAATAGGCCGCAGTATAAAACTCCAGACTATATGAGCCTTCCGGACAGTCGGCCAAAGCAAAATCGGCGGCTGTGACCCGGCCATCGGCATTGGTTTCGGCTTCGGCCAGTAACTGTTGTTGCTGATTAAATAGCCGGATTTTCACGCCGGTAGCCGGTTGACCCAAATGGGTATCTAAAATATGGGTGCTGATCATGACTGAAGCTCCTGGCTTAAACGCAGTAAGGCAATGTCTGAGAGTTGCTGCTGCACAATGCGCTGTTCAGTGTCGGCATCATTCAGCAGACGATACTGTAAGGCTTGCAGAATATCTTCACTGCTCAAGCCAAAGGCTTTAATCAGGAAAATAAACCCGAATTTTTTTTCATAGGCCAGATTACCCTGTAAAAGTGCCTGCTGGGTGTCGCTATTGAGCTGGACGGCAGCCTGTTCCCGGGCTGAAAATACCTGCTCCTGTACCGTGAGTTGCTGCTGCGCCTGTTTTTCGCCAATTCGAGGATGGTTTGCGAGTGCGGCCTGAATCTCAGGCCAGCTCCAGTGGCTGGCCAGCTGCCGTGAAAACTCTAAAAGTTGCTCGATACTCTCAAAAGGACGCTGTTGGGCAATGACAGTTGCCCATGCCGGAATGTGTACACATTGCTGCAAGAATTGGTGAATCTCAGCTTCAGGGGCCTGATTAAATTGATCCAGTTGCACAGTAAGGGTCTCATCATTACATTTAATTTTGTTGCTAAAAGTGCAATATCAGTGCCAAATTTCGGTGAAAAGCCAATTTTTTACTGAGACGGCTAAAGCTGCACAAGGCTGGTGCGAGTTTTCTTTATTTGACGGGTTCTGGTGCGTGATGGCGATACCAATGCGCAGCAATATCACCGCGGCGGCAAATCCAGACCTGTGGATGCGATTGAATGTAGTCTAAAAAGCGTTGCAGGGCTTTAAAGCGTCCCGGGCGCCCCAAAAGACGGCAGTGCATACCAATCGAGAGCATTTTGGGTGCAGTTTCTCCTTCGGCATAGAGTACATCAAAAGCATCTTTCAGGTATTGATAAAACTGCTCGCCGCTATTAAAGCCGGCTGCAGCGGCAAATTTCATATCATTGCTGTCGAGGGTGTAGGGAATAATTAAATGCGGCCGTGACTGGCCCTGGGCATTGGTCAGCGTCTGCCAGAACGGTAAATCATCGCCATAATAATCACAGTCATACTGAATTTGTGGAAATTCGGCCAGTAACTGGCGGGTATTGGGACTGTCGCGGCCGGTATACCAGCCAATGGGTGCATGACCAAACAGGGTTTCCAAGACACTGATCGCCTGATCCATATGCTGGCGTTCAGTGGCCATGTCCATGCTCTGATAATGCAGCCAGCGTTGCCCATGCGACACCACATCATAGTCGGCCTGCTGAATGGCCTCGACCACATACGGATTTCGTGCCAGCGCCATACCGACCCCAAAAATGGTCATCGGTAACTGACGTCGCTGAAATTCCTGATGAATACGCCAGAAACCGGCCCGCGAGCCATATTCGTACATCGAATCCATCGACATATGTCTGGCTGGAAAACTGGCCGCACCGACAATTTCAGATAAAAACTGCTCGGAACCGGCATCACCATGTTCAATATGATTTTCGCCGCCTTCCTCATAATTCAGCACAAATTGCACCGCAATACGTGCCTGATTCGGCCACTGCGGATGTGGCGGCTGGCCATGATAGCCAATTAAATCACGTGAATAAGGGGCAGAGCGGATTGAGTCAATCAGTGCCTGGCCACGCAAGTAAGCAGTTGTCACAACAGGTTATCCTTTTGCTAATTTTTATCAAATATTGCTTGCATATTTTTGAGTTAGGCCCGATATTCAAAGTATAAGGACACGGTTCTGCAGACTCAAAAGTGTTCATCGTTCAATGTGGAGGGTAGCGTCCAAATTAGGTTGAAGATGTTCAATATGCTGGAAAACAGCAAGCGACAAACGTGCCAAGATAAAATAGTTTTGCACAAAAAAGATTCAGAAAACGAAAGAAAGAGAGGATGAGATTATGAATATTGAAATCCGTACAGATAAGAACATCCAAGGTAGCGAACGATTAATTAGTTACGTACGTGCAGAGCTAAGTGATGAATTTAAACGCCATAGTGAGCGTATTACCCATTTTTCCGTACATTTAAGTGATGAAAACGGGGACAAAGGCGGAGATGATGACATCAAATGTATGATTGAAGCACGCCCGGCCGGCTTGAAGCCTGTGGTGGTCAATCATCGTGGTCATAATGTCGATACCGCAATTCATGGCGCCATTGACCGTTTAAAACGTAGTCTGGAGCATGTCTTTGAGAAAAAAGAACATCCGCGTGGTGGACAGCCGGGTCGAGTTGACCTAGATACCGATGTCGACGAATAAGACAGGTATTGGCTGAAAAGCAGAAAAGCCCCAGTATCGGGGCTTTTTTTATAGCAAATTCATGCGACAAGATTACATTTCGCTTAAACAATTTTCACTGAATTGGGCATAATAGAACGAAATTGATTTGATTGAAGAGAGCTCTCTGCATGTTAACGGCACAACAACAACGCTTGGTGCAAGCCATAGAAGAACTAGATCAGGCCCAAGTGCAACAGCTTCTGGCCGCGGGGCTTGATCCGAATTTTATTGATCCTGAAAAAGGCCCGGTAATTTCAGTCTGGTCTGATGGCCTGTTTCAGTGGTGGGAAGCCATTTGCGAGGCCTATGAGGCGGGCCAGCCGCACAATGAAGCACAAAAACAGCAGGATTTGGCCGTCCATATGGAAATTCTGGACGCGTTAATTCAGGCCAAGGTCAATTTGCATTTGTGGGATGCGGAAGAAGTCTATGGCCCGTTATGGGACGCCGCCAGTGCCGCCTGTGCACCTGCGGTAAAGCGCCTGCTTGAAGAAAACGTCGATCCAAACCGTAAAGATGAAGATGGCCTGACCATTTTGTCATCCATCAGTGATTTATTCTTTGATTGCGACTTTGATGAAATTAACTGGGCTGAAGCCTTGCCTGAAGAACAGCAAACCTTAGAACTGCTCCGTGCCCATGGCGCGAAAATGACCAAAGAATTGGCTTAAAATTGAGATAAACACTATGTCAGCATTGAAATTATTGGGTGTGATGGTGGCGACTGCAGTCAGCAGTCAGGTCTTTGCCGCCGAGTTTGCATTTGACCGTCCGGGTGTGGGCATGAGCACCGGAATTACGCCGGTCGGTCAGTTGGCCTGGGAGCAGGCGCTGGCCAATGCGCACTATCAGAAAACCAAAGATGACAATGGTCTGACGCAGGAAATTACTCAGCTGCACGCCGATACCTTACTGCGTACCGGTCTGGCGGATAATCTAGAATTACAGCTGGGCTGGCAGGGTCCGGGCTGGAGCCGGGTAAAAAGTGCTGGCCAGTCGGTTGAAGAAGATGGGCTGGGGGATGTCAGCATTGGTCTGAAACATGCCATTGATCTGGATGATGAAAAACTGTCGATGGCGGTGCTGGCCGAAGCGCAGATTGCCACCGGGAATGATGGTTTTAGTGCCGAAGAGGATATTTACAGCCTTAGCTCGGCAGTGGCCTATGCCTATAATGATTTACTGACCACCTCAATTAGCATGCGTTATGAGTGGCAGGACAGCAATTGGGCTTTGCAGGCAGTGCCGGGGATTCAATATCAGCTCAGCGATAAATGGGCCGGCTTCTCCGAGTTTATTTACCGCAAAGCAGAAAGCCAGAAAGTGGAATATGCCTTGGGTTCAGGTCTGATTTATGCCTTAAATGCACGTACCCAGCTGGATGCCAGTGTCGGTGTTGATTTAAATGGCGCTGATAAAAGTTATCATGCCGGTTTAGGTGTGGCCTTCCTGTTCTAAGTGTGCTCTGGTTATGGCGCTGTAGAAAGCGGGGGAGTAGAGTCTCTCGCTGACTGCTAGAGAGCTGCAACTTATTCTGCTTACGGTCTGTTCACAGGCCGTTTTTATATCTGGTTTAGCAGCAGAATTGCTACAGATCTCGACACAGGCGCTGGCAGATCACGCTATCATGATGGTGATGATCACAGCGGATAAGCGCGAGGCCTGTCCGCCCATTAAACTTTAGCTTTTAAGTCGCTTTGTATAGGCTTTGGCGCCATATCCCTTGATCTCATCAGGTGGCACTGCCCAGCGATCGTGAATATTAAAAACAACAACAGGAGGATGAGTCATGATGGAACTGTACATTGCCAACAAGAATTACTCCAGCTGGTCCATGCGGCCGTGGCTGGTCCTTACTGCTTTTGAACTGCCGTTTCGTGAAGTGCTGTTACCTTTTCCTAAAGAACGCGGCACGGGCCATTTTAAACAGGATGTACTGGCAATTAACCCGAATGGCAAGGTACCGGTCTTGGTACATGACGGGCTAATGGTCTGGGATTCACTGGCGATTTGTGAATATTTGGCCGAACAGTTTCCGGAGCGCCAGCTATGGCCGGCTGGTCGGGCACAGCGGGCTCGGGCACGCGCTTTGGCTGCTGAAATGCATAGCGGTTTTCAGGCACTGCGTAACCATTGCGGCATGAATATTCGCGCTGATCTGGCAGAAGTCGGACAGACGTTATGGGCTGAGCAACCTGATTTACGTGACGATGTAGCCCGTGTCTGTCAGATCTGGTCTGAGCGTCCGGACCCAGGCGGTTTTCTCTGTGGTGATTTCTCGATTGCTGATGCCTTTTATGCACCGGTGGTCTGGCGTTTGAAAAGCTATGCGCTGCCCGTGAATGAAGACAGCCAGTATTATATGCAGACCATGCTGCAACATCCGGCAATGCAGGCCTGGGAACAGGCCGCGAAACAGGAACAAGACTGGGTCAATTATCTGGAGCCTTATCAGTCTGAACCATCCTCTAGCTAAGTCTTAAGAGGCTGCTGGTTCCAGCGGCTGATACAGCACCACCTGATTACGGCCATAGGCTTTGGCCTGATACAGGGCCTGATCGGCCTGACTGAGCAGCTTTTCATAAGGGGTATTGTGGTGCGATAAGGCAATCCCGAAGCTGGCGGTAAAATGGATGGGCTGGTTATGTTCATCATACAGTTCAATCTGGGTGATGGCCTGCCGGCAGCGCTCGGCCACCTGTTTGGCCTGGTGCGCAGTGGCCTGTTTCAGGACCAGAATAAATTCTTCGCCACCAAAACGGCCCAGCACATCCTGCTCGCGGATATGGCCGGCCAGCACATGACAGACTTGGACCAAGGCTTCATCGCCTTTATGATGGCCATGCTCATCATTAATCTGTTTAAAATGATCCAGATCGACCAGAATCACTGCATAACTGGGTGCCTGTTTGTGGTTCAGTTGTTCCAGACACTGGTTGATACTGCGCCGGTTAAAGGTATTGGTGAGCGGATCGACCTGACTTAAATGTGCAATCAGCGCCTCCCGATAGCGCCACTGACTCAGCAGAATTTCAAACAGCACCAGGCAGGTCAGCAGAATCGGCACAATAAAAAACAGCATCGACAGCACCCAGAAGCCATTTTTATAAGGAAAGTCGGTTAATAAAAATAAAGGTGCATAGGTTAACTGGCCGAAAAAGCTTAAATAACCGCAGCTGACCAGATACAGTGTGGCCGGAATTAAGGCCGAATAGACAATTCTGCGTTCAAACAGCACCAGACCGACCGTGGGTAGACTGATATAGGTCACCATAGTGGCCGGACTCCGCACCCCGACCAGATAGCCATCGCGGCACAGACTGACCACAAAGGTGGCCACCGCAATATAGGGCATATAGCGCCGGGTCCAGTCCTGTTTGCGAAAGTAGTGGCAGATGCCAATCATGCCAATAAACACGAACAGTCCGAATAAATTAATGACCAGCTGCTGTTTTAACAAGGCCAGATTGACCCAGCGCCACAGTTCCGGGGTGAGTAATACCACACTTTTCCAGATGGCCCAGATCACGTGCATCAGGCTGCCCAGAAACAGCATCAGAATACATTTGTTTAACGTGCTCCAGTTCATCACCACTTCTTTTTCGAGTAAATAACGGGTGACTTTGTATTTAAATGTGGGCACAGCACTGTGCGCAATGCGACTTTTCATGCGTGAATCACGACCCCAAAAATGAGCGTCTAAAGTCTCATTTTTATACAATTATTTTAATAAAACCTAACATATCATGATTTTAGAGAATTGGTAGTGGCTATTTTTTGTACTTTTCGGGAAAATATCGTTGCATGGGTGCAACAGTGTGTGTTGTTTAAATCACTTATTTCTATTTTAAACTGCAGTAAAATGGCGCTATTGAAAAAATCACAGTTTAGGATTCTCTCCCATGAAAATTTTGCATATCGACTCGAGTATTTTAGGCGACGCTTCTGTATCACGTCAGTTGTCTAAAGCTATTGTGAACCAGCTACAGGCGAAAAATACAGCGGCCCAAGTTGACTATCTGGATCTGGCTGAACAGACCATTCCGCATTTAACCGCTGAAATTTTAATGGGACAAAATGCCGAGCAAAGCGCTTTAGGCGAACAGATTCTGCAACAATATCTAGATGCTGATGTCGTGGTGGTGGGCGCAGCCATGTATAACTTCGGTCTGCCATCGACTTTAAAAGCCTGGATTGACCGGATTAGCGTGGCAGGTCGTACCTTTAAATACACCGAAAATGGCCCGGTCGGTCTGGCAGGTGACAAGAAAGTGTATATCGCCAGCAGCCGCGGTGGTGTCTATGGCGAACAAAGCCCGGTTGATTTCCAGGAAGCATTCCTGAAAACCGTGTTTAACTTTACCGGTGTCAGTGATATTGAAGTAGTACGTGCTGAAGGGGTTAGCATGAGCGATATTAAAGATCAGGCGATTACTACGGCATTAGACCAGATTGCCAAAATCTAAGCTTTACGGCGCTGCATTAATCACAAAAAAGGTCAGTTTCTACTGACCTTTTTTTATGGCGTTTTAATCTTGGTCCTGCTGATGGGCAAATTCGGCTAAATCGGCCAGCGCCATTTTGGCTTCATCAAACCACGGTGAGAACATAATAAAGTTATGCCACATACCGGTATACAGTTTAAAACTGACCTTCACGCCCGCCTGTTCGGCCTTGTCACGAAAACGCTGCGCATCATCCAGCAGCAGTTCTTTAGAACCCACCTGCACCAAGGTTGGTGGTAAATCGGTTAAATCATCAAATAGCGGCGAAACACGCGGATCACCACGATCGACCGACGGTGGCACATAGTATTGAATCCCGGTTTCCAGAGTTTCAATCGACAATAAGGCATCGTGTTTGCGGTTATAACGAATTGATTCACTGGTCAGGGTTAAATCCAAAAATGGTGAAAGCAGCATGAGGCCGCTGACTTGCGGTAACTGTTCATCACGGATTTTTAAGGCTAAGGCCAGCGCCAGATTGGCGCCGCAGGAATCTCCTGCCAGCAAAATATCTTTGGCCTGTACGCCCTGATCCAGCAGGGTCTGATAGACATCAAAAATTGCTTCTAAGGCTTCCGGGAATGGATTTTCAGGCGCCAGCGGATAATCGATATGAATCACCTGCATCTGGGTGCGGGCGGCCAGTTCAGTCAGAAATGGGCGATGGGTATTTAAAGACCCTAAATAAAAGGCGCCACCGTGAATATAGAAAATCAGCTGGGTGGCTTCATCTTGTGGCTTGATTTCTTCGGCTTTCAGGCCAGCCAGACGTAAAGCGCGGACTTCGACAGTTTTATTGGTCGGAAACAGCCGGCACATCTGTTCGAGGGCGAAACGCAGCGGATTATGCGGTAAATTATATTGGCTTGGCAGGCGGATGGTGGTTTTTAAAAAGCCTTCTGTGAAAATTTGTTTCAATAACGGGTTGATCTTCATTGTTCTTCCATCTTGTTCTTGATTTTGGCCTGTGCTTGCGTATTTACCAACACAATTTACAAGGTTACACTAAATGGTCACATTCAAAAATTGCAAATTTGTAGTGACTTTTTAATACTAAGGCTGTCTAACACTAGACTAGGGAATCAAAAAAAATGAAAAAAATTGCACTGGCATTAGGATTAATGGGTTTAACAGCTTTGGCGAATGCTGCTGATCCGCTAAATGGTACTGTCTGGAAAACAATTGATGACAAAACCAAGCAAGCAAAAGCAACCGTCAAATTTACCGAGCAGAAAAATGGCACGTTAACTGCAACAATTCAGTCCATTTTAACGCCGGGTGAAGAAAATGCCTGTACAAAATGTGAAGGACCTTACAAAAACAAATCCTTGAAAGGTTTAACCATTGTACGTGGTTTAAAGAATTCGGGTGGTACCAACTATGACAGCGGTTCAATTCTGGATCCGCAATCAGGTAAAACCTACAAGTTAAAAGGTCAACTGGCTGATGACGGGCAGAAATTACAATTGCGTGGCTATATTGGCGTAGCAGCGCTGGGTCGTAACCAGACCTGGGTTCGTGTGAAATAAGCCAGCCAATAGAAACGGATTAAACCAGAAAGCCTGATGCAGATGCATCAGGCTTTTTGATTTTTAACGGATAAGTAAAAGGTAGATAAAAAGAATTTATCCGTTTAAGGCGCGATAGGCGGTTTCATCAAAACCAACAATAAAGCCGTCTGCGGTGGCCAGCACAGGACGTTTGATCAGGCTGTTGTGAGTGCGTAAGGCTTCAATTAAATCTGCTTCGCTGGACAGGGCTTGTGCCTGTTCCGCTTCCGACAGTTTGCGCCAGGTGGTGCCTTTTTTATTCAGAATTTTGTCCTGACCTTCAGCATCCAGCCAGTGTTTTAGCGTTTCTGCATCAATCCCCTGTTTTTTATAATCATGAAATTCATAAGCCAGGCCCAGTTCATTGAGCAGATCAAAGGCTTTTTTCATGGAGTTGCAGTTTTTAATACCATAAATTTTAAGCATAAAGCGGATTCCAGCAAGAAACACAATGCTCAAGAGATTAACCAAAAAATTGGTTTTGCACTATAGCGGGTATAAATATTGAGTTCATGGTTCTGAAATTAAACCGTCATTAAAATGCAACGCTACCGCGCCATAATAGTGGCAGAAAAACAAGACAACACTTGAGAAGAATTATTCGTACTAAGAAAAAAACGAAAAGCAAAGAGCCAATATAAAAAATAAAAGCCCAGATGTAGAAAACCCGCATTTAATCATCCTGATTATGCGGGTCTCACTACAACGTCCGATGTCACATCCTTGAAACAAAGACCATCATGGCTTTGTTTATTTGCATCCTACGGCTTCCTGTCCCTTTGCTGTCATCCTGACACTGTCCCTTTGCCGTGCTGCAATAATGCGCCGATTTAAAAAGCAGATAAAGGTCTCAATGACGACAAAATATGTCGGAAATAAACCTCTATTGAGTGAACAATTGTTCACTCAATAGAGGTTTTTAGTTGAGTTTATAATCAATAATCACCGGGGCGTGGTCGCTATACCATTCCTCTTTGTAGACCCAGGCATTGACGGTACGTGCTTTCCAGTCCGGTGAGCAGGCATGATAGTCAATCCGCCAGCCAACGTTCTTGGCACGCGCTTGGCCACGGTTCGACCACCAGGAATACAGTTCGGCTTCTTTGCGCACTTCACGGAAGGTGTCGACATAGCCCAGATCATCATAGATATGATCGAGCCAGGCACGTTCATGCGGTAAACAGCCGGAAGATTTCTGGTTGCCTGACCAGTTTTTAATATCAATACGTTTATGCACGATATTGTAGTCGCCGCAGACAATGATCGATTTATTTTCATCGCGCCATTGTTTCAGGATTTTTGTATATTCTTCGAGGAAGTGGTCTTTACGGGCCTGTGCTTCTTCACCCGATGAACCCGATGGCAGATACAGTGAGCAGATATGCACCGGATAACCCAGCCCTAAATCAAATTCTGCCGTGACAAAACGGCCTTGGGAGTCGGCCAGTTCAAAGCCTAAACCATCCTGAATAGACACAAATGGCAGGCGGCTGTAAATGGCGGTGCCGGCATAGCCCGGACGTTCAGCTGCGAACAGATGGGTATACCAGCCTTCCGGTTTGAATTTATCAGTCCACTGCGCATGGGTCAGACGGCTTTCCTGAATGCAGATGACATCAGCCTCTGATTTTTCCATCCACTCCAGCAGGCCTTTACTGACCGAAGAACGCAGGCCATTGACGTTAATTGAAACCACACGAAGAATTTTTTGATCACTCGGATAGCTACTCTTTGGTATCATGCGCAGGTCTTACCTCAATTTATGAATTTTGGAGCACCTCATGTCAACGCAAGCGACATTTAACCCTCAAGCTTTTATCGAACTCGCATTATCACGTGGTGTGCTTAAATTTGGTGAGTTTACTTTAAAATCGGGTCGCGTGAGTCCTTATTTTTTTAATGCCGGTTTATTAAATGATGGCGAAGCCTTGTCATTACTGGCGTCAGGCTATGCAGCCAAGTTAACAGAATGTGAAAATGTTGATGTGATTTTTGGCCCAGCCTATAAAGGCATTCCATTTGTGGCGGCAACGGCGGTGGCTTTATCGCAAAATCATGGTGTGAGCGTGCCTTGGGGCTTTAATCGTAAAGAAGCCAAAGATCATGGTGAAGGTGGTGTATTGGTCGGTGCGTCGGTTGAAGGTAAAAAAGTCTGGATTATTGATGATGTGATTACCGCAGGTACAGCAATTCGTGAAGTGGTGACCATTTTAAAAAATGCGGGTGCCACAATTGCCGGTGTACTGGTCGCGCTAGATCGTCAGGAAAAAGGGCAGGGTGATTTGTCTGCGATTCAAGAAGTTCAAAAAGAGCTAGAAATTCCGGTACATGCCTTAATTACCATGAAAGATTTGATGAATTATTTAGATGCCAAAGGTGAAAAAGAGGCTTTGGCGAAGATGGAAGCCTATCGTGTGAAGTATGGGATCTAATAATTAATACAACGTATTGATTTTTAATAAAGCTCTATCCATGATAGGGCTTTATTTTTATAAAAAACAAAAATGAATCTAGATTGGAATTTAATGATCGCAAGTTTTTCAGCTATTGCTGCAAGTGCAGCATCGATAGCGACTTTTTTGGGTTGGAAAGAAAATAGGGAACTTAGAAAAGTTCAAACCGAACCATTGATAGACATTAAGTTAGAACCTGTTGAGTACAGAATCCATTTTTTACGTTTAAAAATTACAAATGTAGGAAAAGGAGGAGCTCATAACGTAAAAATAAAATTATTTCCTGAACCTTCACTCGATGCTTCTTTTTTAGTTACTGCTCAAAAAGCTATTAAAGTTTTTATGCAAAGAGATTTTATGATTAAGGGAGTCAATTATTTAGCGCCGAATGATTCTAAATATACGGACTATCTAAGTTTTACTGGTTTAAATCCTAAAGAGTTAGATAGTGAATACTTCTTTAATCTTATTTTTAATGCTGAGATCAGATATGAGGATTTAAAGGGAAAGAAATATAAGAATACATATAAAATTGATACTTCAGAACTAAAAATTTATAAATTAGGAGAGAGTTTTGAAGAAGCTCTTCCCAAAGCATTAGCAGGAATTCAAAAGTCTTTAGAAAGTATGAGTAAAAATATTAATAGGCAAACTGCATTTTTAGATAAAAAATCAAAAGCAGAAGAAACTCATTGGAATGAATATGAGCTAAAACAAAAGTTGAATTATATGAGCTATGTAAAACGTCGCAATAAAGAGTTAGATATCGATCAGGATGCATATCTTTTTAAAAAAATAGAACGTAGATTGTCTATTCATGAAATAAGAAGGAAAAATAAATAACAAAATCATCCTTCCTCACACTTCTTACACTCCAGCATCACCCCTAATTTTTCTTTGCGTCCTTGCTCCGTCATCACCCAGGGCCGGTTCTGCCACGGTGGATTATGCCGCACATGCTGGCCATGACCACAGGCCAGCTCTGCGACCCAATGATTTTCTTCATCTAAATGATATCCCACAATTGGCTGTTGCATGGGCAGCTTCCTGAAATCAGCAAATATAGCGCTGCAAAGCTTTACTCAAATTCAGAAAAACAGGCAGCGAATCTCCGTTATACTCCACATCATAGCAATTTTAAAAGAGCAGTCATTATGCGCGTACTTGTGGTGATGGACCCGATTGAAACGGTGAACCTGAAAAAAGATTCCACCATGGCCATGCTGTGGGCCGCGGCACGTCGGGGTCATGAACTCGGTTATGCACTACAACAAGATTTATATATTGATCAGGGCAAGGCTTTCGGTCTAATCAGCCCGTTAAAAGTCTTTGAAGATTACAACCATTATTATGAGCTGGGCGAAAAACAAAAAGAATCCATCGCAGCCTATGATGTGGTGCTGATGCGTAAAGACCCGCCATTTGATATGAACTTTGTCTATAGCACCTATATTCTGGAACAGGCAGAGCGCGAAGGAGCGTGGATTATTAACAAGCCGCAAAGCCTGCGTGACTGTAATGAAAAACTGTTTGCGACCCAGTTCCCGGAGCTGCAGGTGCCGACTTTGGTGACCTCTCAGCAAAGCCTGATTCGTGAATTTATTCAGCAACATGGCGATGTGATTGTGAAACCGCTCGATGGGATGGGCGGCATGGGCATTTTCCGTCTGTATCAGAATGGTGTGAATATTGGCTCTACCATTGAAATTCTGACCAATAACGGCACCCAGCCAATTATGGCGCAGCGTTATATTCCGGAAATTGTAGAAGGGGATAAACGCATTTTAATGGTCAATGGCAAGCCAATTCCGTATTGTCTGGCACGTATTCCGCAAAACGGCGAAGTGCGTGGCAACCTGGCCGCTGGTGGTCTGGGTGAAGCACGTCCATTGTCCGACAATGACAAGGCAATTGCTGCCAAAGTCGGGCCATTTTTACGTGAAAAAGGTCTGGTATTTGTCGGTCTGGATGTGATTGGTAACTATGTCACTGAAATTAACGTGACCAGTCCAACCTGTATCCGTGAAATTGATGCCCAGTTCGGCACCTCAATTGCCGATACCCTGTTTGATGTACTGGAAGCCGGTCGTTAATCTATCTTTCAAAAGAGTCACCTTGGGTGGCTCTTTTTGTATTCTTAAGCGAGATTTGAGCTTGAAAAACTGCGTTGAGCAAGAAAATTATAGCGATTTTGTAAATCAAAACCAGTCGACATAATTTAGTGAAAAATGCAGGAAACTTAACAATTTCGGTGAATTAATAATAAAACTAGTTTAAACTTTCAAAACTGTTGAAAAAAACAATGAGCCGCTTGGTGAAAAAAAGTAAATAAACTTTCAAGCTCATACGATTGTGATTACAATTGAGCGCTTATAAAGAACTTTCATTAGCCATATTTGGATTGAAGAATTAGACCGTGACTGATGCAGCGCAAACCAAGCCTAAACATGTGATGATGATGGCCGCAGGCACTGGTGGCCATGTGTTCCCAGCCCTAGCCGTGGCAAAAGAACTCCAGCAGCAGGGAATCCATGTGTCCTGGTTAGCAACGCCTACAGGCATGGAAAACCGTTTATTACAAAACCAGAATATTCCGATTTATCAGATTGATATTCAAGGCGTGCGCGGTAACGGGCTGGCACGCAAACTGATGGCGCCTTTTAAAATTCTAAAAGCCACCTTAAGCGCCATGCAGTTAATGAAAAAACACAAAGTAGAGGCTGTCGCCGGCTTTGGTGGCTATGTGGCTGGACCGGGTGGTCTGGCCGCACGTCTGCTTGGTATTCCGGTCATTATTCATGAGCAGAATGCAATTGCCGGCTTTACCAATACCCAGCTGTCGCGTATTGCCAACACTGTTTGTCAGGCGTTCCCGGATACGTTTCCGGCCAGCACTAAAATTGTCACCACTGGCAACCCGGTGCGTAAAGAAATTAGCGCGACTCTAACCCCATCCTGGCGTTATCAGGAACGTGAAAAAGCAGGTTTGCCGCTGCGTATTTTAATTGTTGGCGGCTCTTTGGGCGCGCAGGCACTGAATGAACGTGTCCCTGAAGCCTTAAAACAGCTGAATGTACCTTTAAATGTGTATCATCAGTGTGGGCAAAATCATGCAGACAGCACCCGAGCGCGTTATGCCAACAAGCCGGACAGCTTAACGGTTGAAGTGCAACCCTTTATTGAAGATATGGCACAGGCCTATAGCGATGCCGATCTGATTATCTGCCGGGCCGGCGCACTGACGGTTACGGAAATTGCAACCGCGGGTGTGGCTGCGGTATTTGTGCCCTTGCCAAGCGCTGTGGATGACCATCAGACGGCCAATGCACAATTCCTGGCCAAGACGGGCGCGGCAAAAATCTGTCCGCAAGCCAGCATGACCCCGGACAGCTTAAAAGAACTGTTAATGCCGTTGATGAACCGCCAACTGCTCTCTGAAATGGCCAGCAAGGCGCGTCAACAGGCACAACCTAATGCAACCCAACATGTGGTTGCTTTAATTCAAGATTTGTAAACCGAGTAAACTATGTCTCCATCTATCCCTGCTGATCAAGTAAAAGAACTGATTAAAGTGCCTGAAATGCGTCGTATCAAACATATCCACTTTGTCGGGATTGGCGGCGCCGGGATGTGTGGCATTGCCGAGGTATTAAAAAACCAGGGCTATGATGTTTCCGGTTCAGATATTAAAGCCTCAAAAACTACAGCCCAGCTGGAAGAAAATGGCATTCGGGTGTTTATTGGTCATAGCGCAGATAATATTCAGGGCGCCAATGTACTGGTAGTCTCTACTGCAATTGATCCGGAAAACCCGGAAGTTAAAGCCGCTATTGAGAGCCGTATTCCGGTGGTGCGCCGTGCTGAAATGCTGGGTGAGCTGATGCGTTATCGTCACGGGATTGCCGTGGCCGGAACACATGGTAAAACCACCACCACCAGCCTGGTTACCTGTATGCTGGCAGAAGAAAATCTGGACCCGACTTACGTGATAGGCGGTTTGCTGAACCGTACCGGGGTTAATGCTGCACTGGGTGCGAGCCGTTATATTGTGGCTGAAGCCGATGAATCAGATGCATCTTTCCTGCATCTGGAGCCAATGGCAGCGATTGTCACCAATATTGATGCCGACCACATGGATACTTATGGCGGCAGCTTTGACAAGCTAAAAGATACCTTTATTGAATTCCTGCACAAACTGCCATTCTATGGTTTGGCAGTGGTTTGTGGTGATGATGCCAACATCCGTGAAATTATGCCGCGCATTGCCCGTCCGGTGCTAACCTACGGCTTTAATGAAGACAATGATATTCGCGCAGTCGATGTTGATCAGGACGGTATGCGTACCCACTTTACCGTATTGCGTAAAGACCGCGAGCCACTGCGTGTTACCGTGAATCAACCAGGTCTGCACAATGTACTGAATGCCTTGGCCGCCATTGGTGTGGCGACGGATGAAGGTGTTTCTGATGGTGCGATTTGCCGTGCACTGGAAGGCTTTAGTGGTGTAGGTCGCCGTTTCCAGGTGCAAGGTGAATTTGAACTGGACGGTGGCAGCATCAAACTGGTCGATGACTATGGTCACCATCCTAAAGAAGTGGAAGCCACCATTAAAGCAGCGCGTCAGAGCCATCCGGACCGCCGTCTGGTGATGTTGTTCCAGCCGCACCGTTTTAGCCGTACCCGTGACTGTTTTGATGACTTTGTTGAAGTGTTATCGCAGGTCGATCAACTGCTGTTGCTGGAAGTGTATCCTGCCGGTGAAAAAGCCATTGTGGGTGCCGACAGTCGCAGTCTGGCACGCAGTATCCGTCTGCGTGGTCAGGTTGAGCCGATCCTGATTGATCCGGTTGAAGGCAATCTGGAAACACTGGTACAAAAAGTGTTACAACCGAATGATTTATTATTGACCCAAGGTGCGGGTAATGTAGGAGCAATCTCCATCGAGCTTGCTCAAAATAAATTGTATTTAAAATAATCACCCAAAGTGATATTTGAATTTGGTCGCTCAGTGTAAAGTTTAAGGATATAAACGTGTCAAATGCTTCAAAGTTCGGCAAAGTTGCCGTGTTATTTGGTGGAAAATCTGCCGAGCGTGGGGTGTCTCTGGATAGTGGACAGGCAGTGCTCGATGCGCTGCTGCGCGAAGGCGTTCAGGCAGAAGCGTTTGACCCGAAAGATCGTAGTGTGACCGAACTGGTCAACTATGATCGTGCCTTTATTGTCCTGCACGGCCGCGGCGGTGAAGATGGCCAGATTCAGGGTGTACTGGAATGGCTGAATGTGCCGTATACCGGTACTGGCGTACAGGGTTCAGCCATTGGCATGGACAAGGTCAAAACCAAACAGGTCTGGCAAGGTTCCGAGCTGCCAACAGCGCCGTATCGTATTGTCACCAAAGATTCAAACCCGGCTGATATTGTCGCTGCATTGGGTTTACCACTGATTATCAAGCCGGTACATGAAGGTTCCAGTATTGGCATGAGCAAAGTCGAACGTATTGAAGACTTTGCTGAAGCGATTGCCAAAGCCACCGAGCATGATGCAGTGGTGATGGCTGAAAAATGGATTACCGGTCGCGAGTTCACGATTGTCTTACTGAACGGTCAGGCCTTGCCGGTGATTCGTCTGGAACCGCCTAAAGATGTGGCGTTCTATGACTATGAAGCCAAATACAACCGTAATGATGTGCAATACGGCATTCCATGTGGCTTAACCGAGTCGGAAGAGCAGCAGTTACAGGTCTTGGCCCTGCGTGCGTTCCAGGCGGTAGGTGCCAGCGGCTGGGGCCGTATTGATGCAATGCAGGATGAACAAGGCAATTTCTGGCTGCTTGAAGTCAACACTGTACCGGGCATGACCAGTCACTCACTGGTGCCAAAAGCCGCGCAGGCGGTGGGCTACAGTTTTGATGCCTTGTGCGTGGCAATTCTTGAACAAACCTTAACGGATGCGACCCACTAAGCCATGGCTCAACTTCCTGCTTCCATGCGCCGTAAACGCGCAGCGATTACCTCGATTCACGATAAGCCACCGACGCGTAAAGAAAAGCTGACGAACCTGGGTGGATGGGTATTGCTGTGCGTGGCGATTGTGGTATTGGCAGCAGGAATCTATGGTCTATATAAAGTCATGACCGATGCACGCGTGGCTGAACTGGACGTGGTCGGTACCCGTTCCAATGCCGAACTGCGCCAGGTCATGACCCATGTTTCGCCAGTGGTCACAGATAACTATTTTACTTCCGATCTGGAACAGATTCGTGATACCGCACTGGAACTGTCCTGGGTCGATCGGGTGGTGGTGTCACGCGCCTGGCCGAATGCCATCCGTTTACGGGTCATGCCACGCCATGCGATTGCGCGCTGGGGCACCGGACGTTTACTCAGTGACAGCGGTGATGTGTTTTCGGAAGTGACACCCAAGAATAATCAGCATCTGCCGTTATTACATGGCCCGATGCATCAGTCCAAAATGATGATGCGTCGCTATAATGAAATTAACCAGTTATTTTTACCGGTGAATCTGCGTTTAAAAGAGTTATATCTCACCGACCGGATGACCTGGTTTATGCAGTTTGATTCTGGCCTGCGGGTGATTGTGGATCAGGATCAGACCATGAGTAAATTGCAGCGTCTGAGTCATCTGGCGCAAAGTGACTTCAAGCCGGTATGGTCCAGGATTTCTGCAATTGACCTGCGTTACCGCAATGGTCTGGCGATCCAGTGGAAAAACTCGGTGGCACCAAAAATTGCCAATGGTCATTTTGTTGTAACGATTGATGACACAAGCATTGCGAATGCAATAGCAGCAAAGCCATAATACTTGGCTTTAAAAATAGAGGCATTAAGCCATTAATTAAACAAACATGTGATGGTAGTAAATAAATGAGTGAAGCTGTTCCCTCGGTTGTTGCGATTGACATTGGGACACACAAAGTTTCAGTTTTGATTGGTAAGGTACACGCGCCAGACAATATCCAAGTGATTGGTATGGCTACCGCTCGTAACCGAGGCATGAATAAAGGAAAAATTGTAAGTCTCGATAAAGTCATTACAGCCATTAAAAATGCCGTTCAAGAAGCAGAAGATATGGCGGAATGCCGGGTGCATTCAGCCTGGATTTCTATTCCAAGTGCAGAATTAAAAAGTTTTTATGCTGCGGGGCGTACCCCGATTGAAAATAGTGACCACACAATTACAACAAGTGAAGTGGTTCGTGCTTTAGATCTGGCCAAAGCCAGCCATTTAACTTCAGACCATTATCTGGTCAGTGCGGTGCCATTGGGCTTTGATCTGGATGATTCCGGTGAATGGGTACAAAACCCGATCCGTATGTCGGCGCACAGCATGACCGGTCATTATCAGCTGATGATGCTGCCGATTAGCACCATGCAGAATCTGGACCGTGCCTTAAAAGGGGCCAATATTGGTGTAGAAAAAATGGTGGTGTCGCATCTGGCCACCGCTGAAGCCAGTTTGCTGAAAGATGAAAAAGAATATGGCGTGTGCCTGGTTGATATTGGCGCCGGTACTACCAATATTGCGGTTTATCTGGACGGCCGTCTGGCGTTGTCACAAACCCTGCAGCGTGGCGGTGAGCATGTCACTCGTGATATCGCGGCGGTATTGCAGACCACCACTGAAGAAGCCGAGCGCATTAAACTGCTTCACGGTTGCGTCGATTTAAAAGTGGTCAAACCTGATCACATGATTCAGATTCAGGGCATTGATGGTCCGCAAACCATCAGCCGGATTGAACTGTCGGAAATTATTATTGCGCGTTATGAAGAAATTTTTGCGCAAATCCGTCAGGAACTGGAAAACAGCGGCGCAATTCATGGCTTATATCATGGTGTGGTGCTGGCTGGTGATGCCTGTCAGATTGAAGGCATGGTCAGTCTGGTACGCCGTACCTTGGGCGTATCTGCGCATTTGGGCAATCCGCCGGTGCAGGTCTATGCCGATGAACCGCATCAGGCTGCCTTACGCCGTTCGCAGTATGCAACCGCAGCGGGCGTGCTGATGTATAGCCAGAGCTATAGTCAGGACACCATTGTCGAAACCGAAGACCCGGAGACCTTATCGGTCTGGGCGCGTGTAGGTCGTGCCTGGTCAGGACTCAACGAAAAACTGAAATCAATTTTTTAGTTGATTTTTTAGGGAATATTGTTAGGAAGTTGTACGGATTACCGCTTGTACTTGACAAGGCAGCCGTTGGACAGCATTCTTAAAAACAATTTTTTATTAAGATCAAGGCAGTATACGGGCTGAAGTGACTGCCAATTATGAATTAGGAAAGCTAAAGGTCATGGCCTCATTTGAATTTTTTGAAGATGATCAAACCGATAACAACGGTCAAGCCCGTTTCACTGTATTTGGTGTAGGTGGTGCAGGCGGTAACGCCGTACAGCATATGCTGGAATCAGATATCCAGGGTGTGAAATTTGTCTGTGCCAATACCGATAAACAGGCACTGGACCGCATGAATGCACAGTGCAAAATCCAGCTGGGTGAGCAAAGTACCCGTGGTCTGGGCGCAGGGGCTAATCCGCAAGTGGGTCAAACCGCTGCTGAAGAAAGCCGCGAGCTGATTCGCCAGCAGCTAGAAGGCACCGATATGGTGTTTGTGACTGCCGGTATGGGTGGTGGTACCGGTACCGGTGCTGCACCTGTTGTCGCTGAAATTGCCAAAGAAATGGGCATTTTAACTGTCGGTGTCGTAACCACACCGTTTAACTTTGAAGGTAAACGTCGTCTGCAATCTGCGGAAAAAGGTATTGAAGCTTTAGAGCAGCATGTTGATTCCCTGATCATCATTCCAAACCAGCGCTTGTTAAAAGTGTTCCGCGACATTTCCATGAAAGATGCCTATAAAAAGGCAGATGACGTGCTGTTAAATGCCGTGCGCAGTATCTTTGATTTAGTGGTACGTCCGGGTCACATCAACCTTGACTTTGCCGATTTGAAAACGGCCATGAGTACCCGTGGCTATGCCATGATGGGTGTCGGTCTGGGTCGTGGTGAAAACCGTGCCCGTCAGGCAGCAGAGCAGGCGATTCGCAGTCCATTACTCGATAACGTGACCATCATGAATGCCAAAGGTATTCTGATTAACGTGACCGGTGGTGATGACGTGACCTTTGGTGAAATTGAAGAAATTACCGATGTTGTCAACCAGATTGTCGACCTGGATGAAGGTCAGGTGTTCTACGGTACCGTATTTGATCCGGATGCGCGTGATGAAATCAGCGTGACCGTAATTGCCACTGGTTTGACCCGTAATTCAGCCGATGCCGTTGAGCCAGTCAAGCGTTCTTCAGTGGTGCAGTCTGCACAGGCAACCGCTCAACAGCCGGTTGAAGAAGATGATGTTCCGGCCATTCAGCGTCAGGCAGAGGCAGCGCCGGCCATCAATGCGACTGCAGGCAGCAGCAATAATTCACGTCCAACGCCAATGAGTATTCAGGAATATCTTAAAAATCAACAACGTAAATAATTTTTACGATATAGATTTTTATTCCAGAACTTGTAAAAGGTAGCCAAATGGCTACCTTTTTGTTTTTTATCAATGGCTAAATATGCTAACGTATAGCGGTTTTATATACAGATGAATTGAGAGCATGTTGAAACAACGTACCCTAGAACGTGTCGTGAAAGCGAGTGGTATAGGTCTGCATAGTGGACAGAAAGTCATGATTAACTTTGTGCCGCACCATGCTGACGGGGGAATCGTGTTTCGCCGTATTGACCTGAATCCACCGGTCGATATTCCGGCCGATGCCATGCTGATTCAGGAAGCCTTTATGTGCTCGAATCTGGTTCAGGACAATGCCAAAGTCGGCACCATTGAACACATTATGAGTGCGCTGGCGGGTCTGGGAATTGATAACCTGATTATCGAGGTTTCCGCCTCTGAAGTGCCAATTATGGACGGCAGTGCCGGTCCCTTCATCTATTTATTAATGCAGGGTGGTTTAAAAGAGCAGGATGCGCCAAAAAAATTCATCAAGATTTTAAAACCGGTTGAAGCGCTAATTGATGATAAACGTGCCATCTTCACCCCGCATGACGGTTTCCAGCTCAATTTCACCATCGATTTCGATCATCCCGCCTTTAAAAAAGAATATCAGTCTGCCACTATCGATTTTTCTACCGAAACCTTTGTCTATGAAGTCAGTGAAGCACGCACCTTTGGCTTTATGAAAGATCTGGATTATTTAAAAGCCAACAATCTGGCCTTGGGTGCCAGCCTGGAAAATGCCATTGGGGTCGATGACACTGGTGTGGTCAATGAAGAGGGCCTGCGTTTCTCGGATGAATTTGTTCGTCACAAAATATTAGATGCGGTAGGTGACCTGTATTTGCTCGGTCATCAAATTATTGCGAAATTTGATGGATATAAATCGGGTCATGCACTGAATAACCAGCTCTTGCGGAATGTGCAAAAAGATCCAAGCAGCTATGAAATTGTAACATTTGATGACATTAATCAATGTCCAATTCCGTATGTGAGTGTGACATAAGTCATTGTCTTTCCTTGGTGATGTTATAATGTAACATCTAAAAAAGTGAACTAATTCTCGTTTTTATCGGTTTTGTATTTTTTAGATTGGCGCAATGTTACTTTTTATTGCTTGCCAAACGTAACAAAGCTTGGCTAAGCTTAGGGTCGCTCACAAAGTCAGCAGCACCGCGAAGCATTTCCTGGGTTTCTGTACTGAGTGTTCTTGAAGATTTTTCCTGTTTTGGGGGCGTTTGCAACTGCGGTTTTAACCGGACCTGAATCTTGTGTAAATCTTGAAGTTCTGCCAATTGTGATAGCTGAGCAACATACTGTTTTTGCAAATAGGCCAGTTGACTCACCATCGCCTGATTGGTGCCAGTAATGGTAAGAATCCCTTGCTGATAACAAACAACCTGCCAAAGTTCGGGTTGGGGCAACAAGGGTTGAATAATTTGAGTAAGTTTCTGCCAGGCAGCAACTTGCGTTGAGAGAAACGTTAGGTTTCCTGTTTTTATGTGTTTTCTTGTTTGGCGAAAGACGTTACAAGGTTCGGACATACATATTTCCTTCATGTTTATGTCTTAATCTTATGCGCTCCTTTCAGTGAAGATCAAGGAAGAGATCACCAAGGAACTCTGAGTAAGAACAGTTTTTATGAGGTTTTTATGCATACGCGACGTATTTTATTAGCGTTTTCTTTGGCGGCTTCTGCGGCGTCAGTGGCTTTTGCTGATCTGGTTGACTTAAACAGCCAAAATTCATCGACAGACCGTATTGAAGAATTGACCCGCACCCTGGCACAAGGGACCTATAGCGAGTCACAAGACATCAATATTCCGGCGCAAACTGAAATTAATGTCAAACTGCGTGAAAAAACGGTTGAACTAAACAACGAATCTTTAGCGAAAAAATACGGTTCAGCGTCTTCTGCGAAATCTTATAGCGCTAATCCATATAGCTGGTTAGTGGCGCATCCTTTACCCAATGCCCGCGTGAGCTCTAACTATGGCGGTCGTACCATGAATGGTCGTGCTGAACGTCATTCAGGTTTAGATTTAGCAGCGCCAAGCGGCACACCAATTTATGCCACTGGCCCGGGTATCGTAACTAAATCAGGTTGGGGTACAGGTTATGGTCAATATGTTGAAATTAACCATGGCAATGGCTATTTAACGCGTTACGCTCATGCATCACGCTTAATTGCACGTGTCGGCGACCGTGTTGCTGCAGGTGAGCATATTGCAAACGTGGGTTGTACAGGTCGTTGTACCGGTCCTCATTTACATTATGAAGTAGTAAAAGACGGCGTTCGTAAAAACCCATCGACTTACCTGGCAATGCTGCCTTAACAGCTTGCGGCTTTTGCTCAAAAGGCCTAATTTTTGAGCACGTCATGCATTAAGACCTTATAACGATTATATTATCACTCAAAAGAATATTGTCTGTATATTAAACCGCCGCTATTGGCGGTTTTTTGTTATTTTGGGTAATAAAACGTCAATAGATATTTTTTCTCGAAATACTAGTCTAAAGTCGTATTCACCGATGGCCATACCTTTAGAAAGCAGAAATATGGTACATATAAACCATATAATTAGGATTCAGGAATGACCGACTATGGCGTATTATGGTGATACCGACGCGCAGGAAACCCAAGAGTGGCAGGACGCGTTTGATTCAGTTTTGCAGCACATGGGAACCGAGCGTGCGGCATTTTTATTAGAAAAACTTTATCAACGGGCAATCGCGAAACACGTTCCCATTCAGCGTCTAAATACGCCTTATTTAAATACCATTTCCGTTGAAGAGCAACCACCAATGCCGGGTGATCAGGATATGGAGCGTCGTATCCGCGCCCTGATTCGCTGGAATGCACTGGCGATGGTGCTGCGTGCTAACAAAACGGGCGATGATCTTGGTGGTCACCTGGCCAGTTTTGCTTCTTCTGCCACCCTTTATGATGTTGGCTTTAACCATTTCTTCCGTGCCAATAGTGATAACTTTGGCGGCGACATGATCTATTATCAAGGTCACTGTGCTCCGGGTATCTATGCACGTTCTTTCCTTGAAGGCCGTCTGACGGAAGAGCATTTAAATAATTTCCGCCGTGAAGTGGGTGGTAAAGGTCTGCCATCTTACCCACACCCATACCTGATGCCAGACTACTGGCAGTTCCCGACCGTATCCATGGGTCTGGGTCCGATCATGTCAATCTATCAGGCGCATATTCAAAAATACCTGATGAACCGTGGCCTGATCAAAGAAGAAGACCGTAAAGTCTGGGCTTATCTGGGCGATGGCGAGATGGACGAACCGGAAAGCCTGGGTGCAATCTCGCTGGCCGGTCGTGAAAAGCTCGACAACCTGATCTGGGTGGTGAACTGTAACCTGCAGCGTCTGGATGGCCCGGTACGTGGTAACGGTAAAATTATTCAGGAACTGGAATCACTGTTCCGCGGCGCAGGCTGGCGTGTAATTAAAGTGGTCTGGGGCCGTCATTGGGACCCGCTACTGGATAAAGATAAATCTGGCGCGCTGAAAGCAGTGATGGAAGAAGCGGTTGATGGTGACTATCAGCGTTATCAGGTGAAAGGTGGTGCTTACACCCGTGCGCACTTCTTTGGCCGTTATCCGGAAGCTGAAGAGCTGGTGAAAAACTTAAGCGATGAAGATATTGATAATCTGAACCGCGGCGGTCACGACCCGTACAAGGTATTTGCCGCCTATACCGAAGCGACCAAAGCCAAAGGTCAGCCAACCGTGATTCTGGCCAAAACCGTAAAAGGCTATGGTCTGTCTGAAGAAATTGAAGCGGTGAACAAAACTCACCAAATCAAGAAAATGCAGCTTGAATCACTGAAATATGTACGTAACCGTTTCAACCTGCCATTTACTGATGAGCAGCTGGAAGAAGTGCCATTCTATCGTCCAAGTGAAAACTCGCCTGAAATTAAATATATGAAGGCGCGTCGTGAAGCACTGGGCGGCTACTTGCCGGCACGTCGTAAAGACAGCGAGTCTCTCGCGATTCCTGAGCTGTCGGTGTTTGATGCAGTGCTAAAAGGTTCAAACGGTAAAGAACAATCGACCACCATGGTGATGGTGCGCCTGATCTCTGCGCTGTTAAAAGAAAAAGCCATTAAAGACCGCGTGGTGCCAATTGTTCCAGATGAAGCGCGTACCTTCGGTCTGGAAGGCATGTTCCGTCAACTGGGTATTTATGCCGCACATGGCCAGAAATATACCCCGGAAGACCAGGAACAGTTGATGCATTACCGTGAAGCCAAAGACGGTCACATGCTGCAGGAAGGGATTAATGAAGCCGGTGCAATGAGTGCCTGGGCGGCGTTGGCGACCAGTTATTCGACCAATAACCTGCCAATGATTCCGATGTACATGTACTACTCGATGTTTGGTTTCCAGCGGATTGGCGACATTGCCTGGGCAGCCGGTGATGCACAGGCGCAAGGTTTCTTGCTCGGTGCAACCGCAGGCCGTACTACCCTGAACGGTGAAGGTTTACAGCACCAGGACGGTCACTCGCACATTCTGGCCAATACCATTCCAAACTGTGTCTCTTATGACCCATGTTTCGGTTATGAACTGGCGGTTATCGTCCATGACGGTTTACAACGCATGTATGTCAATCAGGAACGTGTATTCTATTACCTGACGGTTATGAACGAGAACTACGAGCATCCTGAAATGCCGCAGGGCGTTGAAGAAGGCATCAAGCGCGGTATGTATCTGCTTGAAGAAGATGAGAAAGCCACGGTTCAGCTTCTTGGTTCCGGCGTGATTCTGCGTGAAGTGATTAAAGCCGCGAAAATCCTGCGTGAGGAATACCAGATTCACTCCAATGTCTACAGCGTGACCAGCTTCAACGAACTGGCGCGTGATGGTATGGCATGTGAAGAATACAACCGTCTGCATCCGCTAGCGGAAGAAGCCAAAGAGCCGTGGGTATCGAAACAGCTGCGTGGTACGGACGGTATTGTGGTATCTGCAACTGACCATATGCGTGCTTATAGCGAACAAATCCGTGCTTATTTGCCAGACAGCCGTCCGTTTGTGGCGCTGGGTACAGATGGTTATGGCCGTTCGGATACACGTGCCAACCTGCGTAGCTACTTTGGTGTCGATGCCGCGCACATTGTGGTGGCGACCTTGAAGAAACTGGCCGATGAAGGCGAAGTTGATGCGCGTCTGGTCAAAGATGCCATTTCAAGCTTTGAGCTGGATACCGACCGTCCGGTCGCGTGGGCACCACAGGCTACGCCTGAGCTGCACGCTGTGGCTGACTACAAAGAGGAGAACTAATCATGCACATTACGACTCCTGATATTGGTGTAGATAAAGCCACCGTGGCTGAAATTCTGGTCAAAGTCGGCGATAGCATCGCGGTCGATGACAGTATTGTGTTGCTGGAATCCGACAAAGCCTCTGTTGAAGTGCCAAGCACTTCAGCCGGGGTGGTGAAAAGCATTCTGGTCAATCAGGGTGATGAAGTCGCAGAAGGCGCGGTGCTGATTGAACTGGAAGCCGAAGATGGAACGTCACAAGCCGTTGAACCACAACTGGCTGATGCACCGCAAAAAACGTCTGAAAACACCCCGACCTCATTGTCTGATCAGGACATTATTGCGGAAGTGAGCAGCCATCAACCTGCGGCAGCCTCGCAAAACCAGACAGCAGCGGCTGGCAGCGCTGTAACCGTTGAAGTGAAAGTGCCGGATATTGGTGTAGAAAAAGCGCTGGTTGGTGAAATTCTGGTTCAGGTCGGCGATCAGATTGATGTCGATCAGAGCATTGTGGTGGTGGAATCGGACAAAGCCACGGTGGAAGTGCCAAGTACGGTATCGGGTACGGTGGCCTCTATTGAGATTCAGGCTGGCGATAGCGTCAAAGAAGGTGTGGTGATTCTGACCGTGGCCACGGCAGAGGCAGCACCAGCAGCTGAACAGTCGCAAGCTCAAGCCGAACAGCAACCCGCTGCTCAGGCGGCGCCTGAACCCAAAGCTGAACCAGCAGCGCCAGCTTCTGCAGCACCGGCGGGTGATGTCGAAGTGAAGGTCCCGGATTTAGGGGTTGATAAAGCCGCGGTTGCAGAAATTCTGGTACAGGTCGGTGATACGGTGGAAAAAGACCAGAGCATCATCGTGGTCGAATCGGATAAAGCGACAGTAGAAGTGCCAAGTACCGCCGCGGGTGTAATCAAGGCGATTCATGTCGAGCTGGGCCAGAATGTGTCAGAAGACATTGCCTTGGTGACTATTGAGGCGGAAGGTCAGACAGCGCCTGCACCGCAAGCAGCAAAAGCTGAAGCGCCAGCACAAAAAGCCGCACCTGCTGCGCCAGCCGCACAGGCCTCAAGCGCTGTACCGAGTACACATACTGCAGACAAGCTCACCAAAGAGCAAAATGCAGCGAACTCGAAAGTATATGCTGGTCCTGCAGTGCGTAAACTGGCACGTGAACTGGGTGTCATCTTGGCCGATGTCAAAGCTTCCGGTCCACATGCACGGGTCATGAAAGAAGACTTGGTGGCCTATGTGAAGTCGCGTCTGACAGCACCGCAAACTGCTCCGGCGGCCGCAGCGGTGGCAGCAGCACCATTGGGCTTGCCGAAATTGCCAAGTTTCGATGCGTTTGGTGGTGTGGAAGAGAAAGCTTTAACCCGCTTGCAGCAAGTGTCCATCCCACAGCTGTCTTTAAACAACTACATTCCGCAAGTAACCCAGTTTGATGCAGCAGACATCACCGAACTGGAAGCATGGCGTAATGAGCTGAAAGGCAACTTCAAGAAAGACGGCATCAGCCTGACCATTATGGCCTTTATCATTAAGGCAGTGGCCTACTTGCTGAAAGAAGAACGCGAGTTTGCCGGTCACTTGTCTGATGATGGCAAGTCTGTGCTGCTCCGCAATGAAATCCATATGGGGATTGCGGTAGCGACACCAGATGGCTTGACCGTACCGGTACTGCGTAATCCGGATCAAAAATCAATTAAGCAAATTGCTGTTGAATTGGGCGAGCTGGGTCAAAAAGCGCGTGACAAGAAACTGTCACCGAAAGACCTGCAAGGCACCAACTTTACCATTTCCAGCCTTGGCGCAATTGGTGGTACCGCCTTTACGCCGCTGGTGAACTGGCCACAAGTGGCAATTCTGGGGATTTCTCCTGCCACCATGCAACCGGTCTGGAATGGCGAAGGCTTTGATCCACGCTTAATGCTGCCACTGTCGCTGTCTTATGATCACCGTGTGATTAATGGCGCAGATGCAGCCCGCTTTACCAACAAGCTGACCAAGCTGCTCAAAGATATCCGGACTTTGTTAATCTAAAACGCCGCTTGGTGTTTCTCTGTGACAGAGAACGTGCAAAGTTAAAAAAACCCTGCTTCGGCAGGGTTTTTGCTTTGGGTACTTGAGTTTTTTCTGTGGCCGATTACAATAACAGCACTTCATTGGGGAGTAGCCGCTTTTTACGCAAAGTAAAAAGGTGATGGTCAACATATTTGCTCAACAGGGCATGGTCATCATAGCAAAGAACCAAAATGCTTTTCTCAAGCTTTCTTTTGTTGGCAAGACCTTTGATTTATCACTCTGCAGATTTGGCTAGCAGGAGGGATAGGTCATTGGTATGTGTGCTAGCCAGAGAAATCCATCATGTATGAATTCCTGATCTCAACTGCAATTGTCGCTTTGGCCGAAATGGGTGATAAAACCCAGCTGTTGGCCCTGTTACTGGCGGCCCGCTTCCGTAAACCGCTGCCAATTCTGCTGGCGATTCTGGCCGCTACCCTGATCAATCACGGTTTATCTGCAGCCTTGGGACAATGGATTACCACCATTTTAAGTCCTGAAATTCTGCGCTGGATTCTGGCACTCGGTTTTATTGGAATGGCGATCTGGATGCTGATTCCGGATCAGCTGGATGATGAAAATGAAAGCATCAACAAATGGCAGAAATACGGAGTGTTTGGTGCCACCTTTATTCTGTTCTTCCTGGCAGAAATTGGCGATAAAACCCAGATTGCAACCGTGGCGCTGGCTGCGCGTTTTGACAGTATTTTCTGGGTGATGATTGGCACCACCTTGGGGATGATGATTGCCAATGCGCCGGCAGTATTTATCGGCAATAAAATGGCAGAGAAATTACCGGTATCCTTGATTCATAAAATTGGTGCACTGATTTTCCTGATCATCGGGGTCAGCACCTTGTTGCAATATTATTTCTTTTAAAGGCTGCTACTGATTTTGGCCCAATCTTCCCGGTTGGGCTTTTTTATGGGCTGAACCTGACCCGTGCTTCTACAAAATAGTTGAAAGTTAAATTGTATATTGATTGTAAGTTGGCGGAATACCCTTTATTTTATAGGGAATTAAAAATTTAATGTAAAGATAAGATTTTTTGGGGACAAGGTATGGCGTTCGATCGCACCACATCACAAGTATTATTTGATAATGGCACGCATAAATGTATCAGTTTCACCAGTCTGGTCAAAGGTGAGGGCGTACAGGCCAACCAGTTTCTGATTCTGGACAATGACCGTGCCGCAGTTCTGGACCCGGGCGGCGATTTGACTTATGTGCCGCTGACCATGGAACTGAATAAATATACCCGCCTGACCAATCTGGACTATGTGATGGCATCGCATCAGGACCCGGATATTATTACCTCAATGCCGCGCTGGCTGGTGTATACCGATGCCAAAGTGGTGGCTTCGAAACTGTGGGCGCGTTTCTTGCCACACTTGAACTCGGCCTTTATGAGTGACCGGATGAAAGGCAACTGGCTGGAGCGTCTGATTGAACTGCCAGATCATGGCCAGGTGATTCCATTGGGACAGGCATCCATTGTCGCCATTCCTGCGCATTTTCTGCATTCGGTCGGTAATTTCCAGTTTTATGATCCGGTGGCCAAAATCCTGTTTTCCGGCGATATGGGCGCTTCAATGGTCGAAGATGCGTCCAAGCCGTTAGAAAACTTTGCCGCGCATATTCCAAAAATGAAAGCTTTCCATCAGCGTTATATGTGTGCCAATAAAGTCATCCGTTTATGGGTGAATATGGTGCGTCAAATGGATGTCGAAATGATTGTACCGCAGCATGGTACCGCGTTTGTGGGCAAGGAGCAGATCAACCAGTTCCTGGACTGGATTGAAACGCTGGAATGCGGTGTCGACCTGATGGATGAGTCGGTATTTACCTGTCCGACTTAAGCCAAAAAATCGCGTAAAAAAACTGAAAAAATAACTTGAGTGTAAAAACAACATTTTTTATATTTTCTTCCCCAAAAAAACTCTTTTTTGATGACGAGAATTTTAACAATGTTGTCTCAAGTTGCTTCCTCAGATGCGTGTCTTAGCTGCGGCGCATGCTGCACCTATTTTAGAGTTTCATTTTACTGGGCAGAAGGCATTCCCATGCCTGAGCATTATACCGAACCGGTAAATGCCCTCTATTCATGCATGAAAGGGACCAATCAGGCCAATCCGCGTTGTATTGCGCTGGAGGGAACGGTCGGACAACAGGTCAGCTGCTCTATGTACGAGCAGCGCAGTTCCAGTTGCAAAGAGGTACAGATTGCCGATGAGCAGTGCAATAAGGCACGCCGTGCGCATAACCTGATTCCTTTAGTGCTGGTCGAAGCGGCCAATGATGGCCAGGACCCGGATTTTGACCGGGTCAGTTAAAGACTTCAGCATCCAGATGCTGTTATCGTAGAAAAGCAGGCCATGGCCTGCTTTTTTCATCAGCAAACTCATCCGAATTGTCAGGATGTGCGGAATAAATAATTATTTATGCAATAACAAATGAAATTTATAGCAAGATTTGTTTATAATAGCGCACGGAAATTACCAGTGAGACTGTTATGTTGACCATCGTTCAAGAAGCGCTAACCTTCGATGATGTCTTATTACTCCCTGCCTACTCAACTGTCCTCCCAAAAGATGTCTCTCTAAAGACACGTTTAACTCGCGGCATTAATCTGAATATTCCTCTTGTGTCTGCAGCCATGGATACGGTGACTGAATCCCGTATGGCCATTGCAATGGCGCAAAATGGCGGTATTGGTATCCTGCATAAAAACATGGATATCGCAGCGCAGGCGGCTGAAGTACGTCGTGTGAAAAAATTTGAAGCCGGTATGGTCAAAGACCCGATCACTGTGACCCCAGAAACCACAGTACGTGAACTGATTGCCTTAACTCAAGCCAACAACATCAGCGGTGTTCCTGTGGTGAAAGATGGCAAAGTGGTGGGCATCGTCACCGGTCGTGATACACGCTTTGAAACCAATCTGGAGCAGCCGGTCAGCAACATCATGACCGGTCAGGACCGTCTGGTGACGGTGCGTGAAGGCGAATCAAAAGAAAATATCCAGGCACTGTTGCAACAGCACCGTATTGAAAAAGTACTGGTGGTGGGTGAGAACAACGAACTGCGTGGTTTAATTACGGTCACCGATTTCCGTAAAGCCGAACTTTATCCAAACAGCTGTAAAGATGACCTCGGTCGTTTACGCGTAGGTGCTGCAGTCGGTACCGGTGTAGAAACCCCAAGCCGTGTAGAAGCGCTGGTTGAAGCTGGTGTGGACGTGATTGTAGTCGATACTGCACACGGTCACTCTGCCGGTGTAATTGAACGCGTACGCTGGGTAAAACAGAACTATCCGCAAGTGCAGGTCATTGGTGGTAACATCGCAACGGGTGATGCTGCGCTTGCGTTATTAGATGCCGGTGCAGATGCAGTGAAAGTCGGTATTGGTCCGGGTTCTATCTGTACCACCCGTATTGTGGCCGGTATTGGTATGCCGCAAATCTCGGCGATTGACTCTGTAGCAAATGCATTAAAAGAACAGATTCCATTGATCGCGGATGGTGGTATCCGTTTCTCTGGCGATATGGCCAAAGCGATTGGCGCAGGTGCCAGCACGATTATGGTCGGTTCACTGCTGGCTGGTACTGAAGAAGCACCGGGCGAAGTTGAATTCTTCCAGGGCCGTTATTACAAGGCTTATCGTGGTATGGGTTCATTGGGTGCCATGGCGGGTGCAACCGGTTCTGCAGACCGTTACTTCCAGGACTCTAAAGCCGGTGCTGAAAAACTGGTGCCAGAAGGTATTGAAGGTCGCGTACCGTACAAAGGCCCAATGGGTAATATCGTGCATCAGATGATGGGTGGTTTACGTTCATCAATGGGTTATACCGGTTCTTCAACCATTGAAGACCTGCGTCAGAATGCCAAATTCGTGAAGATTACTGCAGCCGGTATGTCTGAATCTCACGTGCATGATGTGACCATTACCAAAGAAGCACCGAACTATCGCGTTGGTTGATTTTTGGTAATTCGCCTTATAGAAAAGCCGTCATAAATGTGACGGCTTTTTTAATTTTGGTGTAAAGTAAGCGTGTTGAAACAGGATGATGAAAATCACCATAACCCTATAAGAAGTGAGTAAGACATGAGTTATTTTGGAACCGATGGTATACGTGGCAAGTTTGGGGAGCTTCCAATTACACCAGAGTTTGCATTGAAACTAGGTTTCGCGGCAGGTAAAGTTTTAAAAAAATACAGCAAGAAAAATAAACCGATTGTGGTACTGGGCAAAGATACCCGTCTGTCAGGTTATATTCTGGAATCGGCGCTACAGGCTGGTCTGAACGCTGCCGGTATTTATGTACATTTACTGGGGCCATTGCCGACCCCCGCGATTGCACATTTAACCCGTGCCTTACATGCCAGTCTGGGCATTGTCATTTCTGCATCGCATAACCCGTATTTTGATAACGGGATTAAATTCTTTTCCAGCGAAGGCAAAAAACTGCCGGATGAACTGCAGGAAGCGATTAATCAAGAACTCGAAAATGAAATTCAGATTGAAGATAACGCCAATCTGGGTAAAAGCTTCCGCGTTAAAGACTCTGCCGGACGTTATATCGAATTCTGTAAATCGACCTTTCCTTATCATTTCGATCTGAACCATTTAAAAATTGTGGTGGACTGTGCCAATGGTGCAGCCTATAACGTTGGTCCGGCGGTATTTAAAGAGCTGGGTGCCAAGGTCATTCCGCTATATAACACCCCAGATGGTCTGAATATTAATGAAGATTGTGGTTCGACCCATCCGGAACAGTTACAGCAGGCGGTGGTAGAACATCAGGCGGATTTGGGCATTGCCTTTGATGGCGATGCTGACCGGGTGATTATGGTTGACAAAAATGGTGAGCAGATCACCGGTGATCATATCCTTTATATTCTGGCGACGCAGGCCAAAAACAAACCGGCAGGTATTGCCGGAACTGTCATGAGCAATATGGCACTGGAACTGGCGTTAGAAAAAGCTGGAGTCGAGTTTGTCCGGGCCAAAGTTGGTGACCGCTATGTGTTGCAGGCGCTTGAGGAAAATGGCTGGAATATCGGCGGTGAGCCATCGGGCCATGTCCTGACTCTGGATAAAAGCACCACTGGTGATGCGATTATTGCCGCATTACAGGTCTTAACCGTCATGGTAGAGCAGGGCAAAGCCCTGCATGAACTGGTTGCCGATTTTAAACTGTTCCCGCAAGTGCTGGTGAATGTACGTTTAGAGGCCATGTTTGACCCGTATGCCGTGCCCGCTTTAGTGGAAGAATTTGGTAAAGCAGAAGCGCAGCTGCAAGGCCGTGGCCGTATCCTGATTCGTAAGTCAGGCACTGAACCGGTGATTCGTGTAATGGTCGAAGGGGATGACCAGCAGGAAGTGACCGTACTGGCCAACCATCTGGCCGATGCCGTGCGTCATCATGCGATTGCTGCCTAAGGGGAGTATAGATGTCTGATTTAATTAAAGACTTAAGTGAATTACGTTTAAGCTATCAAAAAGGCGAGCTGCATGAGTCAGCCGCTTTGGCTGATCCACATCAGCAGTTCTTAAACTGGTTTAATCATGCACTGGAAATCAAACTGCATGAACCCTATGCCATGTCTTTGGCCACAGCCAATGCGCAGGGCCGTCCGCATGTGCGTACCGTGCTACTACGCGGTGCAACCGAACTTGGTTATGACTTTTATACCAACTATGACAGCCAGAAAGGCACCGACTTACTGGAAAATCCTTATGCGGAATTGCTGTTTTACTGGCCGGAACTGGAACGCCAGATTCGGGTTAGCGGCCGGGTGAGTAAAATTCCGGAGGAAGAGTCGCATCTGTACTATAACAAGCGTCCACGTGACAGCCAGATTGCGGCGCATATCAGTACCCCGCAAAGTGGTGTGATTGCCAGCCGTGAAGCGTTGCAACAGCGTTTTGCACAGCTTGCTGCCCAGGTGGGTGAGCAGGATGTACTGAGCAAGCCGGAATTCTGGGGCGGTTATCGTCTGGAACCGGATTATTATGAATTTTGGCAGGGGCGCCCGAATCGTTTACATGACCGTTTAAGTTATGAAAAAACCGATGGGGCATGGACACTGCAACGACTGATGCCTTAAATGTCGAATATACAGATTAAACAACGACCTTTTCTGACACGCCCTGAAAGTTTTCAGGGCGTGACGCCGTTGATTGCCCAGATTTTGGCGCGACGTGGTGTGCAATCCGAGCAGGAACTGGAACTGAAGCTGAAACACTTGCTGGCGCCGACCATGAAAGGGCTGGATCAGGCCATTCAGCTTCTGGATCAGGCCATTGACGAGCACAAAGAGATTGTCATTGTCGGTGATTATGATGCCGATGGTGCCACTAGTACCGCCTTAATGGTACTGGCCTTGCGTGAATTGGGTGCCAAAGTGCAGTATCTGGTGCCGGACCGGTTTAAATATGGGTATGGCCTGACCCCGGCAATTGCCGATCTGGCCTTTACCCGTTTTCAGCCTGATTTATTAATTACCGTTGATAATGGTATTTCCAGTCATGCCGGCGTGGAACAGGCGCAAGCACATGGTATGCAGGTTATTATTACCGACCATCACCTGACCACCAAAGCCACACCAGCGGCGGATGCCGTCGTCAATCCAAACCAGCTCGGCTGCGAATTTCCGAGTAAAGCGCTGGCTGGCGTCGGGGTGGCATTTTATGTCTTGGCCAACCTGTCCAGCTATCGTAAAAAACAAGGCAAATCCAGTTCCAATCTGACCCAATATCTGGATCTGGTGGCCTTGGGCACCTATGCCGATGTGGCCAGTCTGGACTATAACAACCGTATTCTGGTGGATGCCGGACTGAAAAAAATCCAGCAACATCTGTGTCGGCCGGGAATTTCAGCACTGCTGGATATAGCCGGACGAGAGGCAGCCAGCCTAAAAGCCCAGGATTTAGGTTTTGTGTTGGGACCACGGATTAATGCCGCGGGCCGAATGGAAACCATGGATATTGGTATTGAATGTCTGCTGGCCAATGATGCACAAACTGCTTATCGCTTCGCTGAACAGTTAAACCAGTTAAATGTAGAGCGTCGTCAGGTTGAAGGGCAGATCAAGCAGGAAGCATTGCAGGAACTGGAAAAAATCCAGCTCGATGCTAGCGAACTGCCTGCGGCCTTAATCATGTTTGAGCCGCACTGGCATCAAGGGGTGATTGGTATTGTCGCAGGTCGGCTGAAAGAACAGTTCCATCGCCCGAGTATTGTGTTTGCGGCTGATGAAGATGGTATTCATATTAAAGGGTCGGCACGTTCCATTGATGGTATTCATATCCGTGATGCGATTGAACAGGTAGCCGAGCAGTATCCGCATCTGGTCAGCCATTTTGGTGGACATGCAGCTGCGGCCGGACTGACCATTCAAAAAGCTCATTTTCAGGAATTTAGGCAGATTTTTGAACAGCTGATTGCCAGCATGGACCCTGAGCTGTTTCAGGCCACCTTATGGACCGATGGCGAATTGCCGGTAGAAGATTTTCATCTAGACACTGTGCATACCTTGCAGCACTTGGCGCCGTGGGGGCAGAAATTTCCACCGCCAATTTTTGAGGGACAATTTCAGATTGTAGATTATCGCTGGTTAAAGGATAGCCATTTAAAGCTGCGTCTGGCTTTAAATAACGGGCAGGTATTAGATGCAATTGCTTTTAGCGCCAAAGATAAATTTGCATTTGACCCGATGCAGGATAGCGTGCATTTGGTCTATGAGCTGGAACGCAATGAGTTTAATGGCAATGTCAGCTTACAGCTGCGGATTTTACATTTACAACAATAAAAAACCGCTCAAGTGAGCGGTTTTTTACTTTTAATCTAAAAGATTAGAAGCGGTACGCAGCACGAACGCCGAATACATTGCCTGCATCTTCAAAATTAATAGAGCCTTCTAGGCTAACTTGCTGATTAAAGAATTTCTTAGCGCGAATTTGGAAAGCATCGTCTAAGCCATCATCTGTATATCCAAGACCCACACTAAATGTTTTATCTAGATATAAATCGGTGCCTAAGTTAACTGCTTCATCATTAGCAAAAATAACGCCACCTTCGAAATTCATATCGTAAGCACCAACTTGAGTGACATATTTCGCACGTAATGTTGGGTCTACATCGTCTCCTACATCATTATCGAAACCTGCTAGACCCGCGGCGATAAGTAAACCAGGGACAGGTAGATAACCTAATTCAGCAGCATATACTGTTGTATCAAAATCTTCAGCGCCATCAGCTTCTAAAGTTATTTGACCAATACTGCCACTAACATAGAAATCTGTATTCGGAACGAAATATTCAACGCCTACACCAAAAGTAGTGCTTTCAACTACATCAAAATCCATATAAGTAATGGCTGCATTAATATTACTTGCACGGTTTAAAAAAGCTGCTTCATTCAAAGGCGAGTTTTTAACTTGCACTGGATTGAAATAATAAGTTCCATCAACCGCAAAACCAGTAGAAGTATCCCCATTATCTGGGTCTACAAGAGCAATTGTGCCCCCGATTTCAGCTTGATAAGCGTGTGCAGTTCCTAGGCTAGCAATAAGTGCTGTAGCAAGAGCAAGTTTCTTCAACATTTAGATTTTCTCTCTTTGTTATAAAAATATGACTGTTTTATGAACAGTTGTAACAAATTGTACAGTTTATATTCGTTCAGTCAATGTGCAAAAACTACCTAAATGCTTCTTATCAGTGCAAAAAACCCATCCGAAGATGGGTTTTTTTACGATTTATACGTTTCTATACAGATTAGAAGCGGTATTTTGCTGCTACACCAAAGCGGTTGTAGTCGTTGCTACCTGCTTCACCGAAACCGACACGACCTTCAAGGCTGACTTGTGGGGTGAAGAATTTACGGGCATTGATACCAAACTCGCTGTTGTCGTTCAGATCATTGTTGTAATAATCTGCACCGATACTCAGGGTTTTATCAATGTAGTAATCTGCTGCCAGGTTGTATTCGTCCAGATCGCCGAATGCTGCACCGGCTTCAAGGTTAATATCTTTACCATTGCTTAAGGTAGTGACATATTTGGCACGTAAGGTAGGGTCTACACCGTCGTCATAGTCATTGTCATAACCTTTTAAACCTGCAGCAATTAACAGACCCGGTGCTGGCAGATAACCTACTTCTGCACCATATACAGTGGTATCAAAATCGCCACCTCTGTCAAATTTAATGTCATCACGTCCGACATTACCGCTCAAGTAAAAGTCCGAATTAGGTACAAAGTACTCTGCACCTACACCATATTGATGACGTTCATCATTACCGAGTTCGTCATATTGGTATTTGGCATTTACGTTGCTGGCACGATCAAGGAAGGCTGCTTCTGCCAAAGGCGCATTACGCGTTTGAACAGGGTTAAAGTAATAGGTACCATCTACACCAAAAGAACCACTTGTGCCGCCATGATCTGGATCAATTAATCCTGCAGAAGCACCAATTTCAGCTTGGTATGCATGTGCTGTACCTGCGACTGCGAATACAGATAAAAGTGCTGAAGCAATTGCTAGTTTTTTCATGGATCTTACCCCTCTGAAATCAGGTTGACTGTTTAATTTTTTGTTACAACTTCAGTCTAGGCCAAATAAAATTTTGGTCAATCCAGCAAAAGTTACCGCATTGTTTCAGCTGTAATATTGTGTAATTGATTAATTTTAAGATATTGATAAATAATATAAAATAATTAATGTTTTGTTTTATTAAAAGTATGGAGATTCTGTGAATTTAGGTCAATTTGTATAATTTTTGCGCTGTATTATAAGTTATGATGCGGCTTTGTAAAACCCTTTTGCGAAAGATGAAAAATTTCATTTTTATCAATTTGAAAGCCAAGAACGGGCAATTAAACCGAATTTTAAACGTGGTTTTTTCTTGATCTTTCTTCTAGTTTGCTGGGTTCTGTAGGTTGTGCTCATCATGGCCGTCTAAGTTTATATCCATCATTTTAGTTGAGTGGATGCAGGCGCCTCTTACTCCTGATTGGCTCTATGCTACAATACACGGGTTTTATCGATATTTTTTGAGAGCATTCACGTGGAAATTAATCCTTATCTAAACCAGCTAAAAGACTTGAACGAACGTGGTCAAACACTACGGGGGTATCTTTGACTACGATCTTAAAAAAGAGCGTTTAGAAGAAGTTCTCCGTGAATTGGAAGATCCGGCCATCTGGAATGACCAGAACCGCGCCCAAGCCATGGCCAAAGAAAAAGGCGAGCTTGAGAACGTTCTGAATGTATTAGACGGTCTGGCAACACAGCTCGAAGATGCGCAGGCAATGCTGGATCTGGCGGTGGAAGCCGATGAAGAAGCCATGCTGGAAGATGTGCAGGCCGAATTGAGCGCCGCTGAAGAAGAGTTGGCAAAACTTGAATTCCGCCGGATGTTTAACAATCCAATGGACCCGAACCCGTGCTATGTCGAAATTCAGGCCGGTTCTGGCGGTACCGAAGCACAAGACTGGGCTTCAATGCTACTGCGTATGTATATGCGCTGGATTGAGCGTCATGGCTTTAAGGCCGAGCTGATGGAAGAATCAGACGGTGATGTGGCCGGGATTAAATCTGCGACTATTCGTGTAGAAGGCGAGTATGCTTATGGCTGGTTGCGGACTGAATCGGGTGTCCATCGTTTGGTGCGTAAGTCACCATTTGACTCGGGTAACCGCCGTCATACGTCATTCTCTGCAGTGTTCGTTTCACCTGAAGTAGATGATAATATTGAAATTGAAATCAATCCGTCAGATGTCCGTACCGATACCTATCGTGCATCGGGTGCTGGTGGTCAGCACATTAACAAAACTGACTCTGCCGTGCGTTTAACCCACATTCCAACCGGTATTGTGGTGGCCTGTCAGAACCAGCGTTCACAACATGCCAACCGTGACCATGCCTGGAAACAGTTACGTGCCAAACTCTATGAACTGGAGATGAACAAACGTAACGAAGCTGCGCAAGCGCTTGAAGATTCCAAGTCAGATATCGGCTGGGGCAGCCAGATCCGTTCTTATGTATTGGATGACTCGCGGATTAAAGACCTGCGTACCGGTGTCGAAAACTCCAACACAGGCGCAGTGCTGGACGGTGATCTGGACAAATTTATTGAAGCGAGCTTAAAGCAGGGGCTTTAAGCCGCTGTCAATAAAAAAGTATCAACAACAAGGCACTAGTAGTGTAAAACTAATATATCTAAAAAAATCGATATATAAATCGAAAAAATACGATATATTGGATAGGAACACTGAATAGTGCTTTGTTGCGTTCCTTGAACACAGCCTGATGCGACGTGCCTGAATTATGGATATTGATTTAATTTTTAAAGCCTTAGCCAATCCGACGCGCCGACAAATCTTGCTCTGGTTAAAACATCCGGAACAGTTTTTGTCAGAAGAGCAGTGCGGCGGCTTTCAACGTGGCGTCTGTGCCGGCAATATCGAAAAACTCGGTAAGGTGTCGCAGTCAACCATGTCCAATCATTTATCTGTGTTACAGCAGGCCGGTTTAATTCAGGCTGAAAAACATGGTCAATGGTCCTATTTCTCCCGCAACGAAGCCCTGATTCAGCAATATATTGAATTTTTAGAAAGCTCACTCTAAGACAAAACAGCATCTGTTTGGTCGCGTGCAGCTACAGAGGCATCTATGGCAGAACTGAATAATCCCTTAACCCTGGGTCAACTCCAGTTAAAAAATCGTGTGGTGATGGCACCCTTAACCCGTAGTCGGGCTACGGATGATCGCGTTCCGACGGCATTAATGGCGGAATATTATGCCCAGCGTGCCAGCGCCGGTCTGATTATTTCTGAAGCCACAGTCATTTCTGAAGAAGCCAATGGCTATTTAAATACTCCGGGCCTGTTTAGCGATGCTCAGGTTGAAGGCTGGAAGCGGGTCACCCATGCAGTGCATGAGCGCGGCAGTTTAATTGTGGCGCAGTTATGGCATGTGGGCCGGGTGTCGCATCCCGATTTACTGCAAGGCGAAACACCGGTGTCTGCCAGTGCTGTGCAACAGGCCGGTCACGTCAGCTTGCTGCGTCCAAAACGTCCTTATGTGCTGCCACGTCCACTGGAAATTGCTGAAATTCACGCGATTACCGAGCAATATAAACAGGCAGCGATACGTGCCAAAGACGCCGGTTTTGACGGGGTAGAACTGCACGCGGCCAATGGCTATTTAATTGACCAGTTCCTGCAAAGCAAGACCAACCAGCGTGAAGATCAGTATGGCGGTTCGGTTGAAAACCGTGCCCGTTTCTTGCTGGAAGTGGTGGATGCCTTGATTGAAGTCTGGGGTGCTGGACGTGTGGGTGTACACCTTGCACCGCGCGGTGATGAGCATGATATGGGTGATGATGATCCACGTGAAACATTTGGCTATGTGATGCAGGAATTGGGTAAACGTCAGATCGCGTTTTTCTTTACCCGTGAATATTTGGCAGAAGACAGTATTTCCGAGTATATGAAACAGCGTTCAGGTGGTGTTCCCTACATTGCCAATATGCGTTTAAGCCGTACCGATGCGATTGAACTGCTGGCTTCGGGCAAAGCCGATGCCGTGTCTTTTGGTAAGGCTTATATTGCCAACCCGGATTTATATGAACGTCTGCTGGATGATGCACCGCTAAATGATTTGCAGCTGGAAACCATGATTGGGGTGCAGGGTGCAGCAGGCTATACCGATTATCCAACTCTGGCTGAAAGCGTGGTGAATGCCGACTAAAGCAGCCGCGTTGTTGCTTTGCTTTTTTATTTGGAGCCATATCCATTAACATGCGGATAGGGCTCTGTTATATTCTCAGGGCAAAAAATCAGTTTGAGGCATCTCTTTGGCTACTCCGTTTTGGTATAACGCAGCGTTATCTTTTCTAAAACCGTTGTATCGGTCGCGTATTAAAAAGCGGGCCGAGAGTGAAGCGCAGTATCAGCAGGAAATTGTAGAGCGTTTCGGGCCATTTCAGCCGCCGAAAAATCTGCAGGCGATCTGGTTTCATGTGGTCTCGGTGGGAGAAACCAACGCGGCCCAGCCTTTAATTGAACATTATTTAAAAGCCGGTCATCCGGTGCTGGTCACCAACACCACCAAAACCGGACAGGCACGGGCTAAATCTCTCTTTTTAAAAGCACCGTATGAGGCGCTGTTTCAGGCAGTGTATTTACCAGCTGACCAGAAACATCTGATTCGGGATTTTTATCAGAAATATCAGCCGAAATTATTGCTGTTGATAGAAACCGAGCTGTGGCCGAACCTGATTGATCAGGCCAAAAACTTCCATGTGCCATGCCTGTTGCTAAATGCACGGCTGTCTGAAAAATCGGCCAAAGGCTATGCCAAAGTCTCCGGCCTGACCCGGGCGATGTTGCAGGGTTTGACGCAGCTGTTGGTGCAAGATCAGGCCTCACATAGCCGCTTTGTGGCACTGGGTGCAGCTGCTGAACAGACCCAGGTGGTGGGCAGTATTAAATTTGATATTAGTGCACCGCCTGCTTTTATTGAACAGGCCAAAATGTTGCAGCAGGACTGGCAGCTGACAGGTCGTAAAGTGATCACACTGGCCAGCACCCATGCTCCAGAAGAAAAAGACGTACTGGCCGCGTTAAAACCAGCCTTGATGGCAGATCCGGCACTGGTCTGTATTGTGGTGCCGCGCCATCCGGAACGTTTTGATGAGGTCTTTCACGCGGCACAGGCTTTGGATTTGCGTACCCAACGCCGCAGTTTGGGACAAACTATTGAAGCGGATACCCAGGTCTATCTGGCCGATTCAATGGGCGAAATGTGGCTCTGGTACGGTCTGAGTCAGGCCTGTTATGTTGGCGGTTCTTTAAATGAACCGGGTGGTGGGCATAATATTCTGGAGCCGATAGCGCTGCAGGTGCCGACTATTCTGGGTAAGAATTATTTTAACTTCCAGACCATTGTCGATGAGTTTGTCGACGCTCAAGCGGTGGTGGTGGTAGAGAATGCTGAACAAGCGGCACAGACCATGCTGGAGATCTTATCGGATTCCTCCAAAGCACTGACTTTAAATACTGCAGCACAAAAGATTATGCAGCAGAATCAGGGTTCACTGGCAAAGCATATTCAGGTAATTGATCAATATCTTTGATGATATTCTGATGGGTAAAGAAGCTGATTTTCATGGATTTACGAGATCAGATTAAAACTGAGCCTTCTCTTTATCGATTTAATGCCAGGAACTCTTCTTCTTTTACTTTAGTTTGGAAAAAGGAGTCCTGCCTCGGACCGTTGTGGATGACGTTTCCGCCTATCCAGTGATGGATTTGTTGAGTTATTTTTTTATGAATATTGTCCTTCTTGATCCTCGCCAAACTGAATCTGAACTGTGGTCGATTAGTTCAACGCGGCAGTTAGCGCATTTGCAACAGCATCTGGATATTCAGGTTGGTGATACCCTGAAAGTTGGGATTCGTGAAGGCAAACGGTATCTCACGGAAATTATCGAAATTACAGACAAAACAGTTCGTCTAAAACCGTTAAAAGAAGAAGCTGTGCCAGCAAAATTGCCAGTGACGTTAATTGTGGCTTTACCACGTCCGAAAGTGCTGCGCCGTTTAATTATGGATGCCGTCACGGTCGGGGTGGAAAAAATTATCCTGATGCATAGCTATCGGGTCGATAAAAGCTACTGGCAGACGCCATTTTTACAGCAGCTGGAGCATTATATTGAACTGGGGCTGGAGCAGGCTGGCGATACCATTGCACCAAAAGTTGAACTGTACAAACGCTTTAAACCCTTTGTTGAGGATGTTTTACCGGGTCTGATTAGCGCTGATTGTCCCGCCTATGTGGCACATCCCTATGCAGAGATGCGCATGCCTGCCGCGATTCAGCATCCCTGTAGCATCGTGATTGGGCCGGAAGGCGGTTTTATTCCTTATGAGGTCGATCTTTTGATACATAACGGCTGCCAGGCGGTGAGTCTGGGCAACCGGATTATCCGCACGGAAACCGTGATTCCGTATGTGCTGGGACGTTTATTTAGTCTCTGAGCTGTCTGCCACGGATGGATCACCGCGATAGACTTTCACTTCCTGCACTGGGTAAGGAATGGAAATGCCCTGTTCGGCAAAGCTTTGAATGACTTCTTCCTGAATTTTACTGATTGATGCCGCGCTATTGGTTTCGCTGGTATTAATCCACCATTGCACGCGTAAATTGACCGAGAAATTGGCCAGCGCATCGACATTAACGCTAAATTCCGGCTGGGTCAGAATGGTCGGGTCACGTTTCAGAATGCACATCACCAGATCTTTGGCTTTCTGAATGTCATCTTCATAGCCAATGCCGACCACAAATTCGCAGCGGCGGCGTGGAAAGGCAGTATTGACAGTAATGGCGCTGGTATAGACCGTGGCATTGGGAATCACAATGCGGCGACCATCGGCCGAGCGTAAAAAGGTGGCGCGAATCTGGATATCTTCGACCGTACCTTCTAATCCATTCACCAGAATGCTGTCGCCAATTTTAAAGGGCTCACCCAGTAAAATCAGCACGCCGGAAAGCAGGTTCTGGAAAATATCCTTAAAGGCAAAGCCAATGGCAACCGAGCCAATCCCGAGGGCGCTCATCAGCTGGCTTGGGGTAAAACCAGGAATGGCAATCACCAGACCAATTAAGAAACCGAAGAAGATAATCACCGAACTGCCAACCCGGTTCAGTACCAGCACCAGATTTTGCCGGGTATAACTGCGGTTGGATAAGGTTTTTTTCACAAAAAATTTAAACAGCTGGGCAATCAGCCAGAAAATCAGAATCACGCCAAGCGCGATCAGGAAATAGGGCACACGCTCCCAGAAGCCTTCCATGATTTTATCAATAGCAGAATAGGCATCATTGTATTTATGGGTATGTTCAATGACTTTCTGGGTGGTTTTTTCCGTGGCCTGTTGAATCAGCTCGGAAGTTTCTTGGGTGACTTCGCCCAGTTGGTTTTTTTCTTCGGCCACGAATCTGCCAGTCCTCAGCAATAAAATCGTATTTTGCCTGAAATCCGGCCGGATTTTAATAAACATTCTGCAAGCGCGCTGCCGATTTTTGCAAAGTACACTGCGGTTTTGACTGCAAGCGGGTTGTTTTTATAGATAAAGCTACTGCTTTTATACTGAAAAGTACGGCAAAGACATTGAATCTGCTGGTGTATCTGTGCTTAAAATTAAATCAATCGCTACGACCAAAGCATGATTGTGGTGGAGAAAAAATAAGCGTCATACTGCTGATATGCAGAAATAAAAAATCAAGAATGTGGCATACATCTCGTGATGAGATGAGAGAAGATCAAGGAAGTATAATATGAATGAGATCTATCCTGTACCCGAAGAATTTAAGAAAACTGCGCGTACCAACGAGGCAGAATATTTCGAACGTTATCAGCAATCCATTGAACAACCCGACGAGTTCTGGGCCGAGCAGGCCAAGCGTCTGGACTGGATTAAGCCGTTTACCCAGGTCAAAAATACCAATTTTGATCCGGACAATTTCAAGATTGAATGGTTTGCCGATGGCCAGCTCAATGTTAGTGCCAACTGTCTGGACCGGCATTTAAAAGAACATCCTTATAAACCGGCAATTATCTGGGAAGGTGACCATCCTTCACGGCATAAAATTATTTCCTACCGTGAGCTGTACGATGAAACCTGCCGCTTTGCCAATGTGCTGAAGAAAAATGGCGTCACCAAAGGCGACCGCGTAGTGCTGTATATGCCAATGGTGTCCGAGGCTGCCATTGCCATGCTGGCCTGTGCCCGGATTGGCGCGGTGCATTGTGTGGTGTTTGGTGGATTCTCTCCAGATTCGCTGGCCAGCCGGATTGAAGACAGTCAGGCCAAACTGGTGATTACCGCAGATTCGGCCATGCGCGGCGGCAAGCCGATTTATTTAAAGGCCAATGTCGATCAGGCCCTTACTCTGGCCGGTACCGAGTCGGTGCAGAATGTAATTGTGGTCCACCGGACTGGTAACCCGATTGAAATGAAAGCTGGGCGTGATCTGTGGTATCACATGGAAATCATGACGGTCAATGAAATTTGCCCGCCTGAGCCAATGAATGCCGAAGACCCGTTATTTATTTTATATACCTCCGGTTCGACCGGTAAGCCGAAAGGGGTGCTGCACACCACCGGCGGTTATCTGACTTATGTCAACAGTACCTTCCGTGAAGTTTTTGATATTAAACAGGATGATGTGTTCTGGTGTACCGCCGATGTCGGCTGGGTGACCGGGCACTCCTATGTAATTTACGGGCCATTATCGAATGGCACCACCACAGTGATGTTTGAAGGGGTGCCGCAATATCCGACCTGGGCGCGCACCGGGCATTTGATTGATAAACACAACGTCACGATTTTATATACCGCACCCACTGCGATTCGCGCCATGATGCGTGAAGGCGACAGCTTTGTACGGGAAAGTGACCGCAGCAGTCTACGTCTGCTTGGTTCGGTTGGTGAACCGATTAACCCGGAAGCCTGGAACTGGTACTATACCGTGGTTGGTGAAAGCCGCTGCCCAATTGTGGATACCTGGTGGCAAACCGAAACCGGCGGGATTCTGATGTCGCCGCTGCCGGGCGCAACGCCACTGAAACCGGGCTCGGCCACGCGTCCGCTGTTTGGGGTACAACCGGCCCTGGTCGATGCTGAAGGTAATGAGCTGGAAGGTGAAGCCGAAGGTAACCTGATTATCAAGGATTCCTGGCCGGGGCAAATGCGTACCATCTGGGGTGATCCAGCACGCTTTATTGAAGCCTATTTTGCCACCTATCCGGGCAGTTACTTTACCGGAGATGGCGCGCGCCGCGATAAAGATGGCTATTACTGGATTACCGGCCGGGTCGATGATGTCCTGAATATTTCCGGACACCGTCTGGGCACGGCTGAAATTGAAAGTGCGCTGGTGGCACATGATGCGGTGGCCGAAGCCGCGGTGGTGGGCATGCCGCATGATATTAAAGGTCAGGGCATTTGTACCTTTGTTACCTTGCAAGCCGGCGTGACAGAAAGTGATGAGCTGCGTACCGAACTGGTTAACTGGGTCCGGAAAATTCTGGGACCGGTGGCCACTCCAGATGCGCTGCATTGGGCACCGGCCTTACCAAAAACCCGTTCCGGTAAAATCATGCGCCGGATCCTGAGAAAAATTGCCGCCAATGAGCTGGATAGTCTGGGCGATACTTCGACCCTGGCGGAACCGCAAGTGGTGGATCAGCTGATTGCCACGGTGCAAGCCAGCCGTTAAAAATAAATATTAAGATACCGCCTCTCGTAGGCGGTATTTTTATACTGAAAACCGTGTAGCATAGCTGGACACGATGCGAGCACAACAGCCCGCTCCATCCACAGTATTACGATTGATCAAGGATATGATTTTCAGATGAACCCGACTACGGCCACTGTTTTAGACCCGCTGGAAATTGCCCGGCAACTGGCCCGCCAGTTTGCCCAGACCGCCGCTGAACGTGACCGGCAGGGCGGTAATCCCAAAGCAGAGCGTGATCTGATTCGCCGTAGCGGTTTGCTGAGTTTATCAATTCCGACAGAATATGGCGGGCAGGGTGCCGCCTGGTCGACTATATTTAAAACGGTCCAGATTTTGGCACAAGCGGACAGCTCCTTGGCGCATGTCTATGCCTTTCATCATTTACTGATTGCCACCGTGCAGCTGTTCGCCCAGCCCGCACAATATCAGCACTGGTTGCAACAGACAGTTCAGCAGCAGCTGTTTTGGGGCAATGCCCTGAATCCGCTGGATCGGCGTACCACGGTCACACCGGTCGCAGATTCTGAATATCTGTTTCAGGGCGATAAAAGCTTCTGCTCCGGTTCGGTCGATTCAGACCTGTTGCTCTGTTCCGGTTATGATGCGACCGGCAGGCTTTTGATTGCGGTGATTCCGAGTACCCGGAGTGGTGTCCATTTTCTGGGTGACTGGCACAATATGGGGCAGCGCCAGACCGATAGCGGCACGACCCATTTTGAACAGGTGCGTGTTCATCAACATGAATTGCTGCTGAATCCCGGACCGCTAAGTACGCCTTATGCCAGTTTGCGGCCGCTAATTGCACAACTGATTTTTGTGCATCTGTTTTTGGGTGTGGCCGAAGGGGCATTTGAAACCGCGATTCAGAGCGTGCAAGGTCAAAAAGCCTGGTCCAAATCTCGGGTCGAGCAGGCGGTGGATGACCCGTTTATTCAACGGCATTGCGCCGAGTTTTATCTGCAGCTAGAAAGTGTCCGGCTTTTGGCAGATAAAGCCGTGCAGAGTGTGCAGCAGGCTTGGCGCATCGGACCGGAACTCACGGCTGAACAGCGCGGTGAAGTAGCGGTGGCCATTGCTACGGCCAAAATTGCCTCGACCAATACCTCTTTATATATTACCGAGCACATGTTTCAGGTAATGGGCGCACGGGCCACCACCGCCCAGCTGAATCTGGATCGTTTCTGGCGCAATGTGCGTACCCAGACCCTGCATGATCCGGTGGATTATAAATATCAGGAACTGGGTGACTGGGTGCTGACTGGCAAAGTGCCAGATCCCAGTTTTTATTCTTAGGCCTTAAACCGCTTCATCCTGATTTCATTGAGTTAGAGCTTAAAATGAAAAAATCCCTCAAGCCGAGTCTTGAGGGAAAAATAAGGGGCCTGTTGTTGTGTTTATTTGATCCGGCATTGCAGTGATGTTCCACTGCAAGCTTGCGGACCCAGGCTGCTGCAAGCCTGAATCCGCAGGATCAATGGCCAAGACTACACTCGGAAGAAGGGGATGCCAGCGGGTCAGCCAATTACGCCACTTGCGGTTTGACCTTGTTCTGATGCAGACGCGATTCTGCTGCATCCAGACTAGGTACTGCAGCAGAAGGTAGTACTTCATCCTGCTCAATCTGTTTATTAATGCCCAGGTTCTGGTTGGCCTGCTGGGTTTTACTTTTCACCACTTCGGCGCGCTGGCCTTTGGCCGGTGCCCATTCCAGAATGGGCAGGGCACGTGCCACAGCCAACGTAATCCGGTCACGCAGGGCCTCGCTATGGATGGTGTATTGCGGGGTAAAGTCACGGTCTGTGGCATAGACACCAATAGGCAAGGTTTGCGCCTGGAAAAAGCTGAATAATGGACGCAGCTGATGCTCCAGTACCAAGGCATGGCGGTCACTACCCCCCGATGCCGCCAGTAATACCGGTACATCTACCAGCGCAGTTTGTTCGACAAAATCAAAGAAATGTTTGAATAGACCGGTAAAGGAGGCGCGATATACCGGCGTACCGACAATTAATGCATCCGCTGCTTCAACGGCAGCCAGATCATCCTGCACGCGCTGTGGTAACTGCTTGCGGTAAATGGCACCGCCCAGCAAAGGGGCAATTTCACTGAATTTAATAAAATGCACCTGAATCGGGGTGGCTTCACCCAGTTCATCAATAATGGCTTGCACCAAAGCTTCGGTTTTAGACGGATGATTTAAGCCGCCCGATACTGCGACAATATTGAGCGGTTTGGTTGAATTGAAAACAGACATAGGCTTACCTGAATTGTGGTTGATCTCGGAATGTCTGTTATTAATCAATAGTTGAATTACCCTGTAAAATAAGCAAATACAGAAAAGTTATCTGTTTTTCAGATAACTTTAAAATGAGCAATTAATAACTAAATTTAATGAAATAAATAATTGAAATTTATACTTATATGCGACTCAGATAAGCATCTGAATCAGGCTGATAAATGTTATATCAAAATCAGATTTCCTAACTCAGATTTAAGAAAATGTAAGAAAATATGAATAATCGGACAAAAAATCTCGTTTAAGCCAAAAATAGTTCACTCTTGCATATCCTTAACCGCATTTGTATGGGTAGAATAGGAGCCATTGTGCACAAGATCTCTCACGTCACTTATGAATATTTTAATCGTTGATGATCATCCGCTGTTTCGTCATGCTTTAATTCAGGCTGTACGCTATAGCTTACCGCAAGCTCAAATTCATGAAACTGCTGCAGTCAATGAATTCTATGAACGTTTAGAAAAAGGACCTGAACCTGATCTTGTTCTCCTCGATTTAAATTTGCCAGGCGCTTCGGGTTTCTCGGCGCTGGTGCATGTGCGTGCACAATATCCTTCAATTCCGATTATTGTGGTGTCGGCACATGAAGAAGTGTCGATTATCCAGCGTGCCATTGCGCATGGTGCCATGGGTTATATTCCAAAATCTGCCCACCCAAGCCATATTGGCGAAGCGATTCGTCAGGTGCTGGAAGGCGAAATCTGGTTACCGCCAAACCTGCCGGCCAATATCAATTTTGACCCGCGTGCTGCCGATGAAACTGCACTGGCAGAGCGGATTCAGTCCTTAACGCCGCAGCAGTTCCGTGTGTTGATGATGGTGGCTGAAGGTTTGCTGAATAAACAGATTGCCTATGAACTGGATGTTTCTGAAGCGACCATTAAGGCACACGTGACGGCGATTTTCCGTAAACTGGGCGTACAAAACCGTACCCAGGCGGTATTGGCGATTAATGCGCTGAATATTGAAGAAAAGAAAATCTAAATATTGAAAAATATATAAAAAGGACATCAAATGATGTCCTTTTTGTTTTGCAGATCGGCTAAGGCTTAAGCCAGACAATCCTGTTTCGGTGTGGCATCGGTACAGAACAGCGGATTCAAAGCGCATTGCAATTCATCAATCTGTTCCTGAGTCACATAGTCCTGGGATTTTAAGTAGTCGGCAATACGGTCATCGCGCAGGCTTAAAAATGCCGGATCATAGACGCCTAAATCGACAAATAGCGCGGCAGTTTCCAGACTGTTAAAACGGTCCAAATAGACATCATTGCCATACATCAGGAAGATATGATCTTCATGGGAATGAATATCTACACCTAAACGCTGTGCCAGTTCATGCGGCGGGGTTTTGATAAACAGTAAATCGGACAGTTCATCAAACTGGCTGGTATCGAGTTCGGTTTTATCGGTTTTGACTTTGCCGAGCCAGGCTTTAAATACCAGGACCGCACCACCGCGCAGCAGCATGCTCCAGATCTGGTGACGGGTGGTGGCACCAAGACAGTCACATTCAGTTTCCAGCGAACGCAGCAGTTTCTGTTCCTGTTCAGACAGTTTTTCAAACAGGCCCAGTCCTTGTGGTTTATAGGCTGCCGGACTAAATACATCAAAATGCAGTTCATCAAAGACCTGTAAGGCCAGCGGTACAGCGGTTTGATAAATGGTATTCAGGGCTTCAATATGCGCATGTTCTAATTTGCTGTGCTGAAACAGGGTTTTCCAGTCGATGGCCGGCAACAGGGCATTGGCGCCATACTGACGGTGAAACTGTTGGTTCTGCTCATGACCTTGCTGTACTGCGCTTGAACGACTCATCAAAAAACTCCTCTAGGCTGGATGATGATCAGCTCCGGACAGGACGTTCAGGGGCTCATCTCCAGACTAAACACTGATCTTTTCTTTTTAATGTCTTTTTTATGCGCGTATTGCTACATATCAGATATACGACTAAAGTCTAATGTGTATTTTTTAATCAAAAAATAATTTTAAAAATCATAAGATTAAAATTTTGTAACCAGGTATACAGCTGTACACTGAGATTTTTGGTAGCCTTTGCCATAGTAAATAATTCAATGGAATTTTCTGCCAATGGCTGTCAGGCAGATAGCGCCTGTTTTGAGCAGTTTTGCCTAGCGGGCTGCAATAAATCGCCATTTTCAGGCCCAAAATACAAAACCTCTTTGTTACCGAAGCCGCAAAGAGGTTTCAAAATATGTCAGCCTAAGCTGAAATTTTCAGACCGGATAACCAGGCTCGCAAGGAGGCCGGTTTCAGCGGTTTTTTCAGCAACACGATATTCAGCTCTTTTAGACGCTGCGGTAATTCCGGATCCGAATCGGCGGTAATTAATGCCACTGGTACATTTTCCTGACGGTTGGCCAGAATAAAGTCCAGACCGACTTTATTGTTATTTAAATGCTGATCGACCAGCCAGACCTGAATATTTTCCTGCTGGATAATCTCCAGGGCCTGTTCCGGTTCGGTGGCTTTAAAGACCTGATAGCCCCATTTGCCCAATAAGGTCGCCATGCCTTCTAAAATGGTTTCATCATTATCCAGACACAGAATTTTATAGGCCTTGGTTTTCAGCGGTACGGCCTGAACCGGTGCAGCCACGGCTTTAGGTGCATCCACCACCGGTACTTCAATCATGAAGCAGGAGCCCTGTCCGAGAGTGGAATAGACATAGACCGGATAATCCAGCAGGCTGGTCATACGCTGCACAATGGCCAGACCGAGGCCCAGACCCTGTTCACCCCACGGCGAGGTATGGCCGCAACGTTCAAATTCCTGGAACAGTTTAATGCGCTGTTCTTCGGCAATGCCGGGACCGGTATCCCAGACCCCGATGCGGATATGCTGCGGACGCTGTGCAGAACGTAATACCCCGACCACGACTTTGCCTTTGGCGGTATAACGCAGTGCATTGCTGACAAAGTTTTGGATAATCCGGCGAATCCATTGCGGATCGGTGTCAATCCAGAACTGGGCATCATGCACGGCAAACTGGATGCCACGCTGTGCAGCAATGGATTTAAATTGCAGTTCCAGATCACTGAGCAGGTCATGCAGTGGATAAGGCTGACGTTTTGGCTGAATAGTGCCGCCTTCTAAACGGGCAATATCCAGCAGTGCAGACAGCATGCTTTCAGCCCCATGCAGCGCACGATCCAGCTGCTGCAAGGTTTTACGGTCATCATCTGACTGGATGCTTTGCTCCAGCGCGGTACTGAACAGACGGGCTGCGTGCATCGGCTGTAATAGGTCATGACTGGCCGCGGCAATAAAGCGGCTCTTGGACATATTGGCTTTATCGGCCTGTTCGCGCGCCAGCTGCTGTTCGGCCAGGGCATCGGCCAATTGCTGGGTACGGTCTTGTACACGTGCTTCAAGGACCGCTTCATTTTCACGGAAGGCGGTAATATCGGCAAAGGTGGTCACGAAGCCACCGCCTTCAATCGGATTACCGCGCATTTGAATCACGCGGCCATCTTTACGGATACGTTCAAACTCATGCGCACTGCCGACTTTCATCCAGTGAATCCGTTTACGCACGTGTTCTTCCACCGAGCCCGGGCCACATTCGCCGCGCTCGGCGTTATAGCGGATCAGGTCGGCAATTGGACAGCCGACATAGACAATATCTTTTGGATAATCAAACAGTTTCAGATATTGATTGTTCCAGGCCACCAGACACATGTTTTCATCGACCACGCTCACCCCCTGGGTCATGTGGTCGATCATGGTCATGATCAGGTTCTGGTTAAAGCGCTGCCATTGGGAGGCCTGGTCAAGAATATTGGCGACCTGACCTAGCGCCAGACCATTGTTGACCATCGCCGTGGTGAGCAGGGTTCGCGCCGATGCCGCGCCAATGGTGCCAGCCAGATACTGTTCGGTAAAACGCCACCACATGCCGTTGGCATTGCTGTTTTCATTCAGCACCACGTTATTCTGTTCACTGAACTGCCGGAAGGCCTGCATGGTCGGTTCGTCACCGGTAATGCGTTTGGCCAGCGTAATCAGGTCACCGACTTTTAGACGCGCCACATCCTGATGCGAATAGCTGACTTCATTGCTGGTGGTGTGCGATGGCAGCGGCTTGGTTTCATAGTAGAAGAAACTTTCAGCCTGAATCTGTTCGGCCACGCTCGGGCGGAATATGCGCGATACCCAGACATACAGCAACAGGTTCAGACCAAGTGACCAGACCACACCATGTGTCAGCGGCGCAAATGATTCAAAACCTAACAGCGCTTCCGGACGTAAGCCATTAATACCAAATGGCCCCACAGTTAAATAATACTGGGTAATCGCCGAGAACTGTTCTGGCAGACTGCGTAAAACCGTTGGCCAGAGCAGGGTATAGGCCCACATGATAAAACCGACAATCAGGCCGGCATAGACGCCCTGTTTACTGCCGCCGCGCCAGTACAGCCCGCCAATCAGGGCAGGGGAGAACTGCGCTACCGCACTAAAGGCCAGTAAACCGAAGACCGAAAGCTGGTCAATATCATTAAAGAAATGGAAGAACAGGAAGCCAAGCAGCATCACCGCCAGAATACAGATGCGGCGGGTGAATTTCAGCACCAGTGGCAACCGTTTGTCATGACGCGAAATCAGGCCCGAGCGCCACAGCGCCGGCATGATCAGGTCATTACTGAGCATGATCGACAGCGCCACTGAAGACACCAGCAACATCCCGGTTGAAGCCGAAAAACCACCCAGGAAGGCCAGTAAGGTCAGCCATTCCTGATTATAGCTGAGCGGTAAGGACAGCACCGCGACATCCGGAATCATCAGATATTGCGGCGCGGCATGTAAGGCCCAGCTGGCAATTGGAATAATCGCGATGGTGGTTAAAATCAGATAAACGGCAAACCAGCGCCGTGCCCCGCGAATATGTTTTTCATCGCGTAATTCGACCACCGCCACGTGGAACTGGCGTGGCAAGCAGATAATCGCCAGTGCGGCCAGCAGGGTTTGCACCCAGAAAGTTTCCGGTACGCCCAACAGCTGCACTTCATGGAAGGTCTGGGCCACATCATTGCTGATCTGCTTCAGGTTATCGGCCGATTCAAAGACAAAGAAACCGGCCACACAGAGCAGGGCAAACAGCTTGACGAAAGATTCAAACGCCACCGCCAGCATTAAACCGCCGTGCTGTTCGGTGTTGGCAATTTGCCGGGTGCCAAACAGCATCGCCAGAATTGCCAGCAGCGCGGTTAAAAACAGTACACCATTGGTGGTACTTTCGACATGGGTGGTCTGATCCAGAATTACGGCAGCACTTAAGGCAATTGCGCGTAACTGCAGGGCCAGATAGGGAATAATCGCAATGACTGCCAGAATGGTCACCAGCGAGGCCAGGGCACCACTTTTGCCATATCGCGCTGCCACGAAGTCGGCAATCGAGGAAATGGCATGATGTTGCCGGACCCGACCCAAACGGCGCCAGATGTCATAGCCAACCGCCACGAACAAGAGCGGCCCTAAATAGATCGGCAGGAAGATAATGCCTTCACGCACCGCTGCACCAGTGGCCCCGTAAAAGGTCCAGGATGAACAGTAGACGCCCAAGGTCAGACTGAACAGCAGCATACGACCGCGCGTACTGAGGCGGCTCGCATGTTTTTCACCAAAAAATGCACAAATAAAAAGTAATGCAATATAAAGGGCTAACACCCCGATAATCAGCCAGCTGTTCATAATACCCGCGGTGTATTTATCTCGCGTTATAATACTCTATTCGTGAACGCATCAGTTTGAATTGCTCAAAATTTAACGACCAAAGTCTAAATTACAAGCACCCTACAAACTTGTTAGTTTTCATCATGAATATAATTCGAATTAAAAATTACGCCTAAGGCTGGGCGTTTCAAGGAGTAAAACTATGGATGAGGCTCAAGTAGATCGAATTCTACACAATCCAAAATTCAAAGAAATGGTTGCAAAAAAGCGTAATCTTAGCTGGACGCTTACCGCAATCATGTTAATCGTTTATGTCGGCTTCATGTTGTTAGTTGGCTATAACAAAGAGTTTCTATTATCTTCCATTTCTGGTGGCGTGACGACCTGGGGTATTCCACTGGGTCTGGGCATCATCGTGTTATCTTTCATTTTGTGTGCAGTGTATTCCTATATTGCGAATAACAAGCTGGATCAACTGAATGAAGAAGCAATGCGTGAAGTAGAAGCAATTGCACAACAAAAAGGACAAGACTAAGATGAAATGGACTTCATTGAAGGCGCAAGCTGCTGCAGCTTCTGCGTTGATGATGTCAGGTATGGCTTTTGCCGCACCTGATCTGGGCGCAGCAGAACAACAAGCCACCAACTGGCCTGCAATTATCATGTTCCTGATCTTTGTGGGTGCGACCCTGTTCATTACCAAATGGGCAGCGAAACAAACCACCAATACCAAAGACTTCTATACTGCCGGTGGTGGTATTTCAGGTTTCCAAAACGGTCTGGCCATTGCCGGTGACTATATGTCGGCTGCGTCTTTCCTGGGTATTTCCGCCATGGTGTTTATGTCAGGCTTCGACGGCTTGCTGTATTCACTGGGCTTCATGGTGGGCTGGCCAATCGTATTGTTCCTGATTGCAGAACGTTTACGTAACCTGGGTAAATACAACCTGTCTGACGTAGTTTCCTTCCGTTTATCAGAAAAACCGGTACGTACCCTGGCGGCATTCAGCTCGCTAGTCGTCGTGGCGTTCTATCTGATTGCACAGATGGTGGGTGCAGGTCAGCTGATCAAACTGCTGTTCGGTCTGAACTATAACATCGCAGTTGTGCTGGTTGGCTTATTGATGATGGCTTACGTTATGTTCGGCGGCATGCTGGCAACGACCTGGGTACAGATCATTAAAGCGGTACTGTTACTGTCTGGTGCAACGTTCATGGCCTTCATGGTAATGAAAGGTGTGGGCTTCAGTTTCACCAATATGTTTGAACAATCAATTCAGGTGTTCTCGAAGGTACATGACCTGAGCCTGGCTGATGCAGCCAATATCATGGGTCCAGGTAGCCTGGCATCTAACCCGATTGATGCGATCTCACTGGGTCTGGCATTAATGTTCGGTACTGCAGGTCTGCCACACATCCTGATGCGTTTCTTCACGGTAAAAGATGCCAAAGAAGCACGTAAATCTGTTGTGGTTGCAACCGGCTTTATTGGTTACTTCTACCTGTTAACCTTCATCATTGGTTTCGGTGCGATCCTGTATGTGGCCAACAACCCGCAATTCCTGGATGTCGCGAAAATGGCAGTCACTGGCAAACTTGAGCTGGTGGGTGGTAACAACATGGCAGCGGTACACCTGTCTGATGCAGTCGGTGGCGACCTGTTCATGGGCTTCATTTCAGCGGTTGCATTCGCCACAATTCTTGCGGTGGTTGCCGGTCTGACCCTGTCAGGTGCTTCAGCAATCTCTCACGACTTGTATGCCAACGTATTCAAGAAAGGTCAAACTACACCTGAATCTGAACTGCGTATGTCTAAAATCGCAACTTTAGGTTTAGCGATCTTCGCGATGATTCTGGGTATTCTGTTCGAGAAACAAAACGTTGCGTTCATGGTGGGTCTGGCATTCTCGGTAGCGGCATGTGCGAACTTCCCGGTACTGGTTCTGTCGATGTTCTGGAAAGGTTTAACCACACGTGGTGCGGTGATTGGTGGTGTTGCAGGTCTGGTGTCTGCTGTCGTGCTGATCGTATTGTCGAAAGCAGTTTGGGTCGATACGCTGGCAATTTCTGATACACCAGTGGTGCCATTTAACGGTCCTGCAATCTTCGCAATGCCATTGTCATTCTTCTGCTGCTGGTTGTTCTCGATTACCGATAACTCTGCGCAAGCACAAGCGGAACGTAAAGCATTCGATGCACAGTTTGTCCGCTCACAAACCGGTATTGGTATCTCAGGTGCATCTGATCACTAAGATGAGCAGATATGCCTAAAAAAAGCCCCGCAAGGGGCTTTTTTATGGCTGCGGTTTTTGCTTGCTGGCCCAGTAGGCCTGTAGTTTGCGATATAGCGCTGATTCTTTTTCAAACCAGGTGGCTTTGGCATTCAGTAACAGCTTGGCGACCAGGTAGGCACCCGTGACCTGACCGACCACCGGTAGACCCAACAGCAGACCAATAAAGGCAATTTTACTGACCTTGATGCCAGATACTTTGGCCGCCATCCATTTAAATTCTGACCAGCTGATTTCCTGCTGCTGATAGCGCCGGAACAGTTCATAAATCGCCAGTGAAACACTGGCCACGGAGATGGCCGGAAAGTAGTCCCAGAAATGTTCATCATTCGGGTCTTTGGCGGTGACAATCACATCAATCGCATCTTCCACGCTCTGGGTCATCTTTGGTGCTGAGACCAGAACTTTCCAGACCCAACTGTGCCGCGATTTCTTCAGTGGCAAGCAACATTTCTTCAGGAGGGGCAGCAATCCAGTCTTTGCCGGTGCCAGTACCTTCGATGGCTTTTAGTTGCAGTTGCCAGCTTTCGCCGCTGTGCTGATCGGCCAGAAGCACATCAAAATCGGTATGGTCGTGCTGGTCCAGATACGCGGCATACAGACTGTCGCCATCTTCATGGTCCAGCCGTACAAACTCCATATCATGCAACATGCCTTTAACCGTCGATACCAGCCCGACAATCTGCTGCTCATCAAAACCCTGTAAATAAGCCTGAATATCTTCCAGAGGGGCGTTTGCCAGTTCAGCATGGCTGCGTCTTAATGCAGCCAGTACCGCCTGATCCGCTTCAGTCAGTTGCGGCGTGCGCGCGTTCCAGGCCAGTTTGGCCAATACGGTGGTGATGGCCAGCGCATCAAAATTTTTACGGAGATAGTGAATCGGAGAGGACGATCGGGTCATGGCTTAATCCTCTGGCTGTTGCAGCTGCTCTGCCTGAGCCTGTCCCTGTTTTTTACCTTGCTGGAACGCCTGTTTCCATACCGCTTTAATGCGTTCCTCACTGAGTTTTTCATTACGGGCTTTATGGGAAAAATACAGATCAGCCACTTTCACAATCGCAAAAGTCAGGCCGTAGACCAGTGGAATGGTCAGCAGGCCGCCAAAGCCAAAGGTCACGGTTTTCCAGACCCCCAGTGCAATCTGCTGCGCGGCGATGCCCAAACCCACCAGCCCGATCAGTTCCTTGACCCAGTCCAGCGCTTCATTGTCGGTCAGTTTAATACCGTGAATGGCAGCAATCCGGCTGGCAAAGTAGCCTTGTAAGGGTGTCAGAATCAGAATATCGGCAAAAGGCAGGGGCTGAATGGCGACACCGGCACAGGTGGCACAGGCCAGATGGGTGATTTTGGCAATTTTTTTATCCTGAGAAAGGTCATCCCGGAATTCAATCTGGGTGATTTCTTGACGTACTTTTTCTGTAATTTTCATACAAAGGAGTGATCTGTCTGCGCTTTTAAGCATGCTATGGTAATCAGAACAAAAAAGAAAGTGATGTCCGCATTACACCAAGATACCCAGGATGTGCCCATGCAAGCATTCATTGATTTATGGAAAGGATTCCGGCTGTTGCCTTCGGCCTGGCTGCTGTTAATGCAGTTTTTTATTCTCGTGTTGTCGCTGCTCAGTCATCATGCCACCTATCGCGTGCTGATCTGGATGCTGGGTGTGGTGGTATTGCTGTTAATTGCCAAAGTCATTCGCCAGACCCCGATGTTTACTTTTTTAGGGCTGAGCTTTGTCACGGGCGCCTTGTTCTTTTCTCTGCTGATTGTGCTGGGGGTTAATAACCCGACCGTGCTGGTGATTAGTCATGCCTTTGAAGCCGCGGCCTATTTAAGTGCGGCCTATGGTTTGCTGCGTTATATGTTTGAAGACCGTTACCTGACTCGCGATGAACTGTTTGCCGCCGGCGCAGTATTCACCTTAATTGCCTGGGCGTTTGCCTTTGTTTACAATATTTGCCAGATACTGGATCCTTCCAGTTTTTATCATCCGACCCAACCAGATTTACAAAGCTGGCTGGATCTACTGTTTCTGAGTTTCAGTTTGCAGTCTGCCACCGGCCTGTCTGACCTGATGCCGATTGGTCCGGCAGTACGGGTGATTGCCATGCTGCAAATGTTTTGCGGGGTGATGTATCTGGCCTTAATTGTTTCCCGGCTGATTGCCCTGCAATACATTCGTCATTTGCCCAGAAATAAAGATTAATCATCGGCTTGGGCTATTGTGTTACAGCAGTTCAATAGTGTTTCTGCTGCGAGAGGACTAAGCTGTGCGCGAGTTTAAGCTCACGACACTCATCTTTTGTTCACCTTTGCGGTGAATGCTGCCCGGACCTAAAGCGTCTGTCTATCATCTTTAAAAATAAAATGGGGGAGTTATGCCTTCCGAAAAATTGCCCTGGTGGGGCAATATCAATCCGAATGTATTTATCAGTACGGTCGCGGTTATTGCGATTTTTCTGGCGGTGGTGCTGCTGGCGCCCAATAGTTTTGAACTGCTGACCCAGCGCATGAACCAGTGGATTACCGATTCTTTTAGCTGGTTCTATGTGCTGTCGGTGGCGGTATTCCTGATTCTGCTGATTTATATTGCGCTGTCCGATATAGGCAAAATCAAGCTCGGTCCGGATCATAGCCAGCCGGAATATCATCAGGGTTCCTGGTTTGCAATGTTGTTTACCGCCGGGATGGGCATTGGCCTGATGTTCTTTGGCGTGGCTGAACCGGTGATGCACTATGTTTCACCACCGGTCGGTGAGCCGGCCACCATCCAGGCAGCGCAGCAGGCGATGCGCATTTCTTTTTTCCACTGGGGCATTCATGCCTGGGCCATTTATGCGCTGGTCGGGCTGGCACTGGCTTATTTTGCTTACCGGCACAATCTGCCGCTAAAAGTCCGTTCGGCCCTGTATCCGCTGATTGGCTCAAAAATTTACGGCCCGCTCGGAGATGGGATTGATACCTTTGCCACGCTCGGCACTGTCTTCGGAATTGCCACCACTTTAGGTTTTGGTGTGACTCAGATCAATTCGGGGCTGAATTATTTATTCGGGATTGAGCAAAGCGCCAGTACCCAGATGATCCTGATTATTGTGGTCAGCAGCATGGCGTCTTTATCGGTGTTTTTTGGTCTGGACAAAGGTATTAAACGGCTGTCAGAGCTGAATCTGGTGCTGGCGGTGGTGCTGCTGTTATTTGTATTTATAACGGGGCCGAGTATCTATTTACTACAAACCACCATTCAGAATATTGGTCAGTATGCCTCGAATCTGTTTCATATGACCTTCAATTTATATGCCTATCAACCGAGTGGCTGGATTGGGGGCTGGACCATCATGTACTGGGCCTGGTGGATCTCCTGGTCGCCATTTGTGGGACTGTTTATTGCCCGGGTATCCAAAGGACGCAGTATCCGTGAATTTATTGTGGGAGTAATGCTGATTCCGACTGGTTTTACCCTGGTCTGGATGGGTTTTATGGGCAATGCCGCGCTGTATAGCATTTTGCATGAAGCGAATCTGCAATTGATGACCGCAGTACAGCAGGACTCCTCGGTGGCCCTGTTTGAGTTTTTAAGTAATCTGCCTTTTGCCTCCATCATGAGTCTGCTGGCGACCCTGCTGGTGATGCTGTTTTTTGTTACTTCGGCAGATTCGGGTGCGCTGGTCACAGATTTTCTCACTGCAAAAACGGAACATTCTCCGGTCTGGCAACGGCTGTTCTGGACCGTATTGATGGCGGTGCTGGCGATTATCCTGCTATTGGCCGGTGGCCTGAGTGCGCTCCAGTCGGCCACCATTATGAGTGCCTTGCCATTTACCCTCATTCTGCTGCTGATGTGCTGGGGCCTGCTCAAAGCCCTACGGCTAGATGTCACCAAAATGAATGCCTTGCAGGAAGCGCGGATTACGCCGCGCGCCATTCATAATCCACGCAGCTGGCAACAGCGTCTGGGGCTGATCATGCATTATCCGCATAGCCAGGCTGAGGTAGAACAGTATATTCAGATTCAGGTACAGCAGGCTTTTGAGAATATTCAGAAGGAGTTCCAGAAGCGGCATCTGACTGTGTCGATTGATTCGCTGGAAGATGGCCTGCGTTTAAAGGTCGATCATCAGCATGAGATTAACTTTATTTATCAGGTGGTGTCCCGTGAAACTGTGCCGCCGAGCTTTATGCCAGAAGTCACGGCCGATGCGCCGTTTTATCAGGCTGAGGTATTTTTAAGAGAGGGCGGGCAGAACTACGATGTAATGGACTGGACCCAGGAAGATTTACTGCAGGATATCCTGGATCAATATGAACGGCATTTATATTTCCTGAGTATTGTACGTAGTCCGGAATAATCATTTCTTTCAAACAAAAAAAGACGCTCATAGAGCGTCTTTTTTACATCAGTTTCTAAATCAGATTAGAAACGGAATTTAGCATTTAAGCCAACAGTTTGAGTATCTACTGCTGCATTTTCAGCGTTAGCATTTACATAGCTTGCGCCAACTGCAACTGCTGGAGTGATGAAGTAGTTTACGTTTGCACCCCAAGCTGAATCAATTAGGAAATCACCGCTAGTTTCAGCATAAGAAGCACCTACGCTAAGAGCAGGCGTTAAGTAAAGATCAGTTTTCAGGTTGTACGCTGTGCTTTCACCGTAAACAAGGCCAGTTTCAAAACCGATTGCCATGTTTGTACCATCAATTGCACCCACGTATTTAGTACGTGCAGTAATAGCATCTTGATCTTCATTGATTGTTAATGCTTCACCAACGGCTTTAACTGCACCATTTGCAAGTGTACCGAAGGCATCAACAGCCATTGTGTCAGCAATGCTGGTATAACCTACAGCAACCAGAAAGTTTGGTGCTAGCAATGCACCCACTTCTAATGCATAGCGGTCGCCATTGTCATCAGCAGTAAATTCATTTTTGCCATCGTTGTGCGTGTGGCTATAAGAAGCGCTTGCATAGGCTGGAACGAATTTTGTCGGAATGTAAGCTTCAGCTTTAGCACCGTAAACATGAGATTCTACATCTGAACGACCACCTTCACGTGGCGCATCGTATTGACCATATTGGTAAGCTAAAGAAAAGTTAGATGCTTGGTTTAAAAATGCAGCTTCAGCTAAAGGCCCTTTAGTTGAATCAACATTTTTGAAGTAGTAAGTACCTTGAACTGCACCAGTAAAGTTTTGATCGTTTTCAGTTGTATCTAGGAATTCTGATTGACCTTGAACTTCAAATTGGTACGCTTGAGCACCGGTCATGGCTAATAATAAAGCTGTGGCTAAACCGAGTTTTTTCATGATAGTTACCAGTTTTGTTAAAAATGGATTAAACAATAGGCATTGTATTGTAACAATTTATTAAGTCAATGAAGACAAAGGAGATTATTTAGTTGAGTAATTGCTCTAAAATATGTATAGGCGAAAAAGTAGTCAATTGATAAATCTGTTGTCAACCTAAAAAGTGTATAAAGAACAAGCGGCTAAATCTCATTTGCGAAAGAAAAGTGTTTGCTGCCTCACTTTTCTTGATAGTTAATATGAATTGATTCAATATAAATTATCTATAAAAGCAATCTAATAAAAATGTGAAAAGCAGCGCATAAAGCTTAAAAAATGAAACTTAAGACCAGGATTATGTAGCTGAAATTGATAACGCTTTACTTTTTTTCTACGTTTTCTGGTTTTTATAGGTCTAAATTCGCTGACTATTAATACTGGTTAAACTAAAAGCAGACTATTTTAATAGGCTTTACAAAAAGTGTGATAAGTATCATAATGGCTAGGTAAAGTTATACCGTTTGGTCAGCTTTATCGAAATTGTGATTTCGGTCATGATTTTTCTTGATGCAGGACTAGAGGTTAGAGGAACTGCACTGAGATTCTCCACAAAGTTTTACTTTTTATATGCCCAGCTTTCCCCAAGGCTGGGTTTTTTTTATGCCTGAATCCTGTAGTCAGGATTAAAAACCGCTTAAGTATAAATTTATTATGCACTATGTTGGTGCAATATTTCTTAAATTAAAAAGCGCTATTGAATATATGACCATAAAAAAATCCCGGTTTTCAACGAAAACCGGGATTTTTTAGCCAAAATTTGCGGGAAAATTTAAAATTCTGCTGAGGAATATCTAAAGTCGCCCCAATGCGGTGCATTATGCACTTATTTGATGCAGCTGTAAAATGTTTTCTTTAATTTTTTATACAATTTTTAAAACCTTATTTTTATTATATAAATCATTGGCTTATATTTAATTTTTAAGAGAATGCAATCTCGGTTGCCCTTCAAAAAAATAGAAACTTACTCTAATTTCGTCGGTTTTTATTCAACTTAATCAATAAATTTGTTAACCTTGTCACAATTTTTTAGTTATCTTGTTGATTTATTCGACTTATAGTTGAATGAACGCTACCGCTGTCCTGTTATTTTTTCCTCAGCAGTGTGGTCATCCGCTTCAGGTCGTTGCTCTGCCTTTGTTGATTTAATACGTTCAGTTCATGCTCATGGTAGTGAGGTTATAAACATGTCCCATCGCTTGCATTCAGAGAATACTAAGCAGCGTCTGTTTATTTCTATGCTCATTATCATCCTGTCGATTCTGTTTATTTCGGTTCCGGTGACGCTGAAGAGTTATCGCTCTTATCAGCAGTCCGATGTGGTGCTGACCGAAATTTCAGTCTTACGTCATGTGGCCGATCTGGCTAACGAGATTTCACGCGAACGTGGTCCGGCCAATAAGGTCATGTCCAGTACTCCAGATGAACTCAGTGCCAACCTGAAAGAGCTGACCCTGTTTCGAGAGCGGGTCGATCTGCAGATTGAACACACCATGCAATTGTTAAATAGCGCCGGTTTTGCTGCACAGGCCAATGCCTTGACCACCGATTTAAAACCGGCTTTGGCAAAAGGACGTGCTGCGGTGGATGCCTATGCAGCACAACCCTATGCCCAGCGCAGTTCAGCACAGCTGGATCAGGCCATTCAGGCCATGTTTCGTGCCTGGGATGAAGTCTATGAGGTGCTGAAGCATGTCATGATGCAGTCGGAAGGCAAAAAGACCATGCTGTCGGAGTCCTATAGTCTGATTCTGGTACTGGCCGATTTACGTGATCAGGCCGGACGTCTGGCCTCGACGATTATGGCGGCCGTGACTTTTAAAGAACCAATTCCTGAACAGAACCTGGCTTATTCTTTACAGAGCCAGCGGCAATCTTATTATTTATGGGATCTGGTCAACTCGATTCAGCCTGAACAGCACAAAACGCCTGAATATCTGGGACTGCATCAACAGGTTAAACAAAAATATCTGGATCAGGGGGTTCCTATTGTCAGCCAGCTGATTGAAGAAAGTCTGCATGCGCGCCCGTATTCATTAAGCGGAACTGAATTGACTCTGAAGATTGTCGATAAATTTACGACAGTGGTGAATCTGCAGAAATATCTGCTGGATTATAGTGTCTGGCTGGCCCAGCAGGAGCGTCATGCTGCCTGGCAGCAGTTTATCCTGACGCTGTCGGTGTCGATTATTTCTTTGCTGGCGGCGCTGTTTACCATGGTCTATGCGCGTTTTAAGGTATTTAAACCTTTAATTGAAGCGCGGGATCTGATTTTAGAGTTATCTGAAGCCCAGCCGCAGACGGCCACAGCTCCAGATTCCTCACCCACCTCTTTATTTGCTGCGCTCAAGCAGTTGCAGGCACGTTTGGCTGAACGGGATTTGCTGGAATTCCAGCTACGCAATATGGCCAATACCGATACCCTGACCGGAGTTTCCAATCGTCTGGCGCTGGAAGAATATATTCAATATCTGAACCAGAATCCGGACAAGCTCCATCAAACCGGTTTAATTATTATTGATATTGATGACTTTAAAGAGGTCAATGATCAGTATGGGCATATTGTCGGAGATCGGGTGATTCAGGGAATTGCCGAAGTGTTAAAACACAGTGTGCGTTCATCTGATCTGATTGTGCGTTATGGGGGCGATGAATTCCTGATTCTGATTGAGCAGATTGATCTGGACGGGGCCTTGAGTATTGCCGAGAAATTACGTCAGGAAATTAGCCAGAATGTTCTGACCCTGCCGGGACTGGACACGCCGTTAAATATTTCTGTCAGTGCCGGGGTCGCCGCAGATGCAGGCAGCTGGATGGAACTGTTTGGCCGGGCAGATCACTCCTTATTTAAGGCCAAAGAGAAGGGGCGGAATAGGGTGGAAAGTATGCTCTAAACCGTAAATTAAAATAGAAAAATATTTTAAATATATATCTTGATATTTTTCAGGTGAATCTAATAACAAAGAAAAGGGCTCCTCAGAGCCCTTTCATTTTATTTTAACATCGGTTTCAGGAATTTTCCGGTATGGGAGGCTTTCACTTTCACCACCTCTTCCGGGGTACCTTCGGCAATAATCATCCCACCGCCGGCACCGCCTTCCGGGCCTAAATCCACAATCCAGTCTGCGGTTTTAATCACATCCAGGTTATGTTCAATCACCACAATGGTATTTCCCTTGTTGCGCAGCTCATGCAGGATGTCCAGTAGCTTGGCAATGTCATGGAAATGCAGACCGGTGGTTGGTTCATCCAGCACGTACAGGGTTTTACCGGTATCCCGCTTGGCCAGTTCGCGTGCCAGTTTGACCCGCTGCGCCTCACCGCCAGACAAGGTAGTGGCTGACTGACCCAGACGGATATAGCCTAAACCGACCTGATTCAAGGTTTCCAGACGGCGGTGAATCACCGGAATGGCATCAAAGAAATGCATGGCATCTTCGACCGTCATTTCCAGCACATCGGAAATATTTTTGCCTTTGTAATGCACTTCCAGGGTTTCGCGGTTATAGCGTTTGCCATGGCAGGCATCACATGGCACATACATATCTGGCAGGAAGTGCATGGCGACTTTAATCATGCCATCACCTTCACAGGCCTCGCAGCGTCCGCCTTTGACGTTAAAGGAGAAACGGCCCGCCGCATAACCGCGGCCTTTGGCTTCAGGCGTCTGGGCAAACAGTTCACGAATTGGGGTAAACAGACCGGTATAGGTGGCCGGATTGGAACGCGGGGTGCGGCCAATCGGACTCTGGTCAATATCCACCACTTTATCCAGGAATTGCAGTCCTTCAATGGTGTCAAACTTTTCCGCGCTGAGCGTGGTGGCGCCATTCAGCTGGGTTGCGGCCAATGGCAGCAGGGTACGGTTAATCAGGGTTGATTTGCCCGAACCGGATACCCCGGTAACGCAGGTCATCACGCCTAAAGGCAGTGTCAGATCGACATTTTTCAGGTTATGGCCGCAGGCGCCCATCAGCTTGATCTGCTCATCTGGTTTCGGTGGCTGGGTGCGCTGTTTCGGCACTTCAATCTTGAGCTTGCCCGACAGGTATTGACCGGTCAGGGAATTGGCATTGGCCGCCAGTTCCTGATAGGTACCTTCAGCAATCACATTCCCGCCATGCACGCCTGCGCCCGGCCCGATATCAATAATATGGTCTGCGGCGCGAATCGCATCTTCATCATGTTCGACCACCAGTACGGTATTGCCCAGATCACGCAGGCGAATCAGGGTTTCCAGCAGGCGGTCATTATCACGCTGATGCAGACCAATAGACGGTTCATCCAGCACATACATTACGCCCATTAACCCGGCACCAATCTGCGATGCCAGTCGGATGCGCTGGGCTTCACCACCCGAGAGCGTTTCGGCAGAGCGCGACAGACTTAAATAGTTCAGACCGACTGAGACCAGAAAGTGCAGACGTTCACGGATTTCCTTAAAAATCTTGTCGGCAATTTCGCCTTTGGCACCTTCCAGATTTAGGTTCTGATAGTAATGCTCGGCGTCACCAATCGACATTTTGGTAATCTGGCTGATGGTTTTGTCTTTGACTCGCACATGGCGCGAAATTTCATTCAGACGTGAGCCGTCACAGGCATCACAGGCGGCATTGGAGAGATACTGCGCCAGGTCATCGCGGACATAATTACTTTCCGTTTCACGATAGCGGCGTTCCAGATGCGGCAAAATCCCTTCAAACGGCTGTACCCGGTTATGGCGACGACCACGTTCATCGACATAGCTCAGATCAATTTTTTCCCGGCCACTGCCGTAGAGGAATTTTTTCTGGGTGTCTTTGTCCAGTTCATTCCACGGTGTATCCAGCGAAAAATCATAATGATCGGCGACTTTTTGCAGCATGCCATAATAATAAGGACGCTGACGGTCCCAGCCACGAATTGCACCCTGGCTTAAAGAAAGTTCCGGATTGGGAATGAGTTTGTCGGCACTAAAATGGCTGCGTGTGCCCAGACCATCACAGACCGGACAGGCACCAAACGGGTTGTTAAACGAGAATAGGCGCGGTTCCAGTTCGGCCACGGCACGGTCACATTCCGGGCAGGAGTGTTTGGCCGAGAATACCCGGTCCGGATGTTCGCCTTTCATCCACGATAAAATCGCAATATCTCCACCTAAACGTAAAGCGGTTTCAAAACTTTCGGCAATACGGTTGCCCAAATCATCCCGGACTTTAAAACGGTCGACCACCACTTCAATGCTGTGTTTTTTCTTTTTGTCCAGTTCTGGTGGCGGATCAATCTCCATAATTTCGCCATCTACCCGGGCACGGACAAAACCCTGGCTTTGCAGCTGTTCAAACAGATGGGTATATTCGCCTTTACGTTCACGTACCACGGGTGCTAACAGCAGCAGGGCGGTGCCTTCTTCCAGACCTTTAACCACATCGACCATTTCAGACACGGTCTGCGCCACCATCGGCAAGTCATGTTCCGGACAGTAGGGCGTACCCACGCGTGCATAGAGCAGACGTAAATAGTCATAAATTTCGGTAATGGTGCCGACGGTAGAACGCGGGTTGTGGCTGGTCGATTTTTGTTCAATGGCAATGGCCGGACTTAAGCCTTCAATCGAGTCGACTTCCGGTTTTTCCATTTGTGACAGGAACTGGCGCGCATAGGCCGAGAGCGATTCGACATAACGGCGCTGACCTTCGGCATACAGGGTATCGAAAGCCAGGGAAGATTTACCTGAACCGGAAAGTCCCGTAATCACCACAAACTTGTCGCGTGGAATATCAAGGTTCACATTCTTCAGGTTATGGGTACGTGCACCTCGAATACGGATATGACTTTGGCTCATGCAATGATCCTAGAAAATTCATTTAAAACCTCTATATGATAGCGCATGAAAAATGTTCAAGTGCAGGCTTAAGGTATTTCTACGTCAAATTATGTCGGTTGATTGCAAATAAAGGCCAGGATCTGAAAATGACAAGGATAAAAAATTGTCAGGATAAAGAATGCAGGGATCAAAGCACGCAAGAATGAAAGAGAACTGTTGGCCCTGGTGCAAGTGTACTAATCTTGCACAAGGGCGAGTGATCAAAAATTAGTTGTTACTGTCCAGACCCGGCCAGTTACGCTGTGCATAGGCGCTGTCCCAGAACAGCCATTCCAGTTCAGCCGCGCGGGTATAGGCCTGACGCATTTTCGCCAGCGTGTCTTCATCACAGCGCTCGGCCACGCGGTCAACCGTGGCAATCACATTGCGCACTGCGGTATGGAATTCTTCGCCGGCATAGGTATCGACCCAGGCCTGATACGGGTTGTTGGCGACCGAGTTGCCGACAATATCTTTGCCGACTTCGGCATAAATCCAGAAACATGGCAATAACGAGGCCAGCACCACCGGATAGCTTTCCGACCAGGCAGTGGCAACCAGATAACTGGTGTAATGATGGCAGGCCAGGGTCAGCGGTGTATTTTCAAACTGTTCCTTGCTAATGCCAAAATCCTGCATAAAGCCGTTATGGAGTGAACGTTCCACCACAATTGCTACCTTGGCGGCTTCGGCAAACTGGATCACATCATCGGCATCAAAGGCTTTGGCAGCACACACCGCCAGCGCGCGGCCATAGGCCAGTAAATAATGCGCATCCTGAATCACATAGTGGCTAAAGGCCTCACGACTTAGGCTGCCTTGCGCCAGTTCCTGGTTAAAGGGCAGGGCCAGGGTGTTTTGATACAGTTCTAAATTCTGTTGCCACAATTGTTCAGAAAAACGCATGTCCGGTTCCTGTAAAGCATCAAGATCAATGCCCAAAGACTAGCATACTTGCACCGCAAAGATGAGCCGCTTTGATTTGTATCAGAATAAACAAAAAAGCATACGAAGTGTTTTGGCATCGTCATGAAAAAGCGTCATAATAGCGGCCATATCTCTATCGCCGAGGTCCTGCATGTCTTCAGCAGGATGCACGCGGCGCATTCGGTGTAATTCAAGTTTAATATTTACCGAATTTCTTTATCTAATAATGTCATAGGTCGATTTGTCATGATGAAACATTTTGGTTTCTCTATTGCATTTACGATCGTGTGTCTCGGTTTGTCTGCTTATTGGGGCTATACCCACGGTCCGGAAGCAGGCCTGAAAACCATGTTCACAGCACTGACCATTACGGCCATTCTCGCCATTATGGAAGTGTCGTTATCGTTTGATAACGCGGTTGTTAACGCATCAGTCCTGCGCGGTTGGGACCATTTCTGGAAAATGCTGTTCCTGACGGTCGGGATTCTGATTGCCGTATTCGGTATGCGTTTAATTTTCCCGGTGGTGATTGTTGCCGTCACAGCCGATATGGGCATGATGGAAGTGGTGCAGCTGGCACTGAATAATCCAAAAGAATATTCGGCCAAATTAATGGCGCATCATCCTGAAATTGCAGCGTTTGGTGGTGCCTTCCTGTTAATGGTGTTCCTGAACTTTTTCCTCGATGATGAAAAAGACACCCACTGGTTCCGCTGGATTGAGCGCCGTTTATCCAATCTGGCCAGTGTACCGGCCATGTCGGTCTTTATTGCGCTGGTGGCCTTGCTGATCATGGCAGCCAATGTGGTCGAAGATAAACGTCTGGTGGTGACCATGGCCGGCATCTGGGGCATCGTGATCTATATTGGCGTACAGGTATTGAGTCATTTACTGGGTGGCGAACCTGAAGTCGATGAAAATGGCAATGCGATCCGTCATGATGAAAATGGCGTGCCGACCGGTGTGGTGAAAGCCGGTATTGGTGGCTTCTTGTATCTGGAAGTGCTGGATGCCTCGTTCAGTTTTGACGGTGTGATTGGTGCCTTTGCGATTACTTCGGATGTGGTAATTATCATGCTGGGTCTGGCGATTGGCGCGATTTTCGTGCGTTCGATGACCATTTATCTGGTAGAAAAAGGCACCCTGGATGCTTATATTTACCTGGAACATGGTGCGCATTATGCGATTGGTGCACTGGCCTTTATCATGATTGCCAGCGGAACCGGTTTACATGTCCCGGAAGTGGTCACCGGCCTGATTGGTGTGGCCTTTATTGTCTGGGCGGTATTTGCCTCAATTCAATATAAAAAACGTCAGGCACTGCACTAAGTTGCAGTCTGATCTGAAGAAGGTGCAAACAATTGCACCTTTTTTTATGACTGGTAGTTCAGATGCAGAATATTGTGCTGAATATCGCAGCATCTGCAGCATGAATGATGTAGGATATTCGCATACAAAATTGTTGCACTTAGCCTATTGATATGATGAATGCCTTAGAACGCCGTTCAACTTTTGCCTTAAGCAGTATTTTTGCCTTACGCATGTTGGGTCTGTTCATGATTATTCCGGTTTTCTCGGTGGCAGGGCAATCCTATCAATATGCAACCCCGACCTTAATTGGTCTGGCGGTTGGGGTGTATGGTTTGACCCAGGCCATCTTACAGATTCCATTTAGCCTGATTGCTGATCGCTATAGCCGTAAACCGCTGGTGGTGCTTGGACTGTTACTGTTTGCTTTAGGCGGTGCCATTGCTGCAATGTCAGAGACCATTTATGGGGTCATCATTGGCCGGGCCATTGCCGGTGGCGGCGCAGTCTCTGCCGTGGTGATGGCTTTACTGGCCGATGTCACCCGTGAAGAACAGCGCACCAAAGCCATGGCCATGATGGGCATGAGTATTGGTTTATCCTTCGTGATTGCCTTTAGTGCCGGGCCGTGGCTGACCGGACTGGTTGGTATTTCCGGGCTGTTCTGGGTGACCACCATTATGGGACTGGCGGCCATTGCCATGTTGCTGCTGGTGCCTAAAGTCACGCGCCATCATCGTAATTTCCAGCAGGGCTATTTGCCGCAGCTCAAACAGGTGCTAAAAATGGGCGATTTAAACCGCCTGCATCTGTCAGTTTTTACCCTACATTTACTGCTAACGGCGATGTTTATTTATGCACCGCCGCAGCTGATTGAATATGCCGGTCTGCCATTGTCCAGTCATGGCTGGGTGTATTTGCCGCTGCTGGTGCTGAGTCTGTTTTTTGCCTTCCCCAGTATTATTCTGGCGGAAAAATATCGCAAAATGCGCGGTATTTTCCTGACCGCGATTGGCGGGATTATTCTTGGCCTGATCGTGATGATTTTTGGTTTTGAATCTAAATATATCCTGCTGATTGGACTGGGCCTGTTCTTTATTGCCTTTAACGTGATGGAAGCGTTGTTACCGTCCTGGTTATCGAAAGCGGCACCGATTCAATCCAAAGCCACTGCAATGGGCGTCAATGCCAGCAGCCAGTTCCTTGGCGCCTTCTTTGGCGGCATGATTGGCGGGCAACTGTTACTGCTGAATAACACGGCGATGGGTTGGAGTATTCTGACTGCAGTTGCTATAATTTGGCTGCTGATGAGTTTTAGTCTGGCCCAGCCGCGTTATCTGTCGTCGATGGTATTTCGCCTGCCTGAGGCCAAACAAACGGATGAGTGGACTTCTCAACTTTTGGCCATTCATGGTATTGAAGAAGTCGTGGTGATGTCTGAACAGCAAGTTGCCTATATAAAAGTCGATAAACAGCAAATTGATGATACTGCGCGACAACAATTAACGCACTTGTTGGGTAAAGAGGTAGCCATTTAAGCATAACTCTTATAAAGTAAATAATAGAAACAAATAGGAAGAATACAGCTGATGCGTGGTGTAAATAAGGTCATTTTAGTTGGTACTTTAGGTCGAGATCCAGAAACAAAAACTTTCCCGAATGGTGGCTCGCTTACTCAATTTTCCATTGCCACCAGTGATGCGTGGACCGATAAAACCACCGGTGAGCGTAAAGAGCAAACCGAATGGCACCGTATTGTGCTGCATAACCGTTTAGGTGAAATCGCGCAGCAATACTTACGCAAAGGTTCAAAAGTCTATATTGAAGGTTCGCTGCGTACCCGTCAGTGGACCGATCAGAATGGTCAGGAACGCTACACCACAGAAATTCGTGGCGAGCAAATGCAGATGCTGGACTCTGGTCGTCAGCAAGGTGAGCAGGGCGATAATGGTTTTAGCCAGCCACGTTTTAACAATAACCAGGGCGGTGGTTATAGCAATAACAACCAGGGTGGCTATGCGCCGCAAGCTCAAGGTGGTTTTAACAACAATAATGCTGGTGGTGGCTATGGCAACCAGGGCGGTTATCAGCAACCGAAACCAGCTCCTGCTGCAACGCCTGCACCTGCAGATTTGGATGATGACTTACCGTTTTGACACCTACTAGAGACTATGTTTTGTAAAGTTTATAAAATTATTCTTTATTAGTAGTTAGTTACAAAAGAAATTTACAGATACTAGAAATGGTTCTGTAAATTTTTTTACTTATGATCTATGATATTTAATACTTAGATATTTTGTTAAATATAGCCATGATGTCTGTTAAAAGATTTGTAATGAGTAGTGGTGAGAGATTCGCTGTTCTTTTGAATAGTGATGGTGTTCCTATGACTTATCCAAATTTATATATGATCATTCATTTAAGAAATCGTGGTCTATCAATCAATACTATTACAGCTATTCTGGAAGATATTAAGTTGCTGTTTCAGTTGTTGGATAAGTTAGGAATTGACTTGGAACAAAGGATAAAAAGTAAAGATTTTTTAAAATTAAATGAAATCGAAGCTTTAGTAAATTTAACCAGTTTCAATCGAAGTCGATTAAGTGGGACAGCTTCAAAAACAAAGATCATAAGTTTTCCAAAAAGTAATAACAAAGAGCGAGCTAGAGCAAAATTGGTTGTTACTCAGGACTATGTATCCAAACAATTAATATATCGGCGGTTAACTAATTTTGCTGAATATATTGGATGGTTTGAGACACATCTTCATTCATCAGCAATAACAAGTACAAAACGGTTGTTAAAATCTCGTAGACCCCGCAAGCCCACGGATATTCAGTCTGAATACAAATCTTTTGATAGTGATCAATTACATAAAATTTTAAAGGCAGTTGATCCGGATAATCAGAATCGTATCTGGACTTCAGATTACATTACTTATAGAAATGAGCTGATTACCTATTTGTTTTTATATCTTGGATGCCGTAAAGGTGAATTATTAAATTTAAAAATTACAGATATAACCCTCTCTAAAGGTGGTACATCGTATCTTACTATTAAGCGTAATCCTCATGATGGAAGTGATTCTAGGCTATATCAGCCGTTGGTTAAAACTAGAAGTCGATCAATTGCAGTCAATCAAAACTTAAAGAAAAAGTTAGAAACTTATATTTTAAATTATAGATCAACCATACCAAATGCAGAGCTAACTGACTTTTTGATTTTATCAAATAAAGGTCAGCCACTTTCAATCAATGCTTTAGATAAAATCTTTTATGAAATTTCTAAAGCTGTTCTATTCAATGTACATGCACACGCATTTAGACATACTTGGAATGACAAATTTTCTGAGAAATCTCAACTTTTAGTGGCAACAGGTCAAATGACTGAAGCTCAAGTTGAAAATGATCGTGCTTATCTGATGGGGTGGATACCTAACTCACAAAGTGCAAGAAGATATTCAAGACGTGCAGAGAATAAACGTGCTGTAGAGATTGGCTTAGGTATCCAAGAAAAATTTGAGGATGAAAATGAATAAATCAATTCGAATCGATAGTTTAGATAAGTCGCAAAATACTTTTACCTCATTCAAAGGTTATGAGTTTAGTATCGATGATCAGAAATGGGTATTAGATATCAATAAAACTATAGATATCTCTCGGATACGAAATTATGAGTTTTCTGTCCAATCAGATGTGGTCATGACTTTGGTTCATTTTGCTAAGTATAGTTCAAGTTCACATACAGCAAACATGTGCGAATATATTGGTAAATATTTTGATATTACAGGAGAGAATCATTTTTCAATTAAAGGTCTTTTAAATTATAAAAATTTTTATTCGGCAAAAAAAGATGAATACAAAGTAGCTATGCTACGAGTCTTTTTGAAGAAACTATATGATTTGGGTTTTTCCTCAGTAGATGATGAAGTTTACGATCTAATGGATTCATGGAGATTGAGTGGCAATGAAAAAGGAGCAGCAGTCCTTTCCCTTGATCCAGATGAAGGCCCATTTAGCCCATTCGAATTTCAAACAATTATCACTAGAACCAATGAATATTTAGCAGAAAATAAGATTTCCTATTATGAGGCTGCTCTAATTCGTGTTTTTTGTGCGACTGGTAGACGACCTATCCAAATTTCAGCACTAAAGGTGAAAGACCTATACGTGTCGGATAAATATAATTTTAATGATAAGAATGAAGTTCATATACTTAACATACCGAGAGCTAAAGTTAGAGGTGCTAGTGGATTCCGATTTGCTTTTAATGAAGTTGGAATTCGTGACAGTATTGCGAAAATCTTGTTTGAGCATATCCAAATTTTAAAACAGAAATTAATTAAGCAAATAAACCGAGAAGTATCTGAACAGGAGCTAGCAGAGTTACCAATTTTCTGTGATTTTAAGGGGTTGGCTAATCTAGATTGGAACAATAAAAAAGAAATGTCTCAAATTTTGCCAACAGAAATTATTCATTTACCTACTATCAAATTAACTCAAATATTGAGAGATGCTGTGGTAAAGCTTGGTATTCGTTCTAGAGATACCGGTAAACCAATACATATCACTGCATATCGGTTTCGCTATACGCTTGGAACAAATGCTGCTAGACAAAAAGCAGGCGTTAATGTTATTGCAAAGCTGTTAGATCATCATGACACCCAGAATGCACACTGCTATGTAGAAAGTGTTCCTGAAATAGCACAACAAATTTCATCTATCATGGATGAAAGTTTACGCAAATATGCAGATGCTTTTCAGGGAAAAGTTGTAAAAGATGAGATTGAGGCTCAATCACAAGTTAAAGATGCGAATAGAATTTCTTATGTAGAACAGGATTGTGATGTCGGCTCATGTGGTACACATCAATACTGTAACGATTATGCACCAATCGCATGTTATCTGTGTAGCAAGTTTATACCTTGGGCAAATGCACCGCATCATCTGGTTCTAGAGCAATTAATTAAAGAACGGGATGATCTAATTACGATGGGGTGTAGCCTTGAGGTCGCTGCCGTGAATGACCGAACAATTATTGCCGTTCAGCAAGTAATTGATGCTTGTAAGGAGTTCAATCATGGATGATTTAATATATTTCCCATCTGACAAAATTCAATCTCCTTACTCCGAAATAAAGCGGTTTATTGATTTTGTTAAACAGTTATCTGAATTAAATGAAGATATTAAATTCGATGAGAATTATTGGAAGCATGAGGTACGTTTTATCAAAATGGGAGTTTCGCTTAAAAATAAATCTCCTGAAAATCTTTTACATCATTCCATTCTTGATTTTGCTAAAGCTTATGTAAAGTATAAAAAGATTAATAATAATTTAAAAACAGCGGATACGATTCTAGCAATCCGAGCAATCGAGACAGTATGTCTTGATAAGTATGGCGAAGTTGATTTAACTAAATTGGTTATTGCTGATTTTGATTTGGCGGCTGAAAATGCAAAGAAAAATTATAAAGCAAGTTCTGCTTATAATGTTGGTAGACATCTAAAAATTTTATTAGATTTTATTCGACAGCTAAAGATAGTAGATATACCTGAGTGGAAAAATCCAATTAAAAAGCCTTCTGATAAATCAATTGTGTTAGATACAGAGTCCGAAGAATATAGAGTATCTAAACTTCCAGATGAGGATGCGATATTTGCATTAGCTGATATTTTCTCTCGAAAAACTTCAGAGTTATCTAATAGGGATATTTTTGTCACCAGTGCTGTGAGTTTGCTTCTAGCTGCGCCAGAACGAGCATCAGAGCTATTTTTCTTAAAGCATAATTGTATCTACGAGGAAGAAGTCCAAACGCTTTCTAAGAGCAGTTTAGGGCTTACAGCAGATGGTTCTAATATTGAGACAGTATTAGGTATTAGGTGGTATGCACAGAAAAATTATGGGCATGACATTAAATACATTCCAAGTGTCATGATCCCAACGGTAAAACGGGCTATTGAACGTTTGATTAAGATGTCAGAAAAGTCTAGACATTTAGCATATTTGCTTGAGACAAGCGATAAATTTCCAAGACATGAGCTTTGTCCCAAAGTGCCTGATGATCAATTGTTAAAACGCAGTGAAGTATTGTTGGCAATGGGATTTGATGTGTTTCTTTATGATGATGTGCGTAAAGAAAATAACAGTGGCATACAATTTTTAAAAACTCGTGAAATTCCTATTAGTGATTATTCAGTCTGCTTGAATGATTTAAATATTGTCCTGCGCAATAGATTGCCCAAAGGTTTTCCTTATATAACTTTTAAAACGGGTAATGGAGTTAAGGTTAAATGGTCAGAAGCTCTATTTGCTTGTTTTCATAATCAATTTCATTCAAATAAGATGACTATTTTTTCAGAATTATGGATTCCAACAATTAATAATTTAAATGAGGATTTGTCGCCAACAAAAAGAAATTTAAGAGGAAAAGATCAATTATGTAATATGGAATCTGTTTTTCAGCGGTGGGGTTACGGCAATTATAGTATGAAAACTCATCAATTTAGGCATCTGTTGAATACAATAGCAAATACCAATGGAATGGATAACTTATTACTTGCCAAATGGTCAGGACGAGCTGATATGAAGCAAAATCGAGTATATGATCATACAACGGTTGAAGATCGTAATTATAGCTTAATTGAGATGCAGAAAAATGAGATTGGTACGGTAAATACTGATAGTACATTTACATTTCAGATTGCTACACCTCGAACTCTACAGGAGTTAAATACTAGAACAACATTGTCCATGCATACTACTGAATTTGGATTTTGTACACATTCTTATATTGATGAACCCTGCTTAAAATATCGGAACTGTCTTAATTGTACAGAGCATGTCTGTATTAAGGGAGATGAAGAAAAGAAAAAACGGCTTCAAGAGCGACTTAGAAAAGAAAAAATCTTATGGGCAAAGGATCAGGAGGCTGTTAGTAAGAGCGTTACTGGTGCAACGGTATGGCTTGAGGTGAGAGAGCAAACAATTAACCGTTGTGAACAGATGATTGCACTATTGGATGATCCAAATATTCTTGATGGAACGCCTTTAAGTTTGCCGCCTTCGGAAGATGTTACACATCTTGATTTAGCGTATCAAAAAGCAGGTCGTAAACGTATCCCCGTTATTGAGAATACTCAACGGAAAAAGATAGAGGATGAACCACATTTGCTCAGTCCTGCATTGCAAATGGATTTATGGATTTGATATGGCACAGCATCTAACAGATCAGAATGTACAAGATATTGTTGAAATTCTTGATTATTGGTCGCCAAATGAAAAGTTAACGTGGGAGAAATTATGCAAAGCAATTGAAGTACAACTAGAGATTGTACCTGCACCAACTCGCCAAACCCTACAAAAATTTGAAAGAATTAAGAATGCTTATGATCTAGGAAAAAAATCTCCAGCAGCATTAAAAATCTTAAAAACCAAACAGCAAAAACTTCCTGCAAGTTTGAAAATAGCTCAAGTCAAAATTGATGCATTGGAAAGTAAGTTAGAGAGACTAGAAAAAGAGAATTCAATGCTTTTAGAGCAGTTCGTAGTTTGGCAATACAATGCTCATAAATATGGGGTGAGTATTGATAAGCTCAATGAGCCTTTGTCTAAAAAGAACTCCTAGGTACGAGAGCCTAAAGTAGGCTCTCAAAAGCTAAGATTGCTTCAATGTCATTAAGATGCAACAAAATATATTAAAGACATAAAGTTAGAGCTATAAAACTTATAAGTCTATTGGAGACTGTAAATAATAGTTATGCCTTTATTGTAATGTCACTTCATATTTTATTTTTATTGAAATGACGATTTTATGATCAATTTTTTATCTAGCTTAATATTTCCGGCACTGTTGCAAATAGAGATTTGAGTCGATGATGTTCCCTTTAAAAAGTACTTAGAGACCGAAAACCCTGTTGATTAGACACACTTCACCCTGAGGCTGACCATAATAAAATGACGATGCTTGTCCTTTACGTAGTGCACGCATGACTTCAATACCTTTAATTGTGGCATAAGCCGTCTTCATAGATTTGAATCCTAATGTGGCCCTGATGATCCGCTTTAGCTTGCCATGATCACATTCAATCACGTTATTTTTATACTTAATCTGCCTGTGCTCAAGGTCTGGTGGACATTTACCTTCCCGTTTTAACCGTGATAAAGCACGTCCATATGTGGGTGCTTTATCCGTGTTGATCACTTGTGGAATTTGCCACTTCTTCACATTATTTAAAATTTTTCCAAGAAAACAATATGCTGATTTGGTATTACGTCTAGAAGAAAGATAAAAATCAATGGTATCGCCACGTTGATCGACTGCACGATACAGATAAGACCATCGTCCATTCACTTTTACATAGGTTTCATCAATATGCCACGAGCTCAGATCTGTAGGATTACGCCAATACCAGCGTAAACGTTTTTCTATTTCAGGAGCATAACGTTGAACCCAACGGTAAATAGTCGTGTGATCAACATTCACACCCCGTTCGGCCAGCATTTCCTGCAGTTCACGATAGCTAATGCCATATTTACAATACCAGCGCACAGCCCAAAGAATGATTTCGCCCTGAAAATGCCGACCATGGAAAGGATTCATATGCTGCACCTTTAGCTAAAACAGTCTTCAGCTTACCATTCGTGGTTATTTGCAACAGTGCCCTTACTTCAAAGCCAAAATTTTTCGGGCACCATTAAGTACGAATAAAGAAACCAGTATGCCAATGATTAAGTCTGGATAAGCTGATCCCGTCCACGCCACGAGTACACCGGCAAATATAACGCCCATATTTACGACAACGTCATTCGCCGAGAAAATCCAACTGGCTTTCATATGTGCGCCATCTTCTCGATGACCAGAAATAAGATATAAGCATGTCACGTTAGCTATAAGTGCGAGCAGGCCAATAACAATCATGAGCGTTGATTCTGGCTCGCTTCCAAACATGAATCGTCTAATGACATCAACAATCACGATAACAGCAAGTAATAACTGAATCCAACCTGCGAAATGGGCTGCTTTTATTTGATATTTCGCAGCTTTTCCGACGGCATATAGCGCAATACCATAAACGGCTGCATCGGCAAACATATCTAGAGAATCAGCAATCAATCCTGTAGACGCAGCAATAATACCGCTGATGAATTCTATAAAGAAAAGTAGAGCATTAATACCTAATAACAGTTTAAGTACTTTAGCTTGTCTCACAGGATCAGGTTCATTAGGTATATCGCCTGAAGAAAGCTGTGTTTCATCAAGTTTCGCCCCAAAACCCAGTCCTTCGAGTTTAGCCGTAATTTGCTGAATCCCTTCATTATGGAAGACTTTCAGTTTTCGATTGGGAAGATCAAAAGTAAGACCTTTAACTGCTTCAATATCTGCAAGAGCCATACGGACCATTTGCTCTTCAGCAGAGCAATCCATTTTAGGAATGGTGTAGGTACTTGTTTGCTTAGCCTGTTGATTGCTTATATAAGTTTCAGTCTTCACAAGCTTTGCACCAAAACCCAAAGCTTCAAGTTTGGTGGTTATATTTTCATCTTTTTGATTATGTAGAACCTTTAAAGAACGGTTAGGTAAATCAAAGATGAGTTTTTGAACACCATCAATTGAAGATAGCGCCATACGAACCATCTGTTCTTCCGCAGAACAATCCATTTTGGGAACTAAGTATTCACTCATGTAGTGCGAATCTTTTAAAATATCTTCAGTGCTTAAATTTTCTTTGGGATCAGAACCATAACAGGATTGAGCGGTATCTTCACAACTGTTTGAAGTGTTACAGCAAGGAGATGAAGATTTTTTTTCTTCCTCTTCACCACAACAGCTAAGCGTATTATCACAATTCTTTGAATTGTTTGCTTCTGCAATTGATGGATGATTTTCTTGTTGAGATTTCTTATCTTCGCATGGTGTTTCTTTACTACATCCACAACCACTCATAATTATACCCATTAAAAAAATTATAAACTTTGAATATTAGAATCCCTATAGTTACTATAGAGTCAAGAATCTTTGGAAATACTAACTCAATGCATTTAAAAATTGGTGAACTCTCTAAAAAAACCTCATGTTCAGTATTAACAATTAGGTTTTATGAAAAGGAAGGTTTAATTCCGGAACCGGAAAGAACGGAAGGAAATTACCGCCTTTACGATGTAGGCTATGTTGAGCGAATTAAATTTATTTTGAATTGCCGAACTTTAAATATGAGTTTGAATGAAATTCGTCAATTACTTACCTATAAAGACAAACCTGAGAAAAATTGTTCAGATGTGAATGAATTAATTGACTTACATGTCAGTGCTATCAGAGAAAATATAATCAAGCAACAAAAGCTTATTGAACAACTATCTGATTTAAGAGGTACTTGTGATGGTTTATGTACAATTGACCAATGTGGAGTTTTAAAAAATCTAGCTTGATTATCTAGACCTATGCTTTTTTCAAAAAATCGGCACTGTTGCAAATAACCACGAATGGTAAGCTGAAGACTGTTTTAGCTAAAGGTGCAGCATATGAATCCTTTCCATGGTCGGCATTTTCAGGGCGAAATCATTCTTTGGGCTGTGCGCTGGTATTGTAAATATGGCATTAGCTATCGTGAACTGCAGGAAATGCTGGCCGAACGGGGTGTGAATGTTGATCACACGACTATTTACCGTTGGGTTCAACGTTATACGAATCTAAAAATGGGAGCCTATAGCTCCCATTTTTATTGTTAAACATTGAATCCTATATGTTTTCCTGTTGGAAGCTCTACATCAATACGGAGCTTCCCACCCATTGCCTCAACATACTTTTTCATGGTTGAAATCTTAAGATCATTGCCACGATTTTCTATTGCTGAAAGCGATGGCTGTTTTATTCCCAAAGTTTCAGCAAGCTCTTTTTGAGAAATTTCGAGTTCTTCACGAATAAGATGAAGCTGATTTTCTAGCAGTAATTCATCAGCCATTTTTTGAATACGGGCTTGGCTCTCTGGAGAGCGGCTAGCTAACAATTCTTGCAGAGTCTTAGCCATTAGATTTATCTCCTAGGGTAGTGAGATGAAGTTGGTATTGTTCATCTGCAATATCCAGCATGTCTTTATAAAAACGCTTTTTACCGCCTTTATCAGCAATACATAGAACAATAGCCTGTCGTAAGGGATCAAATGCGAAGAAAGCTCTTAAGGGTCTACCGCGATGTTGAACGGTAATCCCCCCTAAAAATAATAGGATCTAAAAGTAGAATTTTCTCTTAAGATACGAGCAGGAGATTCTGCATGAAAACATCTAAATTTACTGACAGTCAGATCATGTCCATCTTGAAACAGGCAGA
>NZ_VOYR01000006.1:0-171359 GCF_013420185.1 Acinetobacter sp. YH01025 | reverse complement strand
ACCTGGTCTTCCAGGCTTAACTTGGGCGGTCTGCCTTTGGCAGGGACATGTTTCTTCAATTGCTCAACCATTAAATCAAAGGTTGACCATGAGATGCCCGTGTATCGCTTGAACTGAGGATCAGAAAGCTTGTTTGAATCGATGTATTTCATCCGCAGATTATGCATGAATGCCAAGAAATCTGGAGTGCAAATATCAACCAAAAAGAAGATCGTTTTTTGATTTATGAAAGAGATCTAATATTTTAAAAACAATTCAGATGATTTTATCCAGCATCACCCTTATTTATTTAAATTTTTTCCTTAAAATAACCGAAGATCATCAAATTAAAATCAGCGCTTTATTTTGAAATAGAATTTAGTATCTAACCCTACAGTATCCGCTTTTTGAGCCACTCAATTCTCTGGCATCTTGCAGATAAAAATTGACAGCGCAACGTGGGCCGTATACATATATATTCACACTTGTATAGCCGAATTTCTGTATACTTCATCTGCCCTGTAGGCTGACCCGTCTGGACCGAGTTTTCCTGTTTATGAAACACACCTTCCTGTCATCTGTAATCAAACCTTTAAGCCTGATTGCATTATCTTTAAGTTTAGCTGCCTGTGGCGACAGCGCCTGGTGGAATAAAGGCGATGAGCCAAGTCTAGATGCAGATCAGATCAAGCGACTGATTCCTTCCCGCGTGAAAGATCGTGATTCATGGGCCAAAGATATTTACGATATTAGTGAACAATTGGGTATTCCGCAGACCAAGGAAAATATGTGTACCATTGTCGCCGTGGTCGATCAGGAATCCAACTTTGTTGCCGATCCACAGGTTTATGGTTTAGGTGAAAAAGCAGTTAAAGAAGTCCAGGAACGCTTAGACGAGAAGTTTAAAGATAAACTCGGTGAAGCCATTGGTGGCACCATTGCCGGCTATTTTCAGGATGTACTGAAAAACCATCCAAGCCCGGAAGATAACTATTTAAGCCAGATGCGCCGGGTCAAAACCGAACGGGAACTGGATGAACTTTATCGTGAAATTTTTGACTATATGGCCAAGCATTATCATGTGTCGGCCCTGACCGGCGCCGCCAAGCTGTTTGGTCAAAATATCGGAGAAAAGCTGAATCCGATTACCACCTTAGGTTCGATGCAGGTGCATATCAGTTATGCCAAGGAACATAAACGCCAAGGCGGCAATATTGCAGAATTACGTACCGATTTATACAGCCAATATGGTGGCCTGTATTATGGTATTCACCGTCTGATGATGTATCCGGCCGACTATGATAAACCGCTATATCGCTTTGCCGATTATAATTCGGGTATGTATTCCAGCCGTAATGCCGCTTTTCAGAGCATGCTGAATGATTTAACCGAAGCCGAATTATCTCTAGACGGCGATTTACTGCTCTATAGCAAAGATGGCGGCGTTCGCAGTGCCAAGAGTCAATCTGAACGCGAGCTGATTAGCGTTTTTGCCAAACATAATATTGTGCTCACCCCACGTCAAATCCGCTCCGATCTGAAAAAAGAAAAAGAGCAGGATTTTGAAGATACCGCTTCGTATCGCGCCTTATTAAAACTGTATCAGGAACAAACTAGCAAAGAACCATTTTATGCGATAATGCCAGAGGTGGTAATTTCCGGGCCAAAACTCAGCCGTGATTATAATACCAACTGGTTTGCTACTCGGGTCAACGGGCGATATACCACATGCATGCAAAAAGCCAAAAATATAAAAATCTAGCCGTATTCGATTTTGATGGAACCCTGTATGAGCATGACAGTTTTACCGGGTTTATTTTTTATAGTCTGAGCAAACGGCATATTCTCAAGCGTGGACTGATCACCCTCCCCTGGATTATGGCTTATTATTTAAAGCTCTATCCGGCGCATAAAATGCGGCCCCGACTATTTAAGGGAATGTTTAAGTCGGTACCGCAGCATCAAATTAAGGAAAAAGCAGAAAGCTATGCAGCACAATTGGTTCAAGCTTTAAATCCGAAATTACTCAATCAACTACAAAAGCATCAAGCCCATGGAGATGATATTGTGTTGGTCTCTGCTTCTATTAATATTTATTTGGAAGCGGTATGTGAGTTATTAAATATTGATTTAATCTGCTCTCAGGTGGCTTTAGAGAACTCTATCTTTAGCGGTGAATATTTAACGGCAGATTGCAGTTTATATGAAAAGAAACAACAAATTATAAAGCGTTATGATTTAGAGCAGTACAATGCTATTTATGCCTATGGTAATAGTTATGAAGATGAGCCAATGCTGAATCTGGCAACCTATCCTTATATGGTGGGCACAGATCAAGCTTTACCTGAAGTGACGCTCTATAAGAAATTAGCTTGATTTTAAATAAGCAATAAAAAACCCACAATTTCTTGTGGTTTTTTAGTGGATTGGGGTTACATGTAGCGGATTGTTTTTGATTTCGTCGAATAAATAAGGATGGGAATATTATTACCATCTGTATTACTACGACCCAAAGTAACCGTCATATTACCTTGTACTTCAGTTTTCAGGTCACCTGTTACCACTAAGTTACCTTTTACATTAATATCACCAGTACCTGTTATTTTCCCTGATGCTTTACCCGTACCCCCTGCACCTTTTGTACCCACTATGTTGCCATACAAGTTAAGTACAGTATTATTCTCAGCATCAATAGCAAACTCTGTATCTGTTAAAAATAGAATATTGGATAAATTTGCTGGAAATAAATTAGTATTTTTTAAAAATTTATCCTTATTATCTCTAAAATATGCCACATTGCTAATGAGGTTTCTTTGAGTAGCATCATAAGGCTGACAATACTGCGTTGGATAATTTTCAGCAGGGCATACCTTATTTAGACGTGTCTTAATATTACTATCATCTGCTGTTAACAGGTAGTGCAATGGCGCATAAGCATTATAAGTACCAGCTGTATTTCCTGTACCTAAGTCTGTAGTTAGGGAACCTGTTGTTAATATCGTATTTACCATATCATTTGGTTCTTTATTTAATTCAACAATAAGATTATTATCAAACCAAACGATACCTGCCAGATTTGCTGTTGCTGAGTTGAAAGTCCATTCCGCCTTATTATTAAGTGTTACTCCTGATGGACATGTAATTTTTACTGGAGTAGTAATAGTTGTCGTACCTGTAGTATGTAAATTATTTTGAAAACACTCCATTACACCAGCATTATTTCTAGTAAAAAGATAGTTGGCATACCCTTTCAGAGTCATTGCATCTGCAACTTCAATAGGATTGGTATAGGCTTGTACTGTAATACGATCTAAAGTGACCACAGCACCAGAAGTATCAACAACCTTACCTGCATTTTCTCCACCTACGAAAATTGTGACATTTTCTCCTGTTTCACCTACAAATGTTGCATTTCCTCCAACTACCAATCCACCAGCAAAAATTGTACCTGCAACAGTACTTTGTTGAATTTGTTTTTGATAAGCATAGATAGCACGTACGATTGCTGATGCACCACCACTTTGCCCTGTAATATCAAAACAATAATGCACCTCATCTGGATTTGTAGATACTGGGCAAGTATTAGACTTCACATAACTACTAGTAACAGTTCCACCATTTCTAATTTCACCTGTCGTAATCCGATCTAAATAACCTTGTGGCTGATTCAATAAAAAATCACTGAGCGCCTGATATCCCATCATTGCTTTCATTTGTGCTTGAGTCTGTGCATGTGCAGTTGTCGCACTCGACTGCAAATTGCGCATAGAAGACATATAACCAGCAGTTAAAACAGTTAGCGAGAAACCAACCAATACAATAAATAAAAGCGAGGAAATACCTGCCTGCTTAGCAAAAGAAATCGATTTTTTAGAATTTCTTTGATGTTCTGCCGCATTATGCATGACTTTATCCTCCCCTATTTAAAATTAAATAGGCATGTAATATTTTGAATTGTTCTTGCTGTGCTATCACTACTTGCCGCATAAGTATTCGCCTCAAGCACTACCTGATATTTCCCTAAGTCAATACCAGCTCCTCCTTTAATCCCAAAAGGACTACAGCCACCGGTTACAGGTTGAACTTTAATATTAATTGCACCAATTTTATTCGTATCATTGCCAAGACCAGAATCAGTTAAAGCAGCCTGATCAATTTGAATAAGTAATTCTTTTGCAATCGTATCAACAGGTTTAACAAGGCCTGAGCATGTATACCCCGCTGCTGTTGGGCCATATAAATACAAGCCATTCTCATGGCTATATAAGGCTCGGCAATGAGTATCGGAAACTTTCCAGACCAGATATTTACCTATCGTATTTAAGGCAACTGCATCTCCGGCCGCATCTAATACTTTAAAATCGGCCTGAGTTGGACCGGTTAAACCATAACCCATTCCTTGCAAAATCCGGTCTGTGGCAATTAGACCAAGCATAATATGGCTATCTACTTTTGCACCTAATGAAGCTTCTGCTGTCACTTTTCCTGTAGTCACAAAAGCACGTAGCATGGCCAGAATAATAATAATAGACAATGCCAGGGCGATTAGAATTTCAATTAAAGTCACACCACGCTGTGAAAATTTTAGGCTATTCATCTTCCTCTCCTTTTCACGGTGCAATTTGCACTTTAACCGGTACAAAAGTATCAGCTTCGTCAACTTCAAGAGTTGCTGCACTCACTTTAATTCCGCCCACCGTAGAGGAAGCAACCCCACCTCCAGTGGAGTCATTGGCGACCACCGTATAAGCACCCTCGCTCACAATACAGTCCAGGTTTACATTGTTGCCCGCTACCTGTACCTGAACAGTATGTGTGCCTAGAGCTTTCCCACCACATTCATTGGAGTTTTCCAACTGCTGTCGCATTTGATTAATGGTATGCAAATGAATATTCTGATCACGGTGCACCACTGCTGTTCGACCAGAAATATAAGCAGCACCCAAGCCAATCACAGCCATCAGCACCATTGAAACCAATACTTCGATTAAAGTCGCGCCCTGCTGATACTTTGGTATTCCAAGATCGTTAGAAGTAACCTGCTTCATCTTGACCTCCTGATGCTTGAATCAAATACTGGGTACATGTGTTTGTCTGTAAAGACGCATTATTATTTAATTCAACCTTTTGAGTTGCTGAGTCACAGGTTGCTGAGGCTGGTAAAGTTGACAACTGAATTGTGACCGTTGGAGTAATATTGAAACTCCAAATAGTCGCATTGTTACTGTCTTTTACCACCACTGTAGTAGAAGTCACTTCCAGACTGGCAGCCTTAATTCCTTCCTTGACAGCATTCGGGTTTCTTAACGCTTCATTTTTAGCACGCGCATATGCTTCCAATAGTTCTTTTTCAGTTTTGGTAATTTGCGCATTCGCCACCCAAGCCCGGCCCAATGGGAAAATAGCCACAGCAAGAATTGCAAGCAAAGCAATCCCAATCATCAATTCGATGAGGGTCACGCCACGTTGCCTTACCATGAGCTTAACCCGCCACAGCCATTACTAGTTTCAGCAATATTTTTATAATTATTACTTCTGAAGGTCAGTACACATCCGGCATTCCTCCCCTCTCCCGTAGCGATCAACTCATAACCAGGTTTTGAATCAATATCTTTAATTTCTACTGTATATTTAAAGGTATCTGCTGCCACGGGTTGCCAGCCTTTTGCGTGATTTTGAGTTTCCGTATTATCTGTAGTTGGATTTGGTGTAGGGGTTGCATAGCTTAAGTTGCGCTGATACATACTTTCCAATACCAAACTTAACGCAACTAAATCTGACTGGGCACTACGCGCTTTGGCTTTGGTGATGTAATTTGAATACATAGGCATGGCAATGGCTGCGAGAATAGCCAAAATAATGACGGCCACCATTAATTCCAGGAGCGTAAAACCTGCGCTAGATGTGTGGAAGTTCGAGCCTTGTTTTTTATACATTTTCCTTCTTTACCAAAAGCATACTTACTTCTATAAAACTAGCATAGGATTTGTTTAGTATATGTTGTATAAACCTCCAAATTGTTTAGAAATAATTCACTGCATTTTAATTATGATTATGATTTTCAATTAAAAAATGTTTAATCCTAAATATTTTTACCAATTGTTAAAATGTGTAAATAATTAACATGTTTTTCATATACATATTTAACTGAGTGTCATCAATCTTGTTGTGCTTTAAATTTTCATCAAAACTATATACTTATACTCACATAGAGTATATAAGCTTGGATATCATTGTACTTATCAAGTAATTGGCATAAATGCTCAAAGTTAATCATTTATGTGAATTATTTTATAAACAATTAACAAAAATCATACCAAATAACCTTTTTCTCCAGATTTCCAAGTTGGCTGCTTTGTTTTTAGTTTTTATGGCTCTTTCTATACAATAAAAAAGGCAATTTCCTATAAAAATTGCCTTTTTTCTCTTAACGCATTTTATACTTATTTTTTAAACGGAAACGCATACTTGGCAATCCGTTTCAGTACACTGCCATATTGTTTAAACAGGCTGGCATTGTTGTAGTGCAAACCATATTTTTCACATACTGCCTGTACTTTTGGCGCCATCTGACGGTAACGGCGTGCCGGCACATCCGGATATAAATGGTGTTCAATCTGGTGGCTTAAGTGGCCAGTCAGAATATGGAACGCTTCTGAACCGGTCAGGTTAGAAGAACCGCGAATCTGGCGCATATACCAGTGACCACGGCTTTCATTTTTCAATACCGATTTTGGGAATACCTCAACATCTTTGGTGAAGTGACCACAGAAAATAATACTGAAAGTCCAGATGTTACGGATTCCGTTAGCCACCAGGTTGCCAGTGAATACCGGTAACGCAGCAGGACCAGCAATCAGCGGGAAGAACACATAATCTTTAAACAGCTGTTTAGAGATTTTGCTCTGTAAAGGTTTCCACTCTTCTTTCAGCTCAGCCTTGGTTTTACGGCCCATCCACACTTTACCAAGTTCCAGGTTTTGAATCGCAACACCCCACTGGAACAGTAAACAGAATGGAATACTGTAAATCGGTTGTAGCAGATGACCCGGTTTCCAGCGTTGTTCCGGGAACAGGCGCACCAGACCATAGCCGATATCATCATCCATACCTTTAATATTGGTATAGGTATGATGTTTGTAGTTATGGGTTTGACGCCAGTTTTCAGAAGTACCGACAATATCCCACTCATAGGTCTGACCATTGAATTTTGGATCGTTCATCCAGTCATACTGACCGTGCATGACGTTATGACCAAGCTCCATGTTTTCCATGATTTTGGCAAAGCCGAGCAGACCAGTACCCAAAATCCAGGCTGGCGGGAACCAGCCAGCAAACAGGCAGGCACGACCCGCAATAGAAGCATAACGGATGGTTGAGTATACACGTCGGATGTATTTGGCATCTTTTTCGCCTAAATCATCCAGCACTGCCTGCTTGATGGCGTCTAATTCACGCGCCAATTCATCCAGTTCTAATTGGGTTAATTCGCGGTTTTTAGGATTTTTAAAATATTCAAATTTGACTGGCATATTCATAGTGAGTGTACCCGCTTATAAGTCAATAACTAAGTCTGTTTGTGCCGAATTCACGCAAAGCTTGAGCAAATTACCCGGTTCGGTGTTTTGCGCACCATTCACCAGATTTTTGGTCGAGCCTTCGACTTTGTTGCAGGCACATTTATTACAAATTCCCATACGGCAGCCATGCTTCGGTTGAATATTCTGCTGCTCCAGGCTGGTCAAAATAGATTGGCCTTTGGGAATGGTCACGGTTTTATTCGATTGGGTTAAGGTCACCTGCACAAAACCAGCTTCTTCATTGAGCATTGGGCTCATGCTAAAGGCTTCAGTTTTTAATTGTTGTGCATGCGCAAACAGTTCTTCTACCCGTGCAGCAAAACCCGATGGACCACAGGCATAGACTGCGCTCTGTTCAATCTGCTCAAGGGCTTGCAGATGGCTTTCATTCAGACGCTGTGCCGGTGTTTCCCCTGCCTGGGTATAAAACACGTCAAAGCTAAAGTGTGGATATTGTGTCGCCCATTGTTCAAACTGGGTTTTAAAAGCAACATCGGCAAAGGTTTTTACCCAGTACATCAGTTTAACCGGGGTCTGCTTTAATTGACCCGATTTGGCCAAAGCATCGACCAGGCTATACATTGGGGTAATACCACTACCGGCAGCCAGCAAAATGAGTGGCTGTGTCGCTTCAGGCAACAACATATCGCCATAAGGCTGGCCAAATTCCAGAATATCGCCCACATTGGCCTGATTGACCAACCAGCTGCTGACTTTACCCTGATCGACTTTTTTAACGGTTAACAGCACATGCTGAGTATCCAGTTGCGTCAGGCTGTAGGTACGCTCATAGCGAATTCCTTCAATGGTGACAAAGACCGGGTGATGTTGGCCCGCCTGTCCAAGCTGGAATTTCTGATTGAACTGCACCATCAGGCTGACCATGTCCTGCGCGGTCTGCTGCTTTTGCACAATCTTGCCCAATGCCTGATTCACAGACCACAACGGATTGATTTTTTGTAACCAGAAGTTTGCCGAGTACGGATCAACAATCGCACTCGCAAGAGATTTGAGGGGAGATTTCGACTTTTCGATAACGTGCATAGCCTACACCACGCGATGAATTCTCAATTATTATACACATGTATATATATTTGTATATACGCTTGTATTGTTTCTATTCATTTCACAAGTTCACACACAACGGCTATACTACTGAAAAGCCTTTCAGCTCTGGACCCTATGACTCAGCCTGCCATGAAAATAAGTAATGATGTTCTTGCCCAAGATGTTCCCAACATCCGTGAACCCATGACGGTGCGTACGGTCGGCAGGAAAGCGACCATTACCAAGGAAGAGCTGTTTCAGGCTGCACTGAATCTGATCGGACCCCAAAAAAGTATTGCCTCTTTAAGCCTGCGTGAAGTCGCGCGCGAAGCCGGTATTGCACCGAATAGTTTTTATCGTCACTTTAAAGATATTGATGAGCTGGCCATTGCCCTGATTGACCGGGCCGGCCATGTGCTGCGTCAGATTCTGAATCAGGCACGTTTAAAAGCATCCAAACAGAACAGCATTATCCGCACCTCGGTTGAAGTCTTTATTGAACAGCTAGATGCTGATGAAGGTAATTTAAGTCTGCTGTTGCGTGAAGGCTATACCGGATCGACGTCTTATAAGCAGGCAGTGGAACGTCAGCTGAACTATTTCCAGCAGGAACTGAAAGATGACCTGATTCGTCTGGAGCGTTTGAATAACAGCAAACTGTCCCATCCGGAGATTGTTTCTTCAGCCATTACCCAGCTGGTGTTTAATATGGGTGCCAAAGTGATTGATATGCCCGCCAATGAACGTAAAATCATTGCCGAGCAAACCATGATCATGATCCGGATGCTGCTCGAAGGCGCACGCCATTTAGATGAAGCACAAATCCGTTAACTGGATTTTAAACTGCTTATTTAAAGTGTTGATCGAATCCGCTGCTGCACATCGCGTGCGCTCTGCTCAGGAGATTCCAGCGGGAACATATGCCCACCCGCTACAACACTAAACTCAATGCCATATATCTTTTTTAGTCCCTGCGGGAAACCTTGCTTATAAAAAGCACTCTGCTCTGCCGTGATTAAATGCACCGGTAAATTTGGGGCTTTACGCGGCCAACGCCACCACCAGCTTGGTACAGTTCTAAAAATATCTGCCTCGACCTGTTTTGGAATCTGTAAGCTGATGCCGGCCTCATCTTCTCTAAGACCATGCCGGATAAAATCCTGAAAACAGCGCTCATCAAACTGTTTAAACAAGGCATTGCCACGTAACTGCTGATAAGCCTGCTCACGGCTAGACCAGGCGTCTTTACGTTTCAGACTCAGCCCGGCCGGGGTTAAACGGTCAATCTGTTTTGAACCCAGCTTTTGCAATAACTCGAATATCGGCGCTGTTTTACCAATCACAAAAGGCGGGTCCATTAAAATCAGCTGGCTAAATAAATCTGGCCGTTGATAAGATGCCATCAGCAACACCAGCGCGCCAAAAGAATGCCCCAAACCGACCACCGCCTGTTTTGGTGTTTGTAACTCGATATCGGCAATGACCTGCGCCACCAGTTTTTCCCATTTTGGCTCAACCGGATAGTCCGGATTCAGGCCAATGACCGGAATATATTTCAGCTCAATATCGGCATCAAAATAATCAAAAAAGGTCTGATAGCAAGGACTGGCGATGCCATTGGCATGGGCAAAATAAACAACAGTTTTGGTCATAAAGGTATTTGAAGCAGATAATCCATTTTGCAGGAGGTAATTTTAATTTTTGCTGCGATTCTCAAGATTAGCCAGGCTGGTTCAACACTCTACGCCTGACCAATATATTTATTTAGCCGACACCACCAGATTCTGGCTAGGCAAGAAAGTTGCGCCGCAGGTGGTTTTATCACCAACAATCACCACACCACGCCCTTTGACCTGGGTGGTTGGATCGGCCGCAATGGCCGCTACTGTAGTTTTACATTTTGGACAATAATGCTTCATGCCATTTAAATGCACGGCAATGCCATTAATAACAAATGAACTTTCACATTCAGCAACCACACCGCCATGTGAAGTTTTAGAGCCTAAAGTGACTAATGCTTTACCCATCGTTGTTATATCTTTTAAAAATTTGGCTCATCTTAGCATGAACATTTTACCGGACTCTAGTGCACTGATCGCTGGGCTGTTTATGTCAGGCAAATCAGCATAAAAAAGCACCCTTCAAATTAGACTAAAAGTGTCCAACTTTCGGGGTGCAGTTCAGAAGGTGCTTTTCTAAAAATTACGACTGTTATGGTTTAACCACCACCATCACCTGAATCGCTTCCGGGGTAACCGCAATACCGTCAAGCAGGCTTAAACCTTCTTTTTGCAATTTCTGCAAACGGCTGATTTCATCTTCACGGATGCTTGGGTTAAATTGCTTCAGATACGTTAGACGGTCAATTTCATATTGCCATTTCGCGCCATACATTTCTTTGGCCTGCTCTTTTAAGCCCGGCAAGGCAGTTTTGGCAATGTCCAATGCCTGTGCATAACGCTGCTCAATCACCTCGCGGCGTGCTTTTACCACCTGACGGCAGCTATTGCCATCTAAATGATGTAAATACGGTTTTAAGATTTCAGGGGCAATTTTTTGCGACAGATCCTGACCTTTTTCACTCAGCAATACACGAATCAATTGCTGCGGCAAGCTTGATGGCAGGTTCAATGCTTTTGGTGCAATCACATCAACCTTGAACCACACTTCCAGCAGCACCGAACCTTGCGGTAATGCAGCTGACTTTAACACCGCCACATTGGTACTACCAAAGCTTTGGGTATTGATCATTTCCATCACGCTTTCGGTAAATGGATGTTCCAAAGTCAGATATTGTGCATCTTCGCGGATTTGAGCCTGATCACGATAGAAAGTCGCAGTCATGCCCTCTTCATCTAAAGTCAGACCTTGCACCTGCATCTGGTCTGTTGGCTTGATGATGACTGTGCCATTGCTTTGTTCATCAAAGTCGATGTTGGTTGAAGCCATAAAGCGCTTCATGAACATTGGCAAGGTAGTGTTGTCATCATAATCTTCCAGCGCCTGGACAATTTCCTGTGCCACCACCGGACGGCAAGAGTTGTATTCCAGTAAACGGTCACGGCCTTCCAGCAATTCAGCTTCCAAAGCTTCGCGCTGTACGCTAACCGCTTCCAGCAATTCTTCAAACTGCTGGCCTTGATCTGCCAGTAAGCAGTCTTTTAATTCAACAATGAAGTTTTCCTGCAAAGTCTGCGCCGTTGGGGAAATATTGCTGAAAATATTCAACGCTTCGTTATACCAGCGGAACATGCGTTCTTGCGCCGTACCGAGTAAATACGGCACATGAATTTGAATCCGATTTTCCTGACCAATCCGGTCTAGACGGCCAATTCGCTGTTCCAGTACGTCCGGGTTCGCCGGTAAATCAAATAAAATTAAATCCGATGCAAACTGGAAGTTACGCCCTTCTGAACCAATTTCCGAACAGAGCAGGATTTGCGCACCATAGGAATCTTCTGCGAAATACGCCGCCGCCTGGTCACGTTCCAGCAGGCTCATACCTTCATGGAACATCGCAGTACGAATACCGGCGTGTAAACGCAGTGCATTTTCTAGCGCTTCCACCACCGGACCACTACGTGCAATCAGTAGCACTTTTTTGTGTTTTAAATCGCTGCGCAGCTTTTCCATCAGCCACATTACACGCGGATCGGTTTCCATCCACGCACCATCAAGCTGGCCTTCTTCTGGCCACATCTGTTCACGTAGCTTGCCTTCTTTGGCCCAGTGCTCTGGGGCTGGCAGTGGTGCTGGCTGACAGTCCCGTCCCGGGAAGCCCTGAATCGCTTCACGGGTGTTACGGAATAAAATACGGCCGGTACCATGACGGTCTAACAGTTCATGAATGGCGCGGAAACGCTGTTCCGGATGGTCTTCAATGCGATGGCCCAGTAAGCCTTCCAAAGCGGCCAGATGACCTTCTTCCAGTGGCATGTCGGACATCAGCACTTCGGCAATTTTGGCTGTTTGCTGATATTGCGCTTCTTCATCCAGGAAACGGTCCAACGAACTGAAACGCTGCGGATCGAGCAGGCGTAAACGGGCAAAGTGACTTTCAACACCCAACTGTTCCGGGGTTGCAGTTAAGAGCAACACACCGGCCGTTTGTTCAGCAAATTCTTCGACCAGATCATAACGGTCATTGCCGCCTTCTTCTTCTGACCACATCAGGTGATGCGCTTCATCAACCACCAGTAAATCAAAACCAGCTTCAAGTGCCTGCTCACGCAGATCTTCGTGGTCAATCATCAGGTCAATAGAAGCAATAATACATTGCTCGGTCAGGAACGGGTTTAAATCCGGGTCGTGTTCTTTAATTGACGCTGTACGGGTCAGATCAAATAAAGAGAACTGCAGGTTGAAACGGCGGCGCATTTCAATCATCCACTGATATTGCAGTGAATCTGGCACCAAAATTAAAATACGTTCAGAACGGCCGGTTTTGAGCTGCTGATGGATAATCAGACCGGCTTCAATGGTTTTACCCAAACCCACTTCATCGGCCAGTAATACACGCGGTGCAAAACGCTTACCGACTTCGTGGGCAATATAGAGTTGATGCGGAATCAGGCCAACGCGTGAACCAATCAGGCCACGCAGCGGACTGCTGTGCATATTGGCCTGCATCAACAGCGCTTCAATACGCAGGTCGTACCATTCTTTATAGTCAATCTGGCTGGCCAGTAAACGGTCTAAGGGTTTAGACAGCTGGATTTGCGCGCCAATTCGGGTTTCATTCAGCGATTTCTGTTCTTCTGAACCATCTTCCAGCTGACGTACCACGTTATAACGCACCACGCCACCGCGATCTTCCAGACTCTGAACCGTCCATTTCAGGCCTTCCTGGTCCTGTACTTCATCGCCCGCATTAAACACGATACGGGACAAAGGTGCATTGTTACGTGCATAGACACGGGTTTCGTCACTCTTGGGGAATAAAATGCTGATTGAACGTTCATCTACATCAATAAGAACGCCTAAGCCCAGTTCTGTTTCTGTATCTGACAACCAACGTTGACCAATAGCAAACTGCTGCAATTTTTCCACCTTTTTCTAGAAGTTAGGACTGTCGCGTTATCACTCAAGGACTGCTTGCCATTTGAGCAAAATTTGACATCGTAAAGCAATATATTTTGACATAAAGCCCACCAAAAAGTGAGCTTAAATTCATGAGGATATGTTTCCCTTAAAACGGCACCGGGCAATTAAACTCCAGTGTTTCTCCCGTTTGAGGATGTTGAAAACTTAAATACGCCGCATGCAAACACAGGCGTGGAGACAGCTGTTGCTGCTCTGGCGTGGCATATAAGGTATCGCCAATAATTGGATGACCCAGATATTGCATATGCACCCGCAGCTGATGCGAACGGCCGGTAATGGGAACGAGTTTGACCCGCGTAACCGCCTGTCCATTTATTTCAAACTGTTCCAGCGCCTGCCAGTGGGTAAGCGCCGGTTTCGAATGAGAAGGATCGGCCATATGCAACGGCGGACGGGTTGGATCATAGACCACCGGCACATCAATGGTGCCTTCGCCGTATAGATGCCCGGCCACCACTGCCTGATAATGCTTATCGGTCTGGCGTTCCTGAAACTGGCGTGAAATCTTGTTTTGCCCCAAGCGGCTAAGACCAAACACCAAAATACCTGAGGTGTCACGATCCAGACGATGAATTAACAGGGTTTTAGGCTCAATGGCGACCAAACGGCTGATCAGGCAGTCTTGTAAATCTGCTGTTTTTCCTGGCACTGTGAGTAAGCCGGCCGGTTTATGGATGAGCATAAAATCTTCATCTCGATAAATCAGGTGTTCGGTTAGAAAATTACTCAAAGTACACTTCCAGGCTGATCGCGAAAATAAGGCGGCAATGATAAAAACCTTGCACCACAATTACAATGCAATTTGCGCAAATTGCAGACGTTTTTTCCGATTTTGCTGAATAAAAATGTCAATTTTCTGAAAATGGCAAATTTAGCCCGTTAAAATCTGCAGCAATCCGTGTAGTGTGGGTTTGGACTGCAGATCTTCATAGCGAATATTGGCGCCATTGGCACGCCATAAACCGACCAGACTGACCATACTTACCGAGTCCAAACCATAGTGACGCAGATCTTCATGCGGGTCGATATCCAGCGCATCCATATCCAGCTGTTCGGCTATGGCCAGTAAAATGCCTTTGCTGGACAGGATATATGCCAAGGGCGCACTGAGACTCCAAAGCCGGTTCAGGCTATAGCTAGTCAGATGATGCAGCCCCTGCTGGGAGATATTTTCAATCCATTGGATATGCTGCTCCTGATTGGCCAGTAGAATCGCATCATCCACCACACAGAGCTGTTCGGTCACGCTATACAGATGCGGTAAAATCTGTTTTAGCATTGGCGTGACCTGACCGGCAAAAATCAGTTGGGGATGGGTTGAAGCGTATTCACCCAGCTGCTGCATGCCTTGCATCAGATCATCGCCGTATAGATCGACAATAGGAATGTCCAGTGCTTTGGCTTTATTGCTGATCTGGATCAGATGAGTCATCAGGTCGCTGTCCTGTATACCTACCATCATCCTTAGGTTTTGCAGTCCTACCAGTACCAAAACAGATTCATTTGATGCAAGCTGCCATTTGGCTTGAGATGGTACGAGTTGGATTTTTTTGGGCATGAGGTACAGCATGGAAGGCTCTTATAAATACAAAATAGCATGATGATTCATGCTATTTTAGTTTAGCATCGATTTAAAAAACACTTTGATTTCACAGACGTTTATTGTTCTAATTTCGTATAATCGCCATTATCTTAAATAAGCATAATTCAATACAAGCAATTGATCGAACTATAGATTAATTTAGGTAGTTAAATCATTAACCCTATTTGAAACAATGAAAATAAAAACTTACTCTTCTAAAGGCTTTATCGGAGTTTTATTGCTCATAATATTTATGGCATGGTTTGTACTTAAATGCATTCCTCTATCAGAGCAAGAACAAAATGCAAAAATTAGTAGCAAAATGGAAAGACAACGGCTTCGATTGGCTCAAGAATTTGATAGGTACACTCTAGAGGAACAAGCACGATTGCCAAAATATGATTCCCGTAAATATGCCCTAATTAAACGTAATAGCAGATTCTGGTTAATACCTAGAGAATATTTTAGTGATAATGGTTTTCATATAAGGTGGCCAAATACGGTAAATAGGCTACTAAAAAGAAATTGGGAAAATAAATCTAATAAAAAATACCCTATTGTGCGAGTCTTGATGGAGTCACGACAATTTAATGCATCTACAGGTTATGCAGGTAATGATAAATTTCTAAATGTAGAGCCATGCAAAAATGGAAATGATTGGTTTATTTGGAATGGAATAAATGTTCGGATATACCCGAGTGATGTACCTAATCTTTCAGATAGGCAGCGTTTAGATATATGTTTAACAGTATTAAAAATACTCAATGAGGAAATAAAGGAAATAAATTAATTAACTTTAAGATTTCCTTAAATTAACATAATACACGTTATATGAAATTAAAAAGGCTTAGTCATGACTAAGCCTTTTTAGCTTTTAAATCATATTTACCTTAAGTCCAGCCAATTTTAAACGCTCTGTAATATTTCGCATTTTACTAAATTCGGTACCGTAACTAAGTGGTAGACCCACTCCCTCACAAAACTCTTTAGAAGTTATATTTTTTAATTCATCTGCATATTTAATCATCTGTAAATGTAATTCAGCAGTTTGCCTGTTTCGAGGTGCTTCATTCATAGCCAATCGGATGCGGTCATATATTTGTTGTTCATTCATAGCTAAATTATCCAAATAATCAAATTTATATAAATAATATAATTTGTATAAATTATATTGTCAATTTTTTTACCGATTTTATTGGCAAAAACTATCAAAATCGATCATAAAAAAGCCGACTTGTTTCAAAATCGGCTTTTTGGGCATTTTGGGATTTTTCTGGTTTTGTTAAGTGTTTGATAATTATATTAATATACAAATGTACTTCGTATAATATCCATTATGTTAAATGGGTGGATTATTTTCATTAATGATCCCAAAAGCTTTTCTCCATGCCTGAGGGCTGGTGCCATATTTTTCACGAAAATTTTTTCTAAATGACACGGTATTATTAAAACCTGAAAGCTCGGTTATCTTTTCGATAGACAAGTTTGTCGTTTCTAAAAGTTCACAACTTAATCTGATTCTTTCAGTATTCAGCCAATCGACTAGGGTCATGCCTGTCGCTTTCTTAAAATGCCGTGTGAACGTCCTGCGTGTCATATGTGTCCGTTCAGCGAGGCTTTCAATATTATGTTGTAAAGCTAAATTCTTTCTTAAAAAATCAAGTAATACATTAATTTGTGCATCTTGGCTCGATTCTGCGACTGGCTGTTCAATAAACTGAGCTTGCCCACCTTCACGGTGAGGCGGGATCACCATTACTCTAGAGACTTTATTCGCAATTCGTGCATTATAGATTTCTCGTACCAAATATAGGCAGCAGTCTAATGCTGCACCTGTTCCAGCAGAGGTTACAATCCTTTGGTCTTCTACATACAGGGCATCATGATCAAGTTGAACCTGTGGAAACCGCTCACTGAAATCTTGTTCAGCCATCCAGTGCGTAGCTGCTTTTTTATGGTCAAGTAAACCAGCATATGCCAGTGCATAAGTTCCATAGCATAACCCTACAATTCTAATTCCAGTCTGATATGCACAATTTAGGGCATCGATAAGTACTTGTTCAGGCTCGTGATTAAAATCATCCCACCCAGGAATAATAATAAGATCCGACTCTTTAATGAGCTCGACCCCACCATCAGGGATAGTCATCATAGACTGTTCTGTTGTTACGGGCTGGCCATCTATAGAAAAAATTTTCAGATCAAATAAGGGTTTATCTTCAATCTTGATATTGAAAATGATATGGGGGATAGAGAAGTGAAATGGATTTATATTGGGATAAACGAACAATCCAATCACTGGTATAGCCATTCGATCTACCTCTCTAAAATAATAAATATAGCATGTTGTCCCAATAGTTTCGATGATTGTCCTTAAGGACAATTTTTTTGTTTGATGATTTCTATCATGATTCAAGTATGACTAAATGATTGGATCTAGAACATGAATAAAATTTTAAGTAGCTCTGTTATTGCACTCTCTCTGGCAATGGCTTCAGTCCATTTATATGCGAATGATAAAGTGGTTCAGCGAGATACCTCTAAAGTGACGCATATACAAGAAATTCGCAATGCAACGATTAAAGTAACCTATGCGGATACAACTTTTTTAATTGACCCAATGTTTGCTAAAAAAGGGTTCTATGAAGGTTTTCCTGATACTCATCGTAGCTATTTACGGAATCCATTAGTCGATTTGCCTATTAAGCCTGAAACGATTTTAGAAGGTGTAGATGCGGTAATCGTGACCCATACACATTTAGATCATTGGGATGATGCAGCACAAGCGACTATTCCGAAAAACATGCCGTTGTTTGTACAGAATAAAGAAGACCAGAAAATCATTCAGTCACAAGGCTTCAAAGATGTTCGTGTATTAACTCAAGCGACCTTTGAAAGGATTAAGCTCACTAAAACTGGTGGTCAACACGGTACTGATGCCATGTACCGTATTCCTAAGCTTAAAGCTGGATTAGGTGAAGCAATGGGTGTGGTATTTGAAGCTGCTGGCCATGAAACTGTTTATGTGGCAGGCGATACCATCTGGCGTTCTGAAGTTGATCAAGCGATTCAAACATTTAAACCTGATGTGATTGTCTTGAATACAGGTAACGCCTTGGTTGATGGCTTTAAAGAATCCATTATTATGGGCAAAGAAGATACTTATCATGCAACTCAGAAAGCACCAAATGCTAAAGTGGTTGCTGTTCACATGGATGCAATTAACCACATGTCGGTAACACGTGCTGAGCTTGCAGATTACGTAAAGGACAAAGGAATCCAAGATAAGGTTTTAATTCCTATCGATGGTGAAACGCTTTCTTTCTAAAGTGACTTAAAGAAGTGGAAGCATTCCACTTCTTTAAAAACCTAAGTAGAACAAAACAAATATTAGTTAAGTAAAGGAACAGATATGTCAAAATCAGCTTTATTAGTTATCGACTTACAAAATGAATATCTACCTACAGGTAAATTACCATTGGTAAATATTGAACAAGCTGCTGCTAATGCAGTGAAAGTAATTGCGAAGGCCCGTCAACAGGGTACACAAGTTATTCATGTCCAACATATTGCTGATGCTGAATCTCCTATATTTGAACCTAGCTCAAATGGTATTGAATTTCAGGACACAGTTAAGCCGCAAGAAGATGAATCTGTGATCATTAAAAATCACATCAATGCGTTCTTAAACACGAATCTCAAAGAAATTTTAGATAGCAATCAAGTGACTGAGTTAGTCGTGATTGGTGCTATGAGCCATATGTGTGTTGATGCTGCTGTTCGTGCTGCTTCTGATTTTGGTTATAAGGTAAAAGTGATACATGATGCTTGTGCAACACTAGACTTGGAATTTAATGGCGTTAAAGTACCTGCTGGTCATGTCCATGCAACATTAATGGCCGCTTTTGAATTTGCATATGCTCAAGTAATATCAACTGAAGATTATGTTAGCTAAAGACTAAGATTTCCTAAAATTAACATAATACACGTTATACGAAATTCTTTTGATTTCCTTTTTAAATCATAATTTTATTGTATATAGGCAAGCCCAATCATTAGCGATTGGGCTTTTTAATTCATATTTAACGTTCCACGCTTCATTTTGGTACAACTTTGGATGAATTTATTGAGTTGAGCTAATCAATTTTTTTCTTGAATTAACTTTGCTGTGCTACAAACTTCTCAATCGCTACCCGTGCAATCTCCGCATCTTCAAACGACTTCACACCCGACACACCCATCGCACCGACGAGCTGCCCTTGATACATAATCGGTTCACCACCTTCTAGCATCCCTGAAAATGATTCCATGGTCAGGAAGCCCATCTGACCGCCTTTGATAATATCTTCAAACAGTTTGGATGCATGGCGACTCATGGCAGAACATTTGGCTTTTTCGATGGCTAGATTTGCAGTCATTGGTGCTGCCCCATCCATACGTTTCATGGCCAGTAAACTGCCCGTTTCATCCACCACGGCAATACTGACATTAAAGTTATGCTGTATCGCATATTGATGCGCTTCATTTAATAGAAATTCAGCATCACTTAAAGTCAAATAATGTTTGGTTTTCATTTTGATCTCGAATTAACTGAAGCTTCCCTCTCCTTTTAGGAGAGGGTTAGGGAGAGGTCAAATTTACGCTTTCATCTCAGCAAAAGTGGCTTTTGCCGCCTGAATAGTAAACTCGATATCTTCATCGCTGTGCGCGCTTGAAATAAAGCCGGCTTCAAATGCAGATGGTGCCAGGTTCACGCCACGCTCCAGCATGCCGTGGAAGAATTTACGGAAAGCATCGACATCACATTTCAGCATCGAGTCAAAGCTGGTGATATCGTCCTGATCGGTAAAGTACAGACCAAACATCGCGCCCACTTGCTGGGTTTTAAACGCAATACCGGCTTCATCTGCCGCTGCCTGTAAACCGGCCAGCAGTTTTTCCAGTTGTGTACTTAATTTTTCATAGAAGCCTGGCTCACGCAGATGTTTAAACATCTCGATACCGGCACGCATCGCCAGCGGGTTCCCCGACAATGTTCCGGCCTGATACACCTTACCCAGTGGTGCAATACATTCCATCACTTCTCGTTTACCACCGAAAGCACCGACCGGTAAGCCGGCACCAATGATTTTACCCAAGGTGGTTAAATCTGGGGTAACGCCATAATGCGCCTGCGCACCGCCTAAGCCAACACGGAAACCGGTCATCACTTCATCAATAATAAACACCGAGCCATGTTCATCACAGACATCACGAATGGCTTGCAAGAAACCATCAACTGGCGCAACCAGGTTCATGTTACCGGCAACCGGTTCCACAATCACCCCGGCAATTTCTGAACCAAACTTGGCAAAGCATTCTTTTAAGGTGGCAATATCGTTATATGGCAGGGTTAAGGTGTGTTTGGCAAAATCCGCAGGAACACCGGCAGAGGTCGCTTCACCCTCACCTTTGGTTAACAGGCCAGAACCGGCTTTCACCAGTAATGAATCTGAGTGACCGTGGTAACAGCCCTCAAATTTCACGATCTTGTCACGGCCGGTATAACCACGTGCCAGACGAATCGCGGTCATGGTCGCTTCAGTACCGGAGTTGGTCATACGCACCAGTTCAATTGATGGCATGATTTCGCAGATAATATCGGCCAGCGTCGTTTCATGAACAGTTGGCGCACCAAAACTTAAACCGTCTACTGCAGCATCCTGCACCGCTTTAATAATCGCTGGATGGGCATGACCCAAAATCATTGGCCCCCATGAACCAACATAATCGACATAGCGTTTGCCATCTACATCATATAAATATGCGCCTTGGGCTTTTTCAATAAAGACCGGCGTGCCGCCTACACCATTGAACGCACGCACCGGTGAGTTCACGCCACCTGGAATATGTTTGCTGGCTTGTTTAAATAATTGTTCTTGCTTTGGAGATAGGCTCATGAATCGACTCAACTCAAAATAAAATCAGACAAAAATTTCGGCTTAAACCGCCTTTTTAAATAGTTCAGACCAGTCATATACGCGTTGAGCAACGGTATGCATCGGACGACCTAATATATCACTAATCACCGCACAAAGGTCGGCACCAGCATCAATCACCTGCTGACCATTTTCCACGGTTAACCCACCAATCGCGCAGATCGGTACATTCAGTTTTGCTTTGGCCTGCTTTAAGGTTTCTAGACCAATATTGCCGGCTTCCGGCTTAGTATCGGTGGCGAAAATTGCCCCAAATGCCACATAGTTAGCGCCATCGGCAATGGCCTGCTCTGCCAGTTCAAGTGAATTGTTACAGCTGCGGCCAATCAGGACATTCTTCGGTAAACGTGCTGCGGCTTCGACAATTGAGCCATCATCTTGACCCAAATGCACGCCGACACCATATTTTACCGCAGCTTCCAAATCATCATTAATCACAAATGGCACTTTGTACTGTGCACACAATGATTTCATATATTCAATTTCATAAGCCTGATCTTCTTTTGCCACCTTTTTACGGCGATATTGCAAGACTGCAACTTCATAGGTCGCCATTGCACCTTCAAGTTTGGCTAAAAGCAGTTCAATCGGATCATCATTGGTAATTAAATATAAGCCACGCATTTTGCCTGCCTGAAACACCTCAAAAAATTGGCTCTCATTATTACATAGTTACAGCTCAAGAGCAGGCCTTGCCTGTATTTTCGCTGATGCTTTGTTTCAGTTCAGATTTTTATGCAAAATCCCTAGTATTGGGGATAGAGTCAGCGCCGGTTTCGGTATTTACTAGGACTCACAATAATAACGATATAAGTTGTTGTTTTTTATTTTTTTATATCAATAACAACCAACGTGCATTCATGGTCTCATGGACGTACTAAAATTTGATGCCAGGACGCATTTGGGGAAATGTGATCAAACGCTAGTACGTCCACACTCTTTTGACTCGCTTCATTCTTTTTATTTCAATGATTCCAGCTATAAAAAAAGCCCGGAGAAAGGTCACTCCAGGCTTGGAAAGTTAAAAACTGATGTCATCAAAGTGTCATACACTCTGCATTGCTTCAATTAATAGAACATTCACTCTACAATTTCAATGAATTTTTTGACCATTCATCTTATTTTTGACCGAAAGTTTTAGTTTTGCTCGAAAAATGAAGATTAGCTGTCAATTTTATCCAGTGCGCGGTCTTTAAGACTCAGGTTGCCGCGCAGAATGTCGGCAAACATTCGCCAGTCAGAAATAAAGCTATACAGCGGCTGTTTAAAGCTGGCCGGCTTGTTTTTTTCAAAGAAAAAATGACCGACCCAGGCGCAGGCATAACCGGCCACCAGTCCATAGACAAAGTAGCGTGGCTTACGCTGCCTGACCATTTGTGTCAGGCAAATCAGGCCGATACCACTGCCCAGCATATGCAGACGCCGGCTCATGATATTGCGGTGTTCGGTTAAATAAAAACGATAAAACTCGTGATAATTTTGAATTGGACCTTGGGGCGTATCATCCGTTTTTTTTGCCCATTCGGTGTTGAGGGGTGCGTTCATATTCATCATCCTGATGCTCTGTTCTTGCTCAAATTACCGCATTTTCTGTACAAATAAAAGCCACTTTGTTCGCTCGATTTTTCTGGCTGCTTTTTTCAGGACAGATTTTGGTTACAATCAGAAGCCTTAAACAATGAACGCCTTTTCTGGACGCTTGATAATAATTTTGTATAGCGGCGTCATCTGCCAGAAAGCTAATTTTTTGCTGTATTGCTCAATTTTTTAGGACCAATTGAATGATCGAGATTGAATTAAAATTTCAAATTCCTGATGCGCGCCGTAATGCCTTACTTAAAGCGCTGGATCCTAAGAAATCTGAAAGCATTTCGCTGCAAGCCCGATATTATGACACTACCGACCGCCTACTGGCACAGCATGGTATTGCGCTGAGACAACGCTTGGAAGGCACGCGCTGGGTGCAAACACTGAAAGCCGGCAAAACCCATATTGAACGTTTTGAACATAATCATGACCTGGGCGAACTGCACCAGCCACCTGCGCTTAATTTAAGCATTTACGATGCCGCTCCTGAAGCCAGACAGCTACTAGATACAGTCCTCACGCAGACTGAAAGCCCGCTGCAACTGCAATTTGAAACCGATATTACGCGTACTTCGCGTGTTATCCAGCTAGATGAAGTGGAGATTGAAGCCAGTTTAGATGTGGGCTGTATTCGCAGTGGTGAACGTGAATATCCCGTCCATGAAATTGAGTTTGAATTAAAATCTGGTTCGGTGCAGGCCCTGCTGGCCTTCTGTTTTGAATGGGTCAAGAAATACCAGCTCTGGTTAGATGTACGCAGCAAGGCCGAAATGGGCAATTTGCTGGCTTTAGACTTACAAGTCAGCCCGCCGCGTCTGGCTGAAGAATTCCGTTTAAATAAAAAAGCCTCAGCCGATCAGAATTTAAGACTGTTAATTGCCCAGCAATTGCAGCATTTACTGCCGAACATTGCGGCCATTTCAGCCGGTGTTAATGAAGCCGAGCATATTGTGCAGGCACAGAATGCACTAAATCAGCTGTATTTAACCGTGCATTTGCTCAAAGACTGGAGTGCGTCTATTTCGGAAAAATGGGCCAATCAGTTACTGGCGTTTAGACAGCAGTTTGACCAGCTGCAACATTTAGAGCACATGCAAAATACCCTCGGCACCTTTTTGCAGAATCCGAATACCGCCTCGAATCTGGCCAAAGATATTTTATATGCTAAAGAGAAACTGGCCAATCTGGTGAAATCGACCCAGAATGTACATCATTATCTGGAACTGTTGATGTTTAGCCTGGATGAAGATGCCTCCCACCCTGCGCAGGATTTAAAACAGGCCGCTCAGCAGACTTTGCAGCATCAATATAAATTACTGCAAGAACAGCTAAACCAGACCAGTCAGACCGATTTTGACAGTCTGGATCAGCTGGCGCAGAAAATTAATGCCCTGAAATTTATTTTCCCGGTACTCACCACGATCTATGATGTTAAAAACCTGCAAAAGTACAGCAAAGCCCTGAACGATGCCCAACTGGCCGCGCAGGAATATCAGGTTCTTTCCTCCGCTGCGCTGTATATCCAGCAAACTGAGCTGGAAGCCAGCGACTGGTTTGTACTCGGCTGGTTGACCGCAAAACAGGAAGTCCATGCGCAAGCCTTGCTGGATGCCACCGAACAATTCCTGGTGAGCCGCAAGTTTATTAAGTAAGTTCCGCCACTCCCCGCTCCGGCCAGACAAAAGAATACGCTTTATGGCTACTTTTTATGCATGGCTTGGCCTATAGTAAGGTCAATCAAGAATAAAAATTGCAGGAGTTGGTTATGGCGGAAATCGAACTGAAGTTTCAGGTGCCGGTGCATCAGCGCCGCATCTTTGAAAAAGCCATTGCCAATAAAAAAGCAGTGCCAATGCAGCTGTGGGCCAAATATTATGACAGTCCTGAGCAGCAGCTGGCACAGCATGCCATCGCCCTGCGTCAGCGTCTGGAAGGTCAACGCTGGTGTCAGACCTTAAAAGCACCGGGGCAGCATCATTTTGAACGTTTTGAACTGGAACTTGCCCTCGGCCCGGATGAACCGGAGCAGCTGGATTTAAGCCTGTATCAGGAACATAAACAGGCGCAAACCTTGCTAAAACAGGCGCTGGAGCTGAAAAAAGCCGATTTAAAAAATACCGGTCTGGAACTGCAATTTGAAACCGATGTGCAACGCCTGATTGTGCTTGAACAAGTTAAAGACAGTGCAATTGAACTGGCCTTTGATCAGGGCGAAGTCCGCACACCAACAGCGCAAAGCGATATTTACGAAGTCGAGTTTGAACTGAAACATGGCGATGTTAGCGACCTGATTGATTTTGTTCAGCCATGGGTAAAACGCTATCAGCTCTGGCTTGATGTTCGCAGCAAATCACAGCGTGGCCAGATGCTCAAGAATCAGCAGAACATCTTGCCTGTTCAACATCAAACGCCTTTTAGTCTCGATAAACATGATTCGAGTAGCCACGCGCTGGCCAAAATTGTCAACAACTGTCTGACTCATTTATTACCAAATGCCACCGCGATTGCCGACAATCATTATCAGAGTGGTCATGTGCATCAGGCCCGTGTGGCCATTCGCCGTTTACGCAGCGCGCTGAAAATTTTTGGACACTGGTCCGAACAGGTACAACCCGAGTGGCAAGCACAATTGGCAGAACTATTCCGGCAACTTGGTTCCACCCGCGACCGCGATGCGCTGAGTGAAAGCCTGATGCCACGTCTGGCCGAGGCCGGCTCTCCCCTCGCAGAACTGCCGGCAAGTAGCGAAAGCAGTGATGAAATTGATGCACTGTTTCGCGCGCCAGAAACAGTGCGCCTCTTGCTGGAGCTGCTACAGTTTAGCCAGTGCACAGCACATGAAGATGATCAATCGCTGAAAAAACAGGTACGGAAACAGCTTGCAAAAATGCACCGGCAAATTTTTCAGGATGCCGTGCAGTTTGAACATCTTGACAGTGAACAGAAGCACCGCACCCGCAAACGAGTCAAACGCCTGCGTTATTCAGTCGAGTTTATTGCCTCTTTATTTGAAGCGGATGCCGTCAAACAGTATCTGAAAGCACTGAAACCGGCACAGGAATCTTTGGGGCAGTTTAATGATCTGGTGGTGGCCGAAGCCCTGTTTCAACATGAGGTTCAGCAAAACCCCCAGGCCTGGTTTGTTCTGGGCTGGATTGCTGCCGAGCAAAAGCATGTTCTGGCCGAAGCCCAGCAGCATTTGCTGGAATTTACCCGCAGCAAAACCTTCTGGTCGGACTAAAGCCCTGCACGGAGATAATCATTTAGCGGTACTTGCCAAATACCTTCCAGGTCCCGTTATCGGCCAGCGGATCATGATAACTATCGCTCCGCTGCTTGCGCGGTTTTTCCCGGGCATCCACCAGCTGAAAATGCGGTTCGACACTCAGCACAATACCGTTGACATAAAAACGGGTGCGGGTGTATTCACTTTGCCCATGCTGAAACACATAGGTACGCAAATCAATAAACTCACGGTGTGCCACCAGTGCGGCGCTGTCGTCACTCTCCAGCCACTGTTTCATCGCCAGCATCTGCGTAGCATCAAACTGGCCGCACTTTTCCATCAAGCTGGCCAGACCGCGAAAAGTTTTTGATTCTTTGGCCCGGGTTTTATTAATCCGGATTCGGTCAACATGAAAGAAAAATAAAGGCAGGTTTAAGTGACTTGGCAGATGAATGGCATCCAGCACTTCATCTTCCATAAAGGGCTGAAACAGCTCTTGTGCCCGCTCAATCAATCCGGACCATTGCTGGAAATAGGCTTCAACTTCAGCCGGATTGCCATAATAAATTGGCAGCCCTTCTACATTGGCCAGATGTGCCGGCGGCCAGATGTTTTGTCGCAGCAGCGCAATATCACTTTTTAGACTTTGAACCGCAATTGCATCTTGCATCGTGATTCCTTTTTCTTGCTTAGGCTATTTTTAGAGTAAGACAAAGGTTTAGTTTCTGCAAGGCTTTGCCTATAATTATTGTTTATGATTTTAGCTTAGGAAAAATTCATGGTTCAAAAGATTGAAGCAACCGATGTTACCGAAGAAGAAGCGTTAAATGCTGCTTTCTTTGAACGTGCTGATGAATTTATCAAACAGGCCAACGAATTTTGTCGCGTCGAAAAAGGCTCACAGGAACAACCGGCGGAAAAACGCGGTCAGGTCAGTGCTGCCATGTTGTTTGGCACGGCGCGTTTTAATACCTGGGTCGCAGCCAACAACTTCAAAGATGGTGAGGAAATGCGCGCGGCCAAAGATCAGGTCATGTCCTACATTTTGCAGCAGTTCCAGATGATGCTGGAAGACAATTATGATGAATACTGTGAACAGTTCGAGAACTATTTACGTTTCCGTCGTAATGAAGAATTTCACAGCAATAAACACAAACATGATCACGATCATTAAATTGCTAAAAAAAGTCCACCCTGTTGGGCTTTTTTAATGTCATCTTTTCGATAAATACCCTTTTCTTTTTTGCAGACTTGGCTTTGAATAAAATAGACATCTTCAAGGATCAAACCAACCTGCTATGCAAAATCTTGGATTTGCACTGATTGATGCGCATATTCATCAATGGGACCCGTATAACACACCACACAGCGCACGCTTGGCGGTCAAGCTGCTGGGGAAATATCCACGCTTACTGGATAAAACCATCCGTACGCTAAAATCCAAAGCGCTGATTGACACCCTGGGACATACCCAGCATGTCACTGCCCCCTATTTGCCCGAACATTATTGCCGCGATGTCGGCTTTTATCCGGTTGAAAAAGTGGTGCATGTGGAGGCCAGCTGGCATGACCACAAAGGCAAAGGTGTGGTTGGAGAAACCCGTTTTATTGAATCGCTGGATTTTGCCAAAAATGGTATCCAGCTGGGTGCAGTGGTGGCCACGGCCGACCCGCGTGACAGCCAGTTTAAACAGATTCTGAAAATGCATCAGAAAGCGGCGCCGCAACATTTTCGCGGGATTCGTAAAATGGCTGCGGTTCATGAAGATAAAGACATTTATGCCTGGGCCGATGATCCGCATTTATACCGTGACAAAAAATTTCTGAAAGGCTTTGAACTACTGGCACAGCATAATTTAAGTTTTGATGCCTGGGTCTATTCCAGCCAGCTGGAAGATGTGATTGCCCTGGCAAAACAGTTTCCGGAAACCTCAATTGTGCTGGATCACCTCGGTACACCGGCCGGTCTGTTTGGTCCGGTCGGCTCGCATACCGGTATTACCCAAACTGCGCGCGACAATATCCTGTTTCGCTGGCAGGAAGACCTGGCTGAACTGGCGCGCTGCCCGAATGTCTATACCAAATTGTCGGGGCTGTTTATGCCGGTACTGGGCCATCAGTTTCACCAGCAGCAACGGCTGGCCTCAAAACAGGAAATTATTGATTTAACTGCCCCGCTGATTCAGCACGCGCTGAAAAGTTTTGGTATGTATCGGGTGATGTTTGGTTCCAATTTCCCGATGGATCGGGTCAGCAGTGACTTAGTCACGATTATTGATGCCTTTAGCGATGTGGTGGCGACGTATCATCCGCAGGCATTAGCGCAGGTGTTCCATGATAATGCCAAACAATTCTATCGGCTCTAATTCTCTATGATAAATTCACCTCATACTTACTCATAGCACCTATAAGGATTGCTGGCAGATGGGATCAGTGCCAACATAACCGGCTTCATAAAAATCTCCCGTTTAGGGAGATTTTTTATATGAATGATCTGTAATCAGCACTTATTTTACCGGCTGACCATATTGATCAGCCATGACTTCGACCCAATGTTGCGGCAGCAGATATTTCTGGATCACCGCATCAATATCGGCTTTGCTGAGTCGGGCAATGGCCTGATCACGTTTTTCCCGATACGGTAAATCACGGTCAAGTTCCAGCTGTGCCACCAGCATCCGGTGAATACGGCGCTCATCTTCCAGCGCTGTGACACGCTGTTTCAGAATGTCAGCCTTGGCCGCCGCTACTTCCTGTGCAGTCACACCATTTTTGCGCAACTCCTGAAAGACTTTATGTACCGCCTGCGACAACTGCGCCGCTTTACCGGCAGTATAGTTGGCACTCACACTGAGGGCACCGGAATTTTCAAAGCTGCTTAAACTGAGCGAACTGCCAAAACTGTAGACCAGCGCATTTTTTTCACGCAGCTCTTGCGCCAGACGTGAGGTCAGTTGTGAGTCCCCTAAAATATGACTCATGACCATTAATGCGGCTGCATCGGGATGATCATTTCCCACGGGCAGGGTCATCACGCCCTGATAACTGCCAAACTCACGCTGTTCGGACAGTACATGCTGTTTTTGCGCCGCATAGCTGTTATACGGCACGCTTAAACGCTGATACGGCTGTGCTCCGTTCCAAGTGGCAAACTGCTGTTGCAACAGCTTGAGAACCGGCTTGGCCTCATAATCGCCGGTAATGGCAATCCGGGCATGATCCATGGCAAAAAACTGCCGATACAGCTGTTTGACTTTCTCATTGCTGGCCTGGGTCAACTGCTGCTTGGCAAATTCCGGCTCGAAGTGATAACGCAAATCTCCCGGCTGATAACGCTCGATCAAACGTGCCATATTTAAGGCAGCCACGGTTTCCGGCTCGGTATACGGCCGGTCCAGACTGGCCAGACTTTGTGCCTTGATCAGATCAAACTGGGCCTGTTCAAACAGCGGCTTTTTCATGATTTCCAAGACAAATCTGAAAAACTCATCAAATTTATCTTTTTTGGCCACAATCGAAATGGCCACGCCATTGCTATTGGCCTGTGCCGAAGCTGAACCACCGGCGTCAATGGATTTGTCGGCAATATCCTGCAGGCTGTACTGATCTGAGGCACGCAGCATTAAATAGGCCATCAGGTCAATAATCTCGCCCTGATTAAACAGCGATTTTTCATTGCCAAAATCGACTATAATGGTGGCGTAGGTTTTATCGTCCCGGGTCGAGGTGGGAAACAGTGCATATTTCATGCCATTGGCCAGTGTGCCACGCTGGATTTTGGCTTCAGTCTGGCTTAAGGCCTGTTTGGATGTGTGCAGATACTGCTGAATTTCCTGCTCATAGCTGCTGATGTCTTTGAGTGGCTCGGCCTGTACATCCATTTGATCGAGGGTTTTCAGCGGTTCAGCAGCCTGCTGTTGCTGGGCCTTTTTCTGCTCTTCTGGTGTCGGCTGAATATGCCCGCGCATACGATGTTCAGGAATCAGGAATTGCTGTAAACGTGTATTGACCTGATCCACCGTTAAGGCCTGTAATTCCTGTTGATGGACAAAATACTGTGCCCAGTTGCCCTGCTCCGATACCACATAATCACTTAGCATACCGGCAAGAGCACTGGCATTGCTAAACAGACTGTCCTGGCTATTACGAATCAGGGTTTTGACCCGGTTCAGCTCGGTCTGATTAAAATTTTTGCCCTGCTCGACACCCTGCTGCAAGGCAGTTTCAACCTGCTTGGCATTATGAGTCGGTGCATACAAGGCACCCATAAAGACCAGATTAAAATCCTGATCCAGCCAGGTGGTCGATTGCACCATGGTGCTGATACCGGTTTCAACCATGCCCTGATACAAATGCCCGCTCGGCTGCATGGTGTATAAATACGGCGCCAACGCCAGAGCGGTTTTATGCTGGCCGTTCTGACCATTTAAATAGATATTGAACTTGGCCAGCTGGCTGCCTTTTTGCACTAAAAAATCCCGGTTTTTGATGGTACGGGCATCCAGCACTGGCACCTTGACCTGTGCCGGAATCTGGCGTTTGGCCAGCGGACTAAAATGCTGATCAATCTGCTTGAGTACCTGAGCTTTATCAAACTTGCCGGTCAGCACCATCACGGCATTATTCGGTGCATACCAGTTACGATAAAAACGCTGCAATTCCGGCATCTGAATCGACTGCAGCTCATTCAAATCACCAATGGGTAAACGGCCCAGATACTGGTTGCCATAGGCTGCTTTCCAGACCTGATCCATTAACACCGCATAGGGCTGATCCATACGCACTTCGCGTTCACGCTTCACAATCGCAATTTCTGCCGGCACAAATTTTTCTTGCAGCACCAGCTTGTCCATACGCTCGGCTTCAAGATAAATCATCTCATTAATGGCCGTCTGATCTGGGCGGATGGTGTTCAGATATTTGGTCGAGTAGTAATCGGTGCTGGCATTATTGCTTAAGGTGTACTGGTTTAAACGGCGCTGGAATTCATCTCCCGGGACATTCTGGGTGCCTTTAAACGCCAGATGTTCCAGTAAATGCGCCATACCGCCTTTGCCTTGGGGATCATTCAGGGAACCGGTAAAGTAGATGGTACTCATCACCACTTTATTTTCTTTGGCATTCGGCGCCAGAATCACCCGAAAACCATTATCCAGCCGGTATTCTTCAATCTGCTGTTCAGATTTTACCAACACCGGCTGGGCAAATGTCGTAGCCCCCACACCCATGATCAGCAAAGACAGGCTGAGCTGTTTAAACCGCATTAACATAATTTTTTCAATACCTTTTACCTGCTGCAGCCGCTTGCATGACTGCAGCATTAAATTGTTTGTTGTTGTGACTTATGTTTGAAAATCACCGGCATACCCAGCGTGATTTCCCTGTTCTGTTTTAATCTAAAAATAACTCGGCCACCAGATATAATTTGGCATAACCGGAAATTTCAATACGCTGCTCTGCTTGTAAGGCACAGTACAGCATTCCACCTCGCGCCGAAGCCTGATAAGCCACCAGTTCAGTTTTGCCGGTTTTTTCTGCCCATAACGGCGCCAGACCGGTATGCATGGAACCAGTCACCGGATCTTCATCAATCCCTTTATGCGGGGCAAAGTAGCGAGCAATATAGTCATAGTCCTGAGAGGGCGCGGTCAAGGCCACATCTAGGTCTGTCGCGGTAATTGCGGTGCTGACCTGATGCAGCTCTGCAATCTGCCGGATTTTGGCCAGATCGGGCTGGGCGGCTAACACTGCCTGCTCAGATTCCAGTACCAGAATATAGGCCTGTGCATTTAAATAGACTTCCTTAACCGGCTGATCAATCACATCCAGCAATTGCGCCGGAAATTCATCTTGCAGTACCGGCACACGGGTTGGAAAATTCATGCGGATTTTGCCATCATCATCTTGCGTGACAATAAAAAGACCTAAATTTTTGACATGAAAATGAATGGTTTTGGCGCGGGTATAATCCTTAAACAGTACAAAGCTGCTGGCCAAAGTGGCATGGCCGCAAAAATCGACTTCAACTGTGGGGCTAAACCAGCGAATCTCGAAATTTTCAGCATCCATCGGCTTGACAAAGGCAGTTTCGGAAAGGTTATTTTCCAGTGCAATATTCTGCATTAAAGCGTCATCAAGCCAGTCTTCGACCACTATTACTGCGGCCGGATTTCCCTTAAATAATGCTGTTGTGAATGCATCAACCTGATACATTTTCATGAATCTGTCTCCCGCTGTATTTTGTGCTTTTTCCCAAGCATGCATCAATGATATAAGTTTTAACACCCGGTACAATGCAGAATTGTTGTTTTCCTGCATATCTCTGGAATGATCTCTGATTGAGGAATAAAAAAATATGACGCTCCCTGCTGATCTGCAAACTGTACCTTTGGAAAAGGCCTATCGTTTGATTAATCATGGTCCGACCGTGCTGGTGTCTGCGCAAGATCAGCAGGAAACCGATGTCATGGCTGCAGCCTGGGCCTGTGCGCTTGAGTTTAATCCTGCCAAAGTTACGGTAGTGCTGGATAAAAGCACCAAAACCCGTGCCATCATTGAACAGTCAGGTTATTTTGCCTTGCAGGTACCGACCTTAAAACAGCTCAGGATGGTGCATCAACTGGGAAGCATCAGCCTGTTTCAGGAACCGAACAAGCTGGACCGCTGTGGGGTCGAGCTATTCCAGTTTGAGCATTCTCCTGTGCCGACAGTGGCCGGATGCGCCGCCTGGCTGATCTGTGAACTTATTCCGGAGCCGCACAACCAGCAAACCCATGACCTGTTTATAGGCAAAGTCATTACAGCCTATGCCGATCAGCGGGTATTTCGTGACGGGCACTGGTATTATCATGAAGTGGCCGATGAATGGAAAAGTATCCACCATATTGCCGGCGGGCATTTTTATAGCATTGGCCAGCCGGTTTCGGTGGAATAACAGCGCTTAGATTAGCAAACAAATTGGCCAGATCAGCGGGCAACTGCAATAGCCCGCGCGCCATACAACAATATTTTACGCATAATAAAAAGCGCAAGGAATCTGCATGGATGCACAGCAACGCCGCCTCAGCCTGTTTTTACTGCTGTCCACCTGTTTAGGTATCGGTATTTTTCGTTTTTCTTATACCGCCTTGTTACCCAGTACCCGCCTGGCTTTTGAATGGAGTAGCGAGTTTGCCAGCCTGTTGGGCAGCGCCAATTTACTCGGTTATTTAATTGGTGCGGTCTGGGCCATGCGCTTAAACCAGCAGCTATTAGGCTGGATTCAGGCCGCGGCCTTTCTCGGCAGTTTAAGTTTATTCTGCTGTGCGTTCACCGGTTTTGAGGGTAGCTGGTATCTGTTCTGGCGAATATTGTCCGGCATCTGCGGTGGCTGGCTGATGATTCTGGCGCCGAGCGTGGTTGCGCAGCACTGTGAATTGCAGCATCGGTTTAAAATTAATGTGATTGGTTTTAGTGGCATCGGACTTGGTGTGCTGCTCGCCACATTATTTTTGCCCTATTTAGATCATATCTCCACCTCAAGCGCCTGGCTGATTTTATGTGCCTTTGCCGTGCTGTGCAGTCTGGGTTTAATCCTGCTCAAACCCAAAGCCCTACCGGTTAACATCCAAAGCCAGCCTCAAAGCGCTGCTGCTGTACCCATCAATAAAAAAGTCTTTGCCAGCCTGCTCTTGGTGTATAGCTGTAGCGCGTTTTCCTATGTACCACACTCACTCTTCTGGATTGACTATTTAAGTCAGGTGCAACAACTCAGCCTGTTCTGGATCAATAGCCACTGGATTTTATATGGCCTGGGCAGTGCCTGCGGAGCGGCCTGTGCCTATTTTCTGGCAAAACAGCTCGGCAATTTCAAAGCCCTGAAAATCCTGTATTGCCTGTATGTGGCGGCCATTTTAGCGGCAATCGCCCCTTGGTCAGTGATGACCTTTCTGTCTTCCTTTTTTACTGGCCTGCTGAATCCGGCGGTGGTGTTTCTGACCTCTTATACCCTGCTCCAGCTGTATGGTCTGGCCTATAAAAAATTATGGGGCATGGCTACTTTATGCTTTGCCAGCGTGCAGCTGATAGGAGGCTTAAGCTTTAGCGGCTTACAAGTCGCCGGCTGGTCCTATCCGCAGCAGTTTTTACTGGCCGGTGCGGTTCTGGCACTGGGAAATCTATATTTTATTTGCAGCCTGCCGGCCACCAAAACACCGGTTTCCACGGCGGATGTAAGCTGATTTAGCTTATTCATCGGTCAGCTCTTGTACCAAATAGGGATAAGGATTCACGGCGCCTTGACCACTGAGATAAATCCCATAATGCAAATGTGGCGGTGTATTTTGAGCATTGCCGCTATTACCGACATAACCAATGATTTCACCGGCTTCAATCCAGTCGCCTTCCTGAATCTCCGCTGCATAATCCTCTAAATGTGCATAATAATGATGGCTTAAGCCCGGACCAATCACCCAGACCACTTTACCCCCAAGGTTGTTGGTGCCCACCCGCGATACAATTCCAGCCGTGGTTGAGCGTACCGGCGTGCCGCGTTTGGCAAAAATATCAGTGCCTTCATGCCGACGCCCTTCACTGCGCGCCGCACCCCAGGTATCACTGATCTGCCAGGCCTGCACACCTTCTACCGGGACCGGTAAAGGCGCCATGAATTCCTGCTGTTGCAATTTCAGATACAGCATCGGATAGCGCATACCGGCGGCATCACCCGAAGGCGGTGGCTGACAGCCGACCAGCAGCACACTCAAACTTAAGCCAAGCGCCAGACCGGCGAGCCGTTTAGAAATCAAGATATTCATGGCAACTGCATCATCAAGGGATGACTTGATCTTAAGGTCTGCTCAGGGGTAGATAAAACACGGTTTTTGTACAGGTTTTGCTGATCTGGGTTTGGAGATGATTCCTCTGCTGCTTTCCGATCTAGATCGTCATGGGCTATATAGATATGACAAAGGCTCTCATCATGAGAGCCTTTGTCAGTAAATCAATTTAAAAACCTATATGCGCCTTTAGGCGATGAAAAAGTTTTTAAATTGGGGGTGCGACATCATTGCTGACGTTGGTTTTTCTGTTTTTGATTTTGTTGCTGAGGCTGTTGCTGCTGTTGACGTTGATTGTCATTCTGCTGCTGATTTTGTTGACGTTGGTTTTGCTGATTCTGTTGATTCTGCTGGTTTTGTTGATTAGCCATTTCATATCACTCCTGTATCAGTTCGATATGTCGCACAATATGTACAGGTATTACTCTACCGGGTTTTGTTTTTTGCCCAAGTCATAAGCTGTATCAAATTGCCTCAATGTAATTGGGCACAGGATTATCCATTACAAATTAAGTGAAAATAGTTTTACTATTTTACCTTAGTCACCCAAAGCATCACTGTGGTTACTTGTCATTACATTGACACAAATGGATGAGAAGATAAGGCATAAAAAACCCGCGTTAAACGCGGGCGGTTGCATCAAATAGATAGCGTTTTATTGGTCCATCTTGTCAATAATCGCCTGACCAAACTCAGAGCAGCGCAGCAAGGTGGCATCTGGCATCAGGCGTTCAAAATCATATGTCACCGTTTTGGCTGCAATCGCACCGGATACACCCCGAATAATCAGATCGGCCGCTTCAGTCCAGCCCATATCGCGCAGCATCATTTCCGCAGACAGAATAATCGACCCCGGATTGACCTTGTCCTGCCCAGCATACTTTGGCGCAGTGCCATGGGTGGCTTCATACATATGAATTGCCCCGCCAATATTGGCTCCCGGTGCAATGCCAATCCCGCCGACTTCTGCCGCCAGTGCATCGGAAATATAATCCCCGTTCAGGTTTAAGGTGGCAATGACCGAATAATCTGCCGGGCGCATTAAAATCTGCTGTAAAAAGGCATCGGCAATTACATCTTTAATCATAATCTCTTTGCCGGTTTTCGGATTTTTCAGCTTCACCCACGGCCCGCCATCGAGCAATTCGCCGCCAAAACGCTCCAGCGCCACTTCATACCCCCATTCCTTAAAGGCGCCTTCGGTATATTTCATGATGTTGCCTTTATGTACCAAGGTCACACTCGGCTTGTCATTATCAATCGCGAACTGGATGGCTTTACGCACCAGACGCTGAGTACCTTCTTTGGAGACCGGTTTAATCCCAATACCACAGTTTTCTTCAAAGCGGATTTTGGTGACACCCATTTCCTCTTTCAGGAATTTAATAACTTTTTTCGCTTCCGGTGAATCGGCTTTCCATTCAATCCCGGCATAAATATCTTCCGAGTTTTCCCGGAAAATCACCATATCGGTCAGTTCCGGATGTTGCACCGGTGAAGGCACGCCTTCAAACCAGCGTACCGGACGCACACAGACATACAGGTCCAGTTCCTGACGCAAGGCCACATTCAATGAGCGGATCCCACCACCAACTGGTGTGGTTAGCGGCCCTTTAATCGACACCACAAATTCACGCAAGACCTCAAAGGTTTCTTCCGGCATATAGGTGCCATAAATCTTGTTGGCCTTTTCGCCGCAATACACTTCCATCCATTCAATCGCACGTTTGCCACCATAGGCTTTTTGTACTGCCGCATCCACCACGGCTTTCATAGTCGGGGTAATATCCACCCCAATCCCGTCACCTTCAATAAAAGGGATAATCGGATTGTTCGGCACATTCAGGGATAAATCTGCATTTACCGTAATTTTGCTGCCATCTGCAGGCACGACGATTTTCTGATAACCCATAATCCTTGCTGCTCCCTGTGATTGGTGGGCGGGCAAATCCATACTATTCTTGCCCGGCACCGGTCTTTTTTGGCTGTCTGCTTAATTGTATTTTTAACTCGATGATCTTTTCAGTTTAATCAAAATTTAACCAGCCCGGGATTTATAAGGGAAATGGCCTTATTTCTGTGCTTAATAAATCGGCATATATCCTGTGCCATATCTCAGCAAGTTTTACATTTCCAATCAAAATCATCTGCTCAGCTTTGCCATAAAGTTCAGGCAGATCAGACAGAATCTGCTATAGTAGCCGGATATTGTGGACCTTCTTTTTGCTCATTGTCACCCTTTCTCTCCCATGCCGGGTTTTATTACAGTTAGCATAAGAATCACACCCAGATTTTTTTATATTTTTTAGCAGGTTACAGTGAAAATAGTTATTCTTAACAAGCCTTATGATGTGCTGTCGCAGTTTCGTCCCGATGAAAAGCACCCAACCATGGCCGACTTCATTGATGATCCGGATTTACGGATTGCCGGTCGTCTGGACATGGATTCAGAAGGTTTAATGTTCCTGACCGATCATGGCGGTTTAAACCAGTTTATTACCAACCCGGCCAATAAAAAGTTTAAAACCTATCTGGTCCAGGTCGATGGTGACATTACCGAAGAAGCGCTAGAACAGCTGCGTAAAGGTGTAGAACTGAATGATGGCATGACCTTGCCGGCCAAAGCGATTAAAGTGGCTGAACCGGAGTGGTTATGGGAACGTCATCCGCCGGTACGTTACCGCGCTTCGGTGCCGACCTCCTGGGCTGAAATTTCAATTTGTGAAGGCCGTAACCGTCAGGTGCGCCGCATGACCGCTGCGGTCGGCTTCCCAACTTTGCGTTTAATTCGCACCAAAATCGGTTCGATTGATCTGGTTCAGCTGGGCCTGCAACCGGGTGAAACCCGTGAAATTGAACCACTGCTCTATAGCGACTTTAAAGATGTACCAGCCGAACAGCCGTATCGCTCACGTTCTTATGTGAAGAAACCGGGCGGCACTGGTGGCAAACCGATGCAGAAAAAAGTCAACAAAGATGGTACCGCCAAGAAAAAATCCGGCACACCACGCATCTGGCAAATGGAAGAAGGTGAAAAGCCACGTCGCAAGACCAATGGCACCACCCGTCCCAACACCAAATCACGTGGTCGTCGTGCCCGTTAATGGGGCTGGCATCTGTATAGCTAAAAAAGCTGTTGCAAAGATGCGTTGAATAGACGATGAAAATAAGGCTCCAACGGGGCCTTATTTTTTTGCTTGTATTTTCAGCATCACAATGCTATTTATGATTCACATAATTTTAAATTTAAAATAAAACGTATCTTAAAAAAGGAGTCTGCTATGGATCAGCAAGTTAATCCCATGTTTCATCAGGACCGATTAATGCAGCATCTGGGCGCCCATTTGGTGTCGTTTGGTGAACACAGCGCACAGATTGAATTAAAAATTACCGAGCAGCATTTACAAGGCCATCAAACCTGTAACGGTGCGGTGATTTTTGCGCTGGCGGATGCGGCTTTTGCCATTGCCTGCAACACCGGCGAACATCCGGCGGTGGGTCAGCACTGCGGTATTCATTATTTAAAACCGGGCCTGCTCGGCGATACCCTGACTGCGGTGGCAGAACATAAGGCCAGCAGTGGCCGCAGCGGCATTTATGATATTCGGGTCACGAACCAGAAGCAGCAGATTGTGGCGGAGTTTCGCGGTACTTCCCGCCTGATCATCAAATAAGGTGTGATTACGATAGGGTTTATGACGATAGATCTGCATAAAAAAACCGATGCCTGAGCATCGGTTTTTTATAGTATAGATTTCAGACTGTGATTTTACACTTTTAACCAGCGATCCAGTTTGGCCTGATCTTCAACTTTTAATTCAACTTCAGTCAGTTCAGAACCTGCTGCATTCACTTCAAACTGCATCAGTTCATCACGGCGGAAAGCATGTACTGTAAAGCTGCCGCTCTGTTTGGCATACTGTTCGATCAGTTTGCTGCTGGCTTTGAGGCCATCAATGGCAATGATTACATCATGCGCCGACAGACCGGCTTGCGCTGCCTGACCATCACGGCGTGCGGCTTGCACCAGTACGCCTTCCGGTTTATCGGCCAGTTTTAGCCCCAATGGCAAACGCTTGTCATTTTTTAAGCTGTAGCTCAGACCAAATTCCGGGAACAGCTGATCCAGCGGTAACTCTTCAGTGGTGTTAATCAGATGGTTAATCTGCTCAGCCCAGCTATCACCGGTTAATTCCTGACACAATTCATAAATTGTGCGCTCATGCACCTGAATACCCTGCTGTGCATTGTCATACAGCTTGCGCATTAAGGCATCCAGACTAGAGCCACGCAGACGTAAACCGAGGTCCAGACACAAGGCCACCAGACAGCCCTTGTTGTAATAGCTGGTACCGGCATGGTTTGAGTTTTCATCCTGGCGGTAGAATTTGACCCAGGCATCAAAACTCGATTCAGCCACGGTTTGGATTGCCCGACCCGGATTTTGCAAATAACGGTCAATCTGCGCTTTTAATAAAGCAATATAAGATTCCTGATTGACCACACCGCTGCGTAATAAAATCAGGTCATCATAATACGAGGTGAAACCTTCAAAAATCCACAACAAGGAAGTGTAACCTTCCCGGTTCAGATCATAATTGACAAAGCTGTCCGGACGGATAAATTTCACCAGCCAGGAGTGGAAATATTCGTGGCTGCACAGCCCCAGAAAACGCTGATATTCTTTTGAGGGTTCTTCCGGCTCATTGGCTTTTGGCAAATCATCGCGCGGGGTAATCAGGCTGGTGCTGTTTGGATGCTCCAGACCACCGTAGCTGCTCCCGGTCGCCATGGTCATAAAGGTATAGTCCTGAAACGGTGCAGAACCGAACAGGGCAATTTCAGTGGCGCAGATTTTTTCTAGGTCCTGCTGCATTCGCGCAGCATTCATGGCATGTTTGCCCGATACCACAAATTCGTGTGGAATGCCTGCTGCATCAAAACTAAAACGGGTCTGCTCGGCCAGTTCAAACGGCGCATCAATCAGTTCGGCATAGTTTTTGGCTTTTAAGGTATAACGCCCCTTCACCAGACTTTTGGCCGCCAGTCCGGTCGCCAGCTGGAAATGTTTCAGCTCATTAGGCAGAAACACTTCGACTTCAATCGCTTTATCTTCCTGACCTTCCAGTCCTAAACAGGCACAGGCCGGATTGACATATAACCGGGTCTGATCAACATAGGCACCACGCACCGACAGGTCGTAGGCATAAACATCATATTCCACCGTAATCAGTTCATGATCGGTATTAAACAAACGCCATTTGTTCTTTTCAAATTTCTGGATTTTTAAAATACGCCCGGCTTCATCATAGGCCTTGACCGCTTCAATATGTTTGGAAAATTCACGAATCAGATAGCTGCCCGGAATCCAGGTTGGTAAAGCTAGAACCTGTGTCGGATTGGCCAGAAAACGCAAAGTGACATGAATAAGATGCTGACGATAATCGTCAAATTCGATTTGATAATGCAACATAATGGGCGATATAAAAGATCAAAGAGATAACTTATCAATTAGCTTAACATTTTTTTGTCATGCAATGCGCAGTCGTCTTCATTGTCGAAAATTATCGCTAGTCAGGCGGCAAAAAAAAGCATAGCATGCCTAAAATTTTTATGTTTATGACCAACGGACTGGTTAAAAAAGGAATCCCCTTGAAACGTGTCATCTACCTGATTGCGCTGCTGTGCTGGCTATGCAGCTCGCTTGCGCATGCCACCTTATTATCTTTTAATCCTGAAACGGTTGAAGCAGAAGCCTGGACCGTGCTTGATCCACAATCGGGTCAGGTCATTGCAGAACACAATAGCCAGATTCAGCGCGCCCCGGCCTCGCTGACCAAGATGATGGTGGCCTATATTGTGCTCAAGGACATTCAGGCCGGCAAGCTGAACGTGGCAGATGTGCTGACCGCAACGTCTGTGGTGAAACAGGTGATGTGGGATGAATCCCAGATGTACCTGAAAGAAGGTGAGCAGATTTCTGTTGATCAGCTGCTAGCTGGTTTAATTGTGATGTCTGCCAATGATGCCGCCCTAACTCTGGCCGAACGGATTTCTGGCAGCGTACCGCAGTTCGTGGCACGTATGAATCAGGAAGCACAGGCCTTGGGAATGCAGCATACCCATTTCCAGAATCCGTCCGGGATTACCATGCCGGAACATTATTCTACCGCGGCCGATCTGGCCCGTCTGGCACAGGCGGTCGTCAATGACACTCCGGATTATCTCGCTTATTCCAAACAGACCAGTTTTACCTATAACCAGCGTTATCACCGTGCCACTAACATTCTGCTCAAACAGGACCCGACGGTGGATGGCTTGAAAACCGGTTATACCCGTGCCGCCGGTTATAACCTGGCGCTGACGGCCAACCGTCTCACCCAGAATTTTGATGATCCGAACCGGCGTTTAATTGTGGTGGTTTTGGGTGCCAAAAGTGCATTTAAACGCGCTGAAATTGCCCAGCAACTGATGAACATCAGTTATGCCTACACCCGCAACGAAGTGGCTTTAAAAAACAAGCAGCTGATTGCTGAGTTGCCAGTGGTAAAGTCGACCCTGAAAATGTTCAAGGTTGAAGTGCAGCAACCGAAAATTGTCACCACGTCTTTATATGGCGAAAATAGCGCGATTGATTTAAAACAGTTTGATGTGACCCAGCAGCGCCTGTTTGTTAACGATACCTTCGGTCAGACCCGACTGATTGAACCCTTAACCCAGACCGAAACCCATTTGAATGTCGAGCTGAAAGAAAAGTTACTGACGGCCCCGCTGGCACAGGTGATGCAGCTGGCCACCGTGCATGTTTATCAGAATAACCGCCTGATCAATACCATTCATCTGGAAGAAGAAGTACATATTGCCGAAGCCAGCCTGTTTGAAAAACTGCTGATCTGGCTAAAAAGCCTGTTTAGCTTTTCCTCCAAGGATGAAACCGCAGCCAAAACTTATCCGCTGGTTTAATCCTGTGAACAAGCACAGTGGAAATGCTACATGATGTAAGTTGTCGAACAATCTGAGCCATTTTCCTGACCGGGAGATGGCATAAATTGAGCCTGTTCTTGCATTAAAAATAACAATATAGGTTCATCATGTCAGCATTACATCGTATTGTGATTGTCGGTGGCGGCGCCGGCGGTCTGGAGCTTGCTACCCAACTCGGTCATCGTTTGGGTAAATCGGGCAAAGCGCAGATTATTCTGGTCGATCAGAAACTGACCCACATCTGGAAACCGCTGCTACATGAAATTGCAGCCGGCACGCTCAATCCGCATCAGGAAGAAACCAACTATTTTGTCCATGCTGCCCAGCATCATTATCAGTTTATATTAGGCACCCTGGTTGGCATTGACCGGACCCAGAAAAAGATTCAGCTGCAGGCACCGCAATTTTCCAAAAAAGAGCAGCCACCAAAGCAGATTGACGTGGACTATGATACGCTGGTACTGGCGCTAGGCTCCACTTCCAATGACTTTAATACCGAAGGGGTGAAACAGCATTGTCATTTTCTGGACAGCCTGCCTCAGGCCACGGTGTTTCATCAGGACTTGCTACACCTGTATTTAGAAGCCCAAAATCAACCGCAAAGCCGTGCCCTGAATATTGCCATTATTGGCGCCGGTGCCACCGGTGTTGAACTGGCGGCAGAGCTGTATCAGGCCAAACAGACTTTTGCCCAATATGGTTTAAACCGGATTGACCCGCAGCAGGTTCGGATTACGCTCATTGAAGCTGCCGACCGGATTTTACCGGCCCTGTCACAGCAGATTTCCCGGCATACCCAAGCCCAGCTGGAGCACTTTGGTATTGAAGTGCTGACCCAGCATCGGGTGGCCAAGGTCGATGAAGAACAGGTTTATTTTGCTGCAGGTAATCCGCTGGAAGCAGAAATTAAAGTCTGGGCTGCCGGAATTCAGGCCCCGGAAATTTTTAAACAGTGGGATGATTTTGAAAAAGATCATCTGCACCGTTTAAAAGTCTATGCCACCTTACAGACTTATACCGACCCCAACATTTTTGCCTTTGGCGATTGTGCCCATTGCCAGCCCAAAGCCGATGAACCGGTGCTGGGTCCGCGTGCGCAGGTGGCCAGTCAGCAGGCCAGCTTTCTGGTTCGTGCCCTGAGCCAGCACGTGAATGGGAAACCACTGCCGATGTTTAAATTCTCCGACAAAGGCTCGCTGATTTCTTTAAGCCAGCATACGGCCGTGGGTGAATTACTCGGTCGGGTCAATGTACAGGGCATAGTCGCCAAGTCGATGTATGTGTCTTTATACCGGCTGCATCAGGCCACCATTCATGGCTATACCCATGCCGGGGTGCTGACCGCCAAAGATATGCTCGGCAGAAAAATTGGCCCTAAAATAAAATTGCATTGAAATTTTATCGACTGCCCCAATATCTGGGAAAATGTCATAAAAAAGCCAAATGTGAGTTTTTTGAGTAAAAGTATTCAACAAATTTGCCTTTTCACTTTATGATGTACCCTTAGAAAACTAAATGGATCTATAACATGACTGCTATTGCAAATGACCTCGTGGTTACTTTCCACTACACATTGACTAACGCAGAGGGTGAAACTCTCGACCAATCTCAAGGTGAACCACTTGCCTATTTGCATGGTGCGGGTAACATCATCCCTGGTCTTGAAAAAGCCCTAGAAGGTAAAACTGTGGGTGAAAAATTCACTGTAAACGTACCTGCTGCTGAAGGTTATGGCGAATACAACCCTGACCTGGTTCAAGAAGTTCCAGCGCAAATGTTCCAAGGCGTAGACAGCATTCAGCCTGGCATGCAGTTCCAAGCACAAACTGATGATGGCGTACAGATCGTAACGGTTAAAGCAGTTGAAGGCGAAAACGTAATCGTTGATGCAAACTTCCCGCTTGCTGGTCAAGACCTGACGTTTGAAGTTGAAATCGTAGAAATCCGTGAAGCGACTCAAGAAGAGTTAGACCACGGTCACGTACATGGTGTTGGCGGTCATCACCACTAATCTTGTGACAAGATGGAAAAGGCAAAGTCTGACTTTGCCTTTTTTTATGCCTGAAGTTTAGCGGACGAATAAACCATCACGATGCTGATTCGCCCGTTGTAGACAAAGCCTGGGCCAGATTGTGTTTGGCCTGTGCTTCATAATGCTGCTGAAAATACCGGGTCTGATACAGCGGCTGCATCTGATAAAACTGCATCAATACCGCACGGCGCTTGGGCTGATAAAGCTGCTGCTCGACCCAGGCATATTCCTGACGAATCTGTTGCTGATATTCAGCAAAACGTACTGGCGGCGCAGCCAGAATTGCCAGATCAATATCCAGCAAGGCATTTAAATCTGGCTCATCACTAGGCTGATGCTGCCGGGTCGCGAGAATCCAGCGGCTCACGGTTTCCAGTTGTGCTGCCGTTAAAAAATCTGCACATAACTGCTGGCACAATGTCGCACTTTGTGCTTCATTGTCCTGCGCTTTAGGATGATAGACCGCATCATGAAACCATAACGCCAGCTCGACCAGCGATGGTTGCTGCAACTGTGTGCGAATCTGATCGAAATGCTGCAGACATTCCAGAATATGCTGCACGCCATGATAGTGCCGCTGCGGCTCACTATAGGCCGCCAGCAGCCGCGCATACAGCTGCTGCGTCTGGCAGCGATTCAGCGAAAACTGCTGAGCGCAGCGTTGCCAATACAACTGAAAATCAGCAAGTTCTGGTTGCATGGCACGCACTCCCCTGTTTATGCGGCTTGCTCATCTCGCTTAAACACCAGCTCACCTTTTAGGGAGCTGTCAGCATCGAAATAATAGCCATCGCTATTAAAGCCTTTTAAATCTTCAGCACGTTCAATTTTATTTTCGATGATATAGCGCGCCATCAAACCACGGGCTTTTTTGGCATAGAAGCTGATGACTTTATATTTGCCATTTTTCTGGTCTAAAAATACCGGCTTGATGATTTCTGCCTGAATCTTGCTTTCTTTCACCGATTTATAATATTCATCCGAAGCGATATTCACCAGCAATTCAGACTTGGCCGCAGCCAGATCTTCATTGATCAGATCAGTAATGATGGTGCCCCAGAATTCATACAAATTGCTGCCACGCGGATTTTTCAGCTTGGTGCCCATTTCCAGACGATACGGCATCATTAAATCCAGCGGGCGCAATAAGCCATACAGACCTGATAACATGCGCAAATGCTGCTGTGCATAATCAATGTCCTGATCCTTCAGGCTATAGGCATCCAGACCGGTATAGACATCACCTTTAAAGGCAAACAGCGCCTGACGCGCATTGGAAAAATCAAAATCGGCCTGCCAGTCGCGGAAGCGTTCTACGTTTAAATTGGCAATTTTTTCGCTCACACTCATTAAATTGGCGATTTCTGAAGCAGATAGCGTACGACTAACGTCGATAAGTTCTTGTGAATGCGCTAATAGTCTTGGTAATGTGTGGCTGTCGGTGGGTAATGCAGATTCATAATCTAAAGTCTTAGCAGGAGAAATTAAGGCGAGCATACACATCCTGATCAAAAAGTGGTTAAAAAATAATTAATCAAACTATAACAGTCAGCTTATTTTAATGCCAATCTGTGTTTTTCCTAAACATAATCGGTAAAATAATCGATTCTCCTGCCATTATTCGATTATCTTATGTCCGAGCAAATTTTCATTCCAGGTCCTGTGGGTCGAATTGAAGTTTTCGTAGATTATCCCCAGGGTGAAGTGAAAGGATTCGCGGTTGTCAGCCACCCCCATCCATTGCAAGGCGGCACCCCGCAACACAAAGTTCCTGCATTATTAGCACAAATGTACCTAGAGCGCGGCTGCGTGGTATATCGCCCAAGCTTCCGCGGTTCAGGCCAGAGTGAAGGTGTGCATGATGAAGGCTTTGGCGAAACGGACGATATTCTAGAAGTCATCAAATATGCGCGCAGCCAGCACATTGGCCTGCCGTTCTATGCCGGCGGTTTCAGCTTTGGTGCGCATGTGATGGCAAAGAGTTATGCAGCGCTACCGGTTGAATTACAGCCAAAACAGACCATTTTATGCGGCTTGCCGACTGCGACAGTAGCTGGTGTACGTCACTATGTAACTCCTGAAATTAAAGGTGACATCCTGTTTATTCATGGCGAAGCCGATGATGTGACCCTGCTCTCGGACATGATTACTTGGGCCAAACCACAGCGTCATCTGGTTACCATTTTACCGGGCGCTAACCATTTCTTTACCGGCTATTTAAAACAGCTGCGGATTGCAATTACCCGCTTCCTGGCCTTAGGCTAAAGACAAAAACCCATCTGCTGATGGGTTTTTTTATGGGAGGAGATCAGTGACGGTACTGTTAATTTTAAAATGGATACAGACGAAATGGCTTCGCAATTCCAATCTGGGATTGTTTTAATTTTTCCATTCAAAGGCCGTAAAGTTTTCATCCTGTTTTAAGGTCTGCTCGACCGCCTGGGCCAGCTGATTTAGCAAGCTTTGCGATTCAATCCGGTCAAACCAGTCCTGCTCTTCTTCCGGATAAGACAGGATTTCACACACCAGTCGTCCTTCGGCATCGCGGCTTTCACAGCTCACGCTTAAGGGCAAAGGATGATCTTCCACACTAACCGCAATTTGTGCGCCACTTTGCGGCAGGGTTTCAAAGCCGTGCTGGTTTAACTGTCGGGCCAGCAAATCTGCCACATAGTTCTGGGCAATCTTACAGTCCTGTAATTCGGCCTTGTTATCACATTGTGCGGTAAACTGGAGTGTTTTCATAAACGACCCTACTGCTGTTCTTGTTGTATTTTTAGCATAAGCAATATAAAGCAAACAGCCAAGCAAAAGCTTGGCTGTTTTGGGTTATTTTTCTCTTTATTCGGTCACTTCAATCTGCAGACCGGCCTGAGCGGTCAATTGGGTAAAGGTCGGGAAGCTGGTCGCGACCGTTTCTGTACCCACAATTTTAATTACTTCCGAGTTACGTAAACCGGCAATCGAGAAGCTCATGGCAATACGGTGGTCATGATGTGACTCAATTTCACCGCCGGTGAACACAGGCGACCAGTCACCTGCTTTGCCCTTGCCTTCAATGATGATGCCATCTTCAGTTGGGGTACAGTCAATGCCCATGGTTTTCAAGCCATCTGCCATCACCTGAATCCGGTCAGATTCTTTGACGCGAAGTTCAGCTGCACCAGTCAATACAGTCTGACCTTCCGCACAGGCTGCTGCAATAAACAGCGCTGGGAATTCATCAATCGCCAGTGGCACCTGATCTTCCGGAATATGAATGCCTTTTAAGGTACGGCTGCCCTGAATACGAATGTCGGCAATCGGTTCACCACCGGCAATACGCTCGTTGGATACAGTAATATCTGCACCCATTTGTTTGAGGATTTCAATCACGCCAGTACGGGTCGGGTTAATGCCCACAGCTTCTAAAGTGACATCGGCATTTTCAGTAATGGCCGCGCCCACCATAAAGAACGCTGCAGATGAAATATCTGAAGGCACCTGAATATTGGTTCCCACCAGTTTACCGCCGCCTTGCAGGGAAATACGGTTGCCTTCGGATTTCACTTCATAACCAAAAGCACGCAGCATACGCTCGGTATGGTCGCGGGTTGGTTCCGGTTCAGTTACTGCAGTTTCACCTTCGGCCCACAAACCGGCCAGTAAAATTCCTGATTTCACCTGTGCCGAGGCCATTGGTAAATCGTACTGAATGCCTTTTAACTGCTGGCTGCCCGTAATTGACACCGGTGGCGTACCACGCTCACCTGTGGTCTGGATTTGCGCCCCCATTTCACGTAATGGCTTGGCAATACGCTCCATTGGACGCTTGGACAAGGATGCATCACCGGTCATCACCGAATCAAAGGCCTGCGCCGATAACATGCCTGACAGCAAACGCATGGAGGTGCCAGAGTTCCCCATATACAGTGCACCGGCTGGAGCTTTGAGGCCCTGCATACCAACACCATGAATGGTCACTTCACCATTTTTCGGGCCTTCAATACTGACACCCATATCGCGAAAAGCCTGCAAGGTCGCCAGCGCATCTTCACCTTCCAAAAAGCCGGTGACATGGGTGGTGCCTTCTGCAATCGCACCAAACATGATTGAACGATGTGACACAGATTTATCACCTGGCACAGTAAATTTACCCTGGAAATTTTTAGAGCCCGGTAAAATCGTAAATTGTTGTGTCACTTTATTGTTCTCCATCAACGGTTTTTTGGCCAGCATATGATTAAAATGCTGACGCGCTGCTTGAGCATGTCCCAGCAGGCCCATTAAAGCCTGCGAGTTTTCCTGTTCGATCAGCTGGCGCAAGATTGCCAGCTGTTGTTCAAAGCCATCGACTGCATTCAAAATTGCCTTTTTATTGGCAAAGAAGATGTCGTGCCACATTTGTGGATCACTGGCTGCAATTCGCGAGAAATCACGAAAGCCGCCTGCAGCATAGCGAAAAATATCTAAATTGTCTTCCCTGTTGGCCAGTTGCTCCACCAGGTTAAATGCCATTAAATGCGGAAGATGACTGGTATGTGCCAGCACTTCATCGTGCTTGTCCACATCCATACAGATCACTTCCGCTTTGGCTGCTTCCCACAGTTGAATCAGTTTATTGACCGCCCAATCCGCACTGGTCGGTAATGGAGTCAAAATCACTTTATGATTGGCGAATAAATCGACCTTACCGGCATGGACCCCGGTATGCTCGGCTCCAGCAATCGGATGCCCCGGCACAAAACCGGCAGGCAGTTGTTCACCAAAAACCGCTTTGGCCGCATCGACCACATTGCCTTTGGTACTGCCGACATCGGTCAGGATTGCATCAGGTTTTAAATACGGTTTAATCTGCTGCAACACATATTCGGTGGCACGTACCGGTAAGGCCAGCACCACCAGATCAGCATCTTTCACCGCCTCGACCGGATCGCTATAACCGGCAGCAATTAACCCTAAGGCTTTGGCATCTTCTAGCGTTTTTTGCGAACGGGTCGATGCCACCACCTCATGAGCCAGCTGTTCAGCCTGAATCACACGCGCCAGACTTGAGCCAATCAGCCCAAGTCCAATAAAAGCGACTTTTTCAAACAGGGGTTGCGTCATGGCTTATGCCTTTGCGTCCAGACCTAACACCTTCGCCAGTGCAGTCAGGAATTTGGCATTTTCTGCTTCTGTTCCAATCGATACACGAAGATGGTTTGGAATACCAACCGGACGTACAATCACGCCCTCTTTGAGCAAAGCATTGAAGGTTTGTGCCGGATCAGCCTGTACATCAACCAGAATAAAGTTGGCACGTGAAGGCACATAGTTCAGGCCCAGTGCTTTAAAGCCCGCTTCCAGCTGCGCCATACCAGCCTTGTTCACTTCACGTGATTTTTCGATAAAGGCTTCATCTTTCAGCGCTGCTACAGCTGCCACCATAGCTAAATGGTTCACGTTAAATGGCTGACGGATACGGTTTAAATAGTCAGTCACCTGTACAGAGGCCAGAGCAAAACCAACTCGTAGCGCTGCCAGACCATAGCATTTTGATAAGGTACGGCTAACAATCAGGTTTGGATACTGATCCAGATATTTCAGGCTGTTGAAGTTTTCCGGGAAGTATTCCACATAGGCTTCATCCAGTACCACAATTACATTGGCCGGTACTTTCTGCATGAAGGCTTCAAATTCAGCTTCTTCAAACCAGGTGCCAGTCGGGTTATTCGGATTGGCAATGAACACCAGCTTGGTGTTGGCTTGAATGGCTGCAGCCATCGCCTCTAAATCGTGCGAGAAACCTTTGGCTGGTACTTCAATGGCCTGTGCATTAATGGCCTGAGTCACCAGTGCATAAACCGCAAAGGCGTGCTGGCTATATACGATTGAGTCCTGCTCGGACACAAAAGCGCGGGCAAACATTTCCAGCAGGTCATTTGAACCATTACCCAAAGTAATCCGTTCATGACCAAAACCAAACTGCGCTTCAACCTGGTCTTTTAAAATAAAACCACCACCATCTGGATAACGGCCAATTTCTGCCAGTTCGGCAGCCACGGCCTCTTTGACTTTGTCTGAACAGCCCAACGGGTTTTCATTGGATGCCAATTTCACAATATCGGTAATACCCAATTCGCGCTCAAGTTCACTGATCGGCTTACCTGGTTGATATGGCTTTAACTTAGAGATGCCTTCATTGGCTGGGACAAACGACATTTTTTACTTCCAGATTTACAGGTGAAAAGCAGCCGCATGCAGCGCACACGGCCACCAGAGAATTTTATAAAACTGCCGCCGGATAAGAGCCGAGTACACGGACTTCTTTCACCAATGGACGGATTTCTTCAATCGCAGCTTTAACATTGTCTTGCTCAATATGACCTTCCAGATCAATAAAGAACACATAGGCCCATTTTTCAGGTAAAGCCGGACGGGTTTCAATACTGGTTAGACTAATGTTGTGTTTGGCAAATGGCGCCAGAATTTCCAGCAAGGCACCGGCACGGTCATGTGCAGATACCAGCAATGAAGTTTTGTCATTGCCGCTTTGTGGCACTTTCTCACGGCCAATCACCAGGAAGCGCGTGGTGTTTTCCGGGTTGTCTTCGATATTGCTGTGCATGATTTCAAGATCATAAATGGTTGCCGCAATTTCAGAAGCAATGGCCGCAGAATGCCATTCATTGCGAATACGGCGCGCCGCTTCACCATTGGAACTTAAAGCCACACGCTCCACCCCAGGATAATGTGCATCTAGCCATTTACGGCACTGTGCCAGTGTTTGCTGGTGAGCATAAATCTGTTTAATGCTGTCTTTACGGGTATTTGCAGAAATCAGGAACTGATGATGAATTGGCAATTCAACTTCGCCAATCACATTCAAATTCGAAGTTTTAAAGCAGTCTAAGGTATGGTTCACCACCCCTTCAGAGGAGTTCTCTACCGGTACCAGACCATAATGCGCACTGCCCGCTTCTACTTCACGGAATACTTCATCAATGGTTTGTAAAGGGCGCACCAGGGCATCATGACCGAAATGCTTGAGTACCGCAGAATGGGTATAAGTCCCAACCGGCCCCAGGAAGGCAATACTTTGTGGTGCTTCCAGTGCCAGACAGGCCGACATGATTTCACGGAATAAACGTGCCATGGTCTGGTCCGACAATGGGCCTTCATTGCGATCCATAACATTACGTAAAACTTGTGCTTCACGTTCCGGACGGTAAAACAGCGGATTCTCTTCAGCGGCAAATTTGGCTTTGGCCACCGCTTCTGCCAATCGTGCGCGACGGTTAATCAGTTGTTGAATCTGCATATCAACAGAGTCAATTTCCTCACGAATATTGTTCAGGTCAAGAGAAGTCGTTGTGTTTTGATCGTCGTTGATCATTGTTATGTCGCCCTTCATAAACGGTATGCAAACAGTATAACAATAGTTAGCTTTCAAATGTTGCGCAATACAACTTTGATTGATTCAGTCTTAAAAACAAACAGTTGGTTAAACTCTCTGCAACTTGTGAGACTGTTTATCAATTGAGCAGCTAAAGCTCATGAATAATTCTGAACAAGTCACGACGCTTTGCCTGTTTTTCCATCCAGAGTGTAGCGAATTTAAGCAGATGAAACAGGGTCTTTTTCCAATCAGCCGATAGCTTTTGCATCTGAATTCGATGAATAGTGATAGGATTTTGCAAGTTTATTGCGTAAACTGAACAGGCGTCATAATTACTTACATAGAAAATAACGCCCATAAATATTGAATAAAATTCCAGAAATTTTAACTTGAAAAAGAAATAAGAAAACTGGTTACAAAGCAGCAATGAAATTTTGCTTTTTCCCCTTTACTCTTTTATTTAAAGCAATTCGGAGAATAATAATGTCAAAAAGAATCGCGGTGCTGATTACCCATGATTATGAAGATGCAGACTATCCAGAATTGATCCACGCCTTCCGTGCAGCGCGGCATAGCGTGGTAAATGTTGAAAACAAGGCCGGCAATATTGTCTATGGTTATCAACGGCGCAGCTCGGTAACCATCGACCAAAGTATAGATGATGTGACCATTCATGATTTTGATGCGCTGCTGATTCCCGGCGGCCAATCTCCGGCACAACTGCGTGATGATCTGCGTTTTGTCGATTTTGTCCGAAATTTTGCCAATGCCCAGAAACCGATTATGAGCACCTGTCATGGTCCGCAACTGCTGATCCATGCCAGTGTGGTCAAAGGCCGGCGCATGACCAGCATTGCCCCGGTGATGCTGGAACTGATGGATGCCGGCGCCGTGTATTTTGATGAGGCGGTAGTGAATGACAATAACCTGTATATTTCCTCACGCTCACCAGCAGACTTGCCGATCTTTATTCGGGAAAGTCTGCATGTGCTCAGCCTGCATTAAAATCAGTCTCAGAAACACACCCACCAAAAAACACCCGCCCAGTCGATGCTGGGCGGGTGTTTTCATTTGCTCTGATGTACAGGACTTAACGGCCCAATAAACCGCGCGCCACAATCTCTTTCATAATTTCATTGGTGCCGCCATAAATCCGCTGGATACGGGCATCGACAAAGAAACGAGAAATTGGATATTCAGTCATATAACCATAACCACCAAACAGCTGCAGCAGCTGATCGGCCACTTTCATCTGCATATCGGTCGAGAAGCTTTTCAGTGCTGCTGCGGTTTCGACATCCAGTTTGCCCTGCATATACAGCTCGACATTCTGGTTATAAAACGCAGCCGTGGCCAGCTCATCAATTTTAGCCTGTGCCAAAACAAAACGGCTGTTCTGGAACTGGCCAATTTTCTGACCAAAAGCCTGACGTTCCTGGACGTATTGCGTGGTGATGTCAATTGAACCGCGGATAGCGCCCAAGGCGGTGGCGGCAATCGCAGTCCGTTCACGTGGCAATTCCTGCATTAAATAGGCAAAGCCCTGTCCCGGCTGGCCCAGTAACTGTTCTTTGGGTACCTTTACATTATCAAAGAACAATTCCGAGGTGTCCTGAGCATGCAGGCCAATCTTGTCGAGGTTGGTGCCTTTCTTAAAACCATCCAGATGGGTATCGACTAATAATAAAGACACGCCTTTGGCACGTGCCTGCGGATCGGTTTTTACTGCCAGCACCACCAGATCGGCATGTTGGCCATTGGAAATAAAGGTTTTAGAACCATTCAGGACATAATGATCGCCCTGCAAAATGGCATGACTGCGCATGGCTTGCAGGTCAGAACCAGCACCCGGCTCGGTCATACCAATCGCACCGACCACTTCACCGCTAACCATTTTTGGCAGCCAGTACTGTTTCTGTTCTTCTGAACCAATATTTAAAATATACGGCGCAGCAATTTCTGAATGGCAGGAAATACCGGTAGACAGTGCGCTATAACCAGCACGCGCTGACTCTTCGACCAGCATCAGCGAATAATGGGTCGGTACGCCATAGCCGCCATACTGTTCCGGTACATCTACACATAAAAAGCCGTTTTCACCCAGCTGGTTCCAGACCGAGCGCGGCATAATCCCTTCCCGTTCCCACTGTTCATAATGCGGGGCAATCTGTTCACTCATAAAGCGGCGGAAGTTGTCACGGAATAATTCTAAATCTGCATCATAAGCCAGCATAGTCGATCCTTGTAGGGTATACATTCTTGTTTTACATTCAGCCCCATGCTATGCATTTTTAAGCGTACTGTCATGGCTTTTCCCGGCTTTTTTATTGACTGCCAAGTAATAAAAAAAGGAAGCCGAAGCTTCCTTTAGTCACCGCCCTGCTGTTAAGCCGAAGCAGATTGCTGGTTTTGTTCTGCCATCTTGCGGTCAATTTCTTCCGGATTATTTAATGCATATTGCAGCTTTTCCTGATCCAGCTGACCGACCCACTTCGCTACAACAATGGTTGCCAATGAGTTACCCACCAGATTGGTCAAGGCACGTGCTTCAGACATAAAGCGGTCAATACCCAGAATTAGCGCCAGACCGGCCACCGGAATCTGACCCACAGCCGCCAGTGTTGCCGCCATCACAATAAAGCCTGAACCGGTCACCCCTGCTGCGCCTTTAGAGGAAATCAACAGCACCAGCAATAAAGTAATCTGATGATGCAGTTCTAAAGGTGTATTGGTGGCCTGAGCAATAAAGATTGCGGCCATGGTTAAATAAATCGAGGTACCATCCAGGTTAAAGGAATAACCCGTTGGAATGACCAAACCCACCACCGATTTTTCACAGCCGGCAATTTCCAGTTTCTTCAACATACGCGGTAGTACTGATTCTGAAGATGAGGTCCCCAATACAATCAGTAATTCTTCGCGAATCATGCGGATCATTTTTACGATACTGAAACCGGTCATGCGCGCAATACTGCCGAGTATGATAAAAATAAACAGCACACAGGTCAGGTAGAAGCAGATAATTAACTGCGCCAGTTGCGCCAGACTGCCAATCCCGTATTTACCAATAGTAAAGGCCATCGCACCGAAAGCACCAATTGGCGCAACTTTCATGATCATGTTCACAATGTTAAAGAACACATGCGAAATCTGGTCAATCAGTTTCAAGACCGGCTTACCTGCTGGCCCTAAACGGTGTAAGGCAAAACCAAACAGAATGGCAAACATCAGCACCTGCAGGATTTCACCCTGGGCAAATGCACCGACCACGGTATTTGGAATGATATTTAACAGGAACTCGACTGTAGATTGTGCTTCACCAGTTTCTACATATTTGGAAATACCTGTGGTATCCAAAGAAGCTGGATCAACGTTCATGCCAACGCCTGGTTTCCAGACGTTAATCACCACCAGACCAATAATCAGGGCGATGGTAGAGACAATTTCAAAATACAGTAATGCCACGCCACCGGTTTTACCCACCGATTTCATGCTTTCCATACCGGCGATACCACTCACCACGGTACAGAAAATCACCGGCGCAATAATCATTTTGATTAAACGGATGAAGCCATCACCTAAGGGTTTCAGCTGCTCACCCAGACCCGGAACATACTGTTCCACGCCATTAATAACTTGTGTGCCACTAGGAGAATAATGACCGACGAGAATACCTGCAATAATTGCAATAATCACCTGAAAGTACAGGGATTTATAAATAGGTTGTTTGGCCATAACAGATCTACTTTTGTTCTTGTCCAGAGGACAAATACCCTTGATTTTTTACCCACGACCTGTTCTGCCTGTTTTTAAAACAACAGGCATACGCTGCCTTGAGCCATGGCTCAAAACATTCAACGCTTTATTTTCATCGGCAAAAGTCGGGCTTACTTTGAGCCGCCAGAATAAACAGGCTCAAACGCAAAAGCGGCTTTTTAGAACAGGAGATGAGTAAAAATAAAAAATAATATAAAACGCTGCGAATTTTACCTAAAATTCAAATATAGTGCTGCTAAAAACAGCGAGAACTGGCGAACTTTAAAACAGAAGCAGCTTAGACATTAGTCTAAATCCGAGCAAAGCATACGGTTTTTAAAAAGCCGCAAACATGTGTATATTGTGGGAAGCGACCGGCGCCATTTATTTGAGATTCAGGCAGTTACATGAGCACAAAAAGAAACATTTATAAAGACATTGAACATCCTTTTGCCCAGTACGTACGTATTGTGGGAAAAGGCAAAAATGGTGCACGTTCCCTCACCTATGAAGAAGCCTATCAGGCCTTTTCCATGATCCTGAAACAGGAAGTACTCGATGTTCAGCTCGGTGCTTTTTTGATGCTGCTGCGGGTCAAGGAAGAATCGGTCGATGAACTGGCCGGCTTTGTTCAGGCCACCCGTGACCAGTTGCAGTTTAAAGCTTTAGATGTAGATCTGGACTGGTCCTCCTATGCCGGGAAACGCAAACATTATCCGTGGTTTTTACTGGCCGCGCTGACTCTGGCCAAACAGGGTTTTAATATTGTCATGCACGGCGCTGCTGGGCATACCATTAACCGGGTCTATACCGAACAGGTGCTGGAATACTTAGGCTATCCAATCTGCCAGTCAGATACGGAAGTCGAACAGCAATTACAGCAGCGTCATTTTGCCTATCTGCCTTTAGACGTGATTTCTCCGGTGCTGGCCGATTTGATTGCACTACGGAATGTAATGGGCCTGCGTTCACCTATTCATACTCTTGCCCGGCTGATTAACCCCTTTAATGCCAAAGCCACCGTGCAGGCCATTTTCCATCCGGCCTATCGCAGTTCCCATCAACAGTCGGCGTTTAAACTGGGCTATCTGAACAGTGCGGTGATTAAAGGTGAAGGCGGCGAGTTTGAACGGAATCCGGATGCCAAAACCTTAATTTGTGGTATCCGTAACGGCGAGCTGTATGAACATGAGTTACCAAAGCTCACCAACAACCGCAGCCCGATTGAAGAAGAGCTGGACCTGGCGGTATTTAAAGCCGTCTGGAAAGGCCAGCAATCGCATGAGTATGGTGAAGTGGCGGTGGTGGAAACCATGGGCATTGCGCTGTATACCATGGGCGTCTGCGACAGTTTTGCAGCAGCCATGGACAAAGCACAGCAGTTCTGGGCTGCGCGTTTAAATCCTTAAGCCATAAAAAACTGCCAATAAAAAAAGGTAAGCCGCGGCTTACCTTTTTTGCATGAATCTGCTGCGTTAAAGTTTAAATAAACTTGATTGGCTGGAAATCTTCATTTTTGTGATGATCATCATCACATTGTTCACCTTCTTCCTTGGTGCCGCGGTCAATATAACCGCTGCGTTCGGTTTCCGGTAAATGCTGGATTTCCCAGGCATACACGGCCTGCATACAAATTTCGCGCTGCTCTTTAGTCAACGCCACGCCATTCGGCCATTTACCAATCTCTACCGCGGTTTTTAGTCGACCAACAATTTCAGGATTGAGTACGGCCAGCATCTGTTCAATATTCATCATAAATCCTGCTGTTGCAAAGAATCAAAATCTTGGTTCCAGCCGAGCTTGGTACGACATGCCATATAGAAGTCATAACCCGGTGGATGAAGTAGGTTTAACTTATAGGGATGCTTGCGGATATGCAAACTGTCCCCGACACTGAGTGAAACACTGTGCTGACCATCGGCACTGACCATTGGCAAGACACGGTTTTCACGAATCTGGATTTTAATTTCACTTTGTCCACCCACCACAATCGGGCGTGAAGACAAGGTATGCGGATGCATCGGCACCAGCACAATCGCATCCATACTCGGATGCACAATCGGGCCACCACCAGACAAGGCATAGGCAGTAGAACCAGTAGGCGTGGATACAATTAAACCGTCACTGTGCTGACGATAAACATACTGACCATCAATATTCAGGTCAAAATCAATCATGTGTACCGATTTACCGGAATGCAGCACCACATCATTTAAAGCCACCGCTTCATAAATGACTTCACCTTTGGAGCGCACTTCCATTTCCAGCAGGAAACGGCGGTCCAGCTGAAACTCGCCTTTTAACACCTGATCCAGCTTGAAGATGACTTCCGTGGGTTTAATGTCGGTCAGGAAACCTAAACGGCCACGGTTTACCCCGATGACCGGCGTATTGTATTTGACCAGTGCGCGCGCTGCATGCAGCAACGAGCCATCACCGCCGACCACAATCACCAGATCAACCACTTCGCCCAGTAAGGCGCGGCTGACGGTTTGGGTATTCGGATAAGGGACCAGTTCTGCTGTTTCTGCATCGAATACCGGATGCAGGCCTAAATTCAGCAGATGATCATGAATTAAACTGAGCGTTTCTACGACCGAAGTTTTGCCAGGACGTCCAATCAATCCGATATTACGAAAGTTCTTGTGTGAAATTTGCACCTACGACATCGCTCCGCTACGATCCGTTGACTATAATAGCACTAACCCGAATGTTTTAAAAAAACTTTAGAAATCTGAATCCAACCGTTTTTTCTCCTCGATTGGCCGCTTCATTCACAGATTAAATATTGCAAATTATGTAAAAGCTTCGCATGATTAGCCTAATTTCTTAGGGTTTTATTGCGATTTATGAAGTCTGAACGTGGCATAGGTATTATTGCACTTCTATTTTGTATACTGGTGATTGGGGCATTTCTGGCATTAAGTATCTACCTGATTCGATTAGATAATATTGTTAGAGATAAATTTGAAGGACAGCGCTGGGACATTCCGGCCAAGGTCTTTGCTCGTCCGCTGGAAATCTATACCAATGCACCGCTCAATAAAGCCGATTTCGTGCAGGAATTAAAACTTTTAGGCTATAAAAGCGCAGAAAGCTATAACAAAACCGGCAGCTATGTCGATGCGGGTGATACCTTGTTTGTACATACCCGCGGCTTCGATTTTGGTGAAAGCGTAGAACCGGAACAGGTGCTCAAAGTCAGCTTTGCCAATAACCAGATTGCTGAAGTCAGTGCAACCAAACCATCGACTACCGGTATTGCCCGTTTAGAGCCAATGCTGATTGGCGGGATTTATCCGCAGCACAATGAAGACCGGGTGCTGATTAAACTGAACCGGGTGCCAAAACCGTTAATTGAAGCCTTAATTGCCACCGAAGACCGTAATTTCTATCTGCATCATGGCGTGTCGATTCGCGGGACTGCGCGTGCCATTGTCAGCAATATTACCGGCGGGAAACGTCAGGGCGGTTCGACCCTGACCCAGCAACTGGTGAAAAACTTTTATCTGACCCCGGAACGTACATTAAAGCGTAAAGCCAATGAAGCACTGATGGCGATGCTGATTGAGCTGCATTATGACAAAGATGAAATTCTGGAAGCCTATTTAAATGAAGTGAACCTAGGTCAAAACGGCAACTATTCTATTAATGGTTATGGCCTGGCCTCACAGTTCTATTTTGGTCTGCCGCTACGCGAACTGAATATTTCCCAGCAGGCTTTTCTGGTTGGTCTGGTGCAGGGACCGTCTTTATATAATCCATGGCGTAATCCGGAAGCGGCAGAAAAACGCCGTAATATTGTACTGAACAATATGCTGGTGATGGGCTATCTGACGCAGGAACAGTATGAAACCGAAACCGCGCGTCCGTTAAATGTGATTGCCAAACCGACCATGGGCCCTGCCCGCTTCCCGGATTTTCTGGACATTGTGCGTCGTCAGTTACGTGCTGAATATCAGGAAGGTGATCTGACCAATCAGGGACTACGGATTTTTACCACTTTAGACCCAATTGCACAGACCAAAGTACAAAGCGCATTTAAAGAATCAGTAAACCGTCTGGCCAATGCCAATCCGCGCCGTTTAAAAGATTTGCAAGGGGCGGTGCTGGTGTCCCATCCTGAAAATGGTGAACTGGTGGCTGCAGTCGGTTCTACCCAGGACTTTACCGGCTTTAACCGTGCGCTGGATGCCAAGCGTCAGGTCGGCTCGCTCTTGAAACCGGTCATCTATTTAAGCGCACTAGAATCGGGTCGCTATAACTGGGCCAGTCCGGTACAGGATACCGAAATCAGTATTCCATCTGCCGGCAAGTCATGGACACCGCGTAATTACAGCGGCAGCGAACATGGCGTAGTCCCGATGGCGCAAGCGCTGGCCAATTCCTATAACCTGTCGGCGGTACGTTTGGGTCAGGAATTTGGTCTATCGACCTTCCGTAACCATCTGATTAAATTTGGCGTCAGCAGCGAAAATATTCCACAGTATCCGTCCATTTATCTAGGCGCGGTCGATTTATCACCTATGCAGGTGATGAATATTTATGGCAACTTTGCCACCGGTGGGTTCCAGTATCCAACCAAAGCCATTCGCGCGGTGGTCGATTCTAATGGTCGTCTGCTCGAGCGTTATGGCCTGTCAGTACAGCAGACCATTGAACCGTCTGCGGCCTATATGCTGAATTATGGCCTGCAACAGGTAATGAGTGCAGGAACCGGACGTGCAGCCTATAACAGCCTGTCCAGCGATTTAAAACTGGCCGGTAAATCGGGCACCACCAATGATACCCGCGACTCCTGGTTTGCCGGTTATTCGGGTAACTATTTAAGCGTGGTCTGGTTAGGGCTGGATGATAACAAAGTCACCGGTTTGACAGGTTCATCGGGTGCCCTGCCGGTGTGGAGCAATGTGATGCGTCAGCTGCGCCAGAAGCCGGTGAATCTACGCCAGCCGGACAGCGTACAGTGGCACTGGATTGACCGTGACTCTGGTCACTTGTCGGCTCAAGGCTGTGCTGGTGCGATGTATATTCCGATTTATCGCAATCATGTGCCGCGTCAGGCCACCGCCTGTGGTTTACCGCATTATCAGGTTGAGCCGGTTTACAATCCGGATACCGAATATTACCAAGCTGTACCTGAAAGCAGTGACAGTATCGAGAATTATATCCAGGAAAGTGAAGCCGAGATGGAAAGACAACTTTCCGAAAATGATGCACGCATCATTTCAAGCGGCAGTTATACGCAATAAGTGGACCCTTAATTAAATGACCTTGAAATATCTGATCTTGGGGATGGGACTGGCTGGACTGGTGGGCTGTCAAAGCCTGCCGGAATCCAAGCCGGCACCGCAACCGGACCAAGAAAAAACGACTGAACGAAAAACCATTCGCACACCCACCGGCGTGGTGATTCATCCTTATGAACAGGAAGAAATTCAGCGCAAGAAATTACAGGTCGTGGTTCCTGAACAAAAAGTACAGCAGCGTTTTGAAGATGGCCGCTCTTTACCAGCGTTTAAGAAACTGATGCAGCAGACCCAGACGGCTTATCGTCAGGGACAATGGGCGCGTGCCGAAGCTGCCGCCTTACAGGCACAGCGTCTGGCACCGCAATCGGCTGAAACCTATATGTATTTAGGGCTAGTGGCGAACCAGAAAAAACAGCCAAAAAATGCAGAAGCCCTGGCCCGTCGTGGTCTGAGCTATGCACAAACACCGGCGATGAAACGCCAATTATGGCTGATTATTCAAAAAGCCGGCCAGCTACAAAACAATAGCCGTACCGTGCAACAGGCACAGCAAGCGCTGAAACAGCTTTAGGCTGAAGCGCTATCCAACGCATCCATAAAGCGGATTCCAGCGATGCCATAAGCATTGTGTTGCTGGGCCTGTGCCAAATCCTGCCGATGCATCCCGCCTAAGGCAAACACCGGAATATCGACCTGTTTGGCCCAGTCCTGAAACTGTGCCCAGCCTAATGCTGGAGTATCCGGATGGCTGGCTGTTGGCAGCACCGGACTTAAAATTGCAGCATCACAGCCAATATTCTGCGCATGTTGTAAGGATTCCAGATCATGACAAGCGGCAATATAACGCTGACCAGCCTGCAGGCTGCCCTTGTGCAATTGCAGACATTGTTGCTGCTTTAAATGGATGGCAGCGACCGAGACCTGCTGCACGCTATTCAGCTGCTTCCACAGTTCCAGATTAACAATTAATGATTTTAAACAGCCAATATTCTGCTCAGCCAGTTCAATACTGCGTTCCGGTGCCGGTGCGACACGCCAGTACAGCAGTTGCTGGGTATCCGGGGTATCCAGACAGTTTAAGTCTTCACTAATTTTGATACATTCAGGCCAGTAGAGGCGTTGCAGCATACGCTGGTTGGCTTGCGGGAAATTCAAACGAGCCAAATCCTGCCGTTTATACCAGGTCCACGGTTGCTGGATGTCTGAGAGCAACGCCGCCGGCACAAAGGCATGGAACACATGCAAATTGACAATCACATCTTCATATTCATGCCGGATAAAATCAAACTCATGCCACTGGATCAGGTCAATGCCTACTTCTTCGCGCACTTCACGGCGACAGGCCTGCACTGGCGTTTCATGCTGCTCTACCTTGCCGCCGGGAAATTCGTGCTTATTGCCCTGATGCTGTTTGGCTTCGCGCCAGCCGACCAGGACCTGGGTCTGATGCAATAAAATCCCAATCGCGATATGTAGATGTGGCTTTGACATGAAACGTCCTGTTTTTGAAATATGAGCAAGTGTAAGCAAATTTATACTTTTTATAAATTCCCCAAATCAAGCGTTGACAGATATATTTGATAATGATTATCATTTATATCGTTCAACATACACCACGGAGTCGAAGGAATGAACGCACCATTTAGCCTGTTTAGCCGTAATGCAGATCAACAGCATGCCTTACCAATGTTACATTCTAATAACCTGTTTGCTCTCGGTCGTGAAATTCGCATCATGCATGCCGGAGAAGAATACCGCCTACGCCTTACCCGTAATAATCGCCTTATTCTCACCAAATAAGAACAACATCTGAATAATAATAATCGTGGGAAGCAGCAGTATGAATCAGCGCATACTGCTTTTTAACTGCCCATGCGTATCTCAAGATTGAACTCAATGTTGTTATTTTCGATTTTGTTATTTTTGCTTCACACCGGGCAAACTCAGTTCCACCAGTAAACCGCCTAAAGCTGAACGGCTAAACTGCAATTGGCCCTGATGCAGGCTGATAATCTTTTTACAGATCGAAATACCAAGACCACTGCCTTGGGTTTGTGTGCCCAGTGCCCGATAAAAACGCTCACCCAGACGTTGTAACACCTCATCACTGATCTGTTGACCATTATTTTCAATACACAGCTGCACCTGTTCAGCATCACCATTGATACTGACCACCACCTCACCCTGTTGCGTGGCATAGCGGATGGCATTGTCGATCAGGTTACGGATACAGGTATATAGCAATTCCGGATTGGCCTGAATGATCGCCGGTTGTAGCTGCAAGCGCGGTTTAATCTGTTTTTCCAGACTAAACGGTGCCAAGGCCTCCAGCACATCCAGCACCAGCTTTTGTAAATCAACCTCGGTTATAGGCAAGTCTTGTAGATGTGCCGGGTCTAAACGCGCCAGTAATAGCAGATTCTCCAGTACCTGAGTGCCGCGGTTGACATCGCGTTGAATCTGGGCCAGATCTTCCGCTAATTGCGGTTGATCCTGATATTTGCGTTTTAACACCTGCAAGCGCATTTGAATGGCAGAAAGCGGCGAACGCAGTTCATGTGAGGCGTCAGAAGTAAAACGCTGCTCGGCTTCTAAAGAATGTTCCAGCCGGCTAAGCAAACGGTTTAACTGCTGCACCATCGGCTGTAATTCCAGTAATTCTGGCTGGGTACTTTGTACCGGACTCAGGTCCTGCACATGCTTTTGCGCAATTTGCGCAGACAAAGCCTGTAAAGAGCGGAACTGTTTACGAATAGCAAAATGTACAATGCCCCATTGAATCAGCCACAATAAAATTAAAATCGCGGCATAGCCCAGACCTGTGGCCCAGATTTCCTGGAAACGCACATTCATTTTCTGGGTCATCAGTACGCTTAAATCATCATCACTGGCCACATAAACACGCCATAAACGCTGATTCGCCCAGACAAAGGAAAACCCCTCTTCCTGCTGTGTGATTGTAGCTGGTGCTAAGGGAAAATCTTCCGTTTCGGTCAAGGTCTGCTGACCCAGTCGCAGCTGATAATGCATCTTGAACTGTTCAGTGAGTTCATCGACCTGCTCGCCAGCGCCACTGCTAATATCCTGCAATAACAGCATATCGGCCGCTTCATCCATGATTTCATCTTGCAGCTGCATGGTCTGATAAATTGACACGGCAAACAGCAGCACCAGTGCCAGCAGGCCGGCAATCATGGAACTCAGTACCGAGGTTTTGACCAGGGTTTTCTGTAAAGAAACCGCACCCGTTTGCTTCATTTACGCCTGTTCCTGCTGCATGCGATAGCCCAAACCGCGAATGGTTTTAATTAAATGGCTGCCAATTTTTTTACGCAGCTGATAAATAAACACTTCAATGGCATTGCTTTCAATTTCATCACCCCAGGCATACAGCGATTCTTCCAGCTGCTCCCGGGTTACCACATGCTCGGGCTTTTGCATTAATTTATACAGAATCTGAAATTCCTTGGCGGTTAAATTCACCGCGTGGCCATCCTGGGTTAAGGTTTTGGCTTGAGTATCTAACAGCAGATTGGCAAAACGGATCTGATGATCGGGCTGAGTCTGCCGGGTGCGTAACTGGCTGCGCACCCGTGCTGACAGTTCTTCCAGACTAAAAGGCTTGACCAGATAATCATTGGCGCCTAAATCCAGTCCATCGACCCGGTCCTGAATCCTGTCTTTGGCGGTAATAAAAATCACCGGGGTATCCAACTGTTTACGGCGCAAAGCGGTCAGAATTTCATCGCCGGTATTGCCCGGCAGGCCACGATCCAGCAGCACACAATCATAGTGATGCTGCTCAATGGCCAAAATGGCATGATTGCCACGCTCGACCCAGTCGACGTTATAACCGTCCATTTCCAGCCAGGTTTTAATACTTTCTGCCTGAGAGGCGTCATCTTCTGCCAGTAAAATACGCATTGGTTCTACTCTAGCTTTTTTTACATCATGCCTGATTTTTCACAAGATTCAAAAAAACCACATGCATGGAGCATGTGGTTTTGTGTGGAGCTGCAATCAATCTGATTAAAAGGTCGGCTTAGAAACGAACCTGCTCGACATCAATTTCAACACGTTTAGAAGGTTTATAATCAATGTCCACTTCACCGGTAATCACCACTGGAGTTTTGGCAGAAATCGCTTTACCATTCCACAGGTCATCATCAATATCTACTGTGATGGTGCCAGTGCTGTCGCGGAACTGGTATTTTTCATCACCAATGGCTTTTACGATATAACCTTTCAGCTGAACATTGCTGTCATCTTTCATGGTTAACGCCTGTTTCACCGTGGTTGCTTGCGCCAGTGCAGACTGGTTCACTGCGGTATCTGCAACAGCAAATGTAGTTGCGCCCACTAGACCTGCAGTTAAAAGTGCTTTTGAAAATAGGTTCATCTGTCTTTCCTCATTCAGTGTTGTTCGTTTCGATGTAGTCATTAAAACAAAGCAAGATGAGCTGAATCTTAAGATTTCCTCATATTCAAAAATTTTTCACTTTTTTTGGGTTTTAGTTTAACGGTACCACCCGCAGTACTTCTTCTAAGGTGGTAATACCGGCCATGACTTTACGCGCCCCGGCAATCCGTAGTGGCTCGATGCCTTCTTTTTTGGCCTGCTGGCGTAACTGAGTCAGATCAGCATTGGCACCTATCAGCTGTTTGGTGTCCAGACTCAGCGGCATAAACTCATAAATCCCGATCCGGCCTTTATAGCCGGTCTGACGGCAGGCTTCACAGCCCACCGGCTTATAAACTTTTTCCGGCATCTCCATGACATAGTCAAACGTCAGATGTTCCCATTCATTGGTATTAATCATGCCTTCCTGTTTGCAATGCGGACACAGCTTGCGCACCAGACGCTGCGCCAATACCCCCAGAATGGTGGCTGCAGTTAAAAAAGGCTGCACACCTAAATCATGCAAACGGGTCAGACTGGACGGCGCATCATTGGTATGCAAGGTCGATAACACCAGGTGACCGGTTAATGCCGCTTGAATGGCCATATTGGCCGTATCCTGATCACGAATCTCCCCAACCATAATAATATCCGGGTCCTGACGCATCAGCGCGCGTACACCATCGGCAAAGCCCAGCTCAATGCCCTGATTGACCTGCATCTGGTTAAAGCTCGGCTCAATCATTTCAATCGGGTCTTCAATGGTACAGACATTGACTTCATCGGTGGCCAGCTGCTTCAGTGATGAATACAGCGTGGTGGTTTTACCGGAGCCGGTCGGCCCCGTGACCAGAATAATACCATGACTATGACTGGTCAGACTTTGCCAGCCCTGTAACAGACGTTCTTCAAAACCAAGCTGCTGGAAGCTGCGTACCAGCACTTCCGGGTCAAAAATACGCATCACCAGTTTTTCACCAAAGGCTGTCGGTAAAGTCGAAAGACGCAATTCGGTTTCCTGCCCTTTGGGAGTACGGGTTTTTAAACGGCCATCTTGAGGTTTGCGTTTTTCTGCCACATTCATGCGACCGAGAATTTTAATCCGTGAAATGACCGCAGTTAAGGTATTGGCCGGCATGTTATAAATGGTATGTAGTACGCCATCAATCCGGAAACGGATTTTCCCCTTGTCTTTACGTGGCTCCAGATGAATATCACTGGCACCCTGTTCAAAAGCAAACTGCAGCACCCAGTCCACCAGTTTAACAATATGCTGGTCATTGGCATCGGGGTTTTGGGTATCGCCCAGCTGTAATAAGGCTTCGACACCTTTATTTTCACGGTCATGTGCTGCGGCTTTTTGTGAACCACTGACCGCACGACTGACCTGATAATATTCTACCAGATAACGCTGTAACTGCTCTGGACTCAGCAGCACGCGCTGGATTTTACGCGGCAATAAACTGTGTTCTAAATTGGCGACCCAATCGGTCATAAACGGCTGATCGGTGGCAATGAACACCGCATCGGGCTGAATCTCTACCGCCAGAATTTTATTGCGCAGGGCAAATTCCAGGGACATCACCGCGGTTAAAGCGGCCACATCGGCCTTTAACGGATCAATCACATAAAAAGGCAGCTCGGTCTTTTCTGCCAGCCACTGACATAAACGGTTCAGTGTCAATGTGGTTTGGGGATGTTGCTGATCGGTCAGGTTAAAATGCGCAATCCATTGCAACGGATGCCATTTCAGCTGCTCACGCTGGCGATGCGTGGTCTGTACCAGCATTTTATCGCGTTCGCTGATCCGGCCATCTTTTAATAATTGCTCTAAACACCAGGTGGTATCAATTTCAAAATTAAAATTCATTGTTTTTGTTCCCCCAACATCAGCACACTATAGCAGAGTTTATTTTTCCCGCCTGCCTTTGCCACTGGAAAATCTGCTACTGATGCGTCTCAAGCGCAGCTCCTGCAAATTAAACATACAGTTCCGCATAGCAATCTTCACAGAATCAATTATATGATGGAGACGTCGCCCCACTGCCGCGGGATATAAAGATGGAATTTTTAACTGCCCCTTCAATCTTGAGTACCTCTTTTCAGGAGCTGATGACCATGCTTGCAGCCGCACTCGGCTGTGGCCTGTTAATTGGTCTGGAACGTGAACGCAGCAAGCACAATGAAGCCAACCATCATTTTGCCGGGGTGCGCACCTTTGCCGTGTGTGCCTTGCTCGGTGCGATCTGCTTTTTGCTAGGGCCAGTTTTTGGTATTGTCGGGGCTGTGATTATTGGCGGAGTTGGGCTGTTTTCGCTTAAAAATCAGGTTGAAGACCCGGGTGCGACCACCGAACTGGCCTTTATTATGACCTATTTTATTGGCGCGCTCTGTTTGTGGAATATTCCGTTGGCGGCTGGTCTGGCGGTTATTTTAACCGGTCTGCTCATGACCAAACACCTGATGCACGGCATTGTCAGCAAATGGATTACCGAAGCAGAGCTGCGTGATGGTCTGTTCCTGCTGGCACTGGTTCTGATTGCCCTGCCTTTGACGCCAGATACCCCCTTATGGGGCAATGTGCTCAATCCTTATGTGATTTTAAAACTGCTGATTCTGATTTTATCGGTACAGGCTTTGGCGCATATCGCCAAGCGCCTGCTGTCCACCAATAATGCACTGATGCTATCCTCAATTGCGTCCGGCTTTGTGTCCAGTACCGCCACCATTGCCAGTTTAGGCATGGAAGTGCGTTCCGGCCGCGGCGATGCCCAGATTAATGCGGGCGCGGCGCTCATGTCCTGCGTGGCGACACTGTTGCAGATTCTGATTATTATTGTGGGGATTAATCTGTCCTGGTTTAAGGTATTTGTGGTACCGAGTGCAGTGGCGATTATGATTCTGGTGGCGGTGGGTTACTGGCTGCTCAGAAAAAATACCGGCTCACAGCAAAAAGCCAAAGAAGCCGATAGCCGCATGTTTAGCCTCAAAGAGGCCGCGATTATTGTGGTCACGCTCACCCTGATTCAAGCCATGGTCTACGGACTGGATCAGGCACTGGGCAGCACCGGTTTAATTGCCGGAACCTTCCTGGCGTCTTTATTTGAAATTCACGCTGCCGCTGCCGCGGTAATTACCCAAGGCTCGCCCAGCAATTTAACCCTGTTTTATGCGCTGATTTTGGGTCTCGGTGCACATGCACTGGCCAAATGCGTGAATGCCTTTTTAATTGGCGGACCACGCTTTGCCTTGTATTTTGCACCGGCCCAAATTCTGCATATGGCGGTGCTGATTGCGATGGCTTATTTTATGTTTAAGCCGGCTTAAGCGCTAACATCTGAATCAGCACCTGATCTGGCTGTACTAGAAATCCGACATCAATATTGGCAAAGTGCATTTTATAGAGCCGGGTTTCATCCTCCTGATAAGCCGGACGCGGGTCTAAAGACAACACCTGTTCCAGCTCACTCAGCATCTGCGCGCTAATTTTATGCTGCTGCAACAATTGCTGTTTTTGTACAGCGGCCTGCTCTGTCCACACCACCTGTTTACGTTCAGGCTCATCCTGCGCATAGCCACTTTGCGCCTCCATGACCGCATCAGAATACTGGATATAAGGCTTGATATCTAAAATCGGTGTACCATCGAGTAAATCACTCCCGGTCACATAAACCCGTACTGCCTTGCCGACTTTTTTCACCTGTTTTAATTGCACCACTGACAAGCCTACCGGTGACGGCCGGTACATACTGCGTGTCGCAAATACTCCAATTTTCTGGTTACCACCCAAACGCGGCGGCCGCACCTGAACACGGAATTTTGTCTGCTGCTGGTTTTTATTGTCATGAAATTGCCACAGCAACCACAAATGACTAAATGCTTCAATGCCCTCAAAGGCCAGCAAATCGTTATAAGGTTCCAGCATGTCAATATAGGATTCGACCTGAACCAGATTCGGCTGCCGCGGGATGCCAAACTTTTCTTTATAAGGAGATTTCATAATCCCGATAATGGGCAAGGTCAGATCAGTCATAATCACTTTTTTTGATAAGCTCAATTAAATATATTCAGTTTATCGAGTATGAATTTAGATTAGAATAGCAACCTGTTCTAATTTGATAATTTATTGAGACCTTTAATGGCTGCTTTTAACGTCGAAAAGATTACTCACGTCCACCACTGGAATGACACTTTATTCTCTTTTAAAACGACTCGTGACACTGCACTGCGTTTTAAAAACGGTCAATTTGTAATGATCGGTCTTGAAGTGAATGGTAAGCCTTTGATGCGTGCATATTCGATTGCAAGTGCCAACTATGAAGAAGAGCTGGAATTCTTCTCGATTAAAGTGCCAGATGGTCCATTAACCTCGATTTTGCAAAAAGTTAAAGTGGGCGATGAACTGCTGGTTTCTCGCAAACCAACCGGAACTCTGGTACTCGATGACTTAAATCCGGGTAAAAACTTATACCTGCTGTCTTCAGGTACCGGTCTTGCACCGTTCCTGTCGGTGATTCGTGATCCGGAAACCTATGAACGTTTTGAAAAAATCATTGTTGTTCATGGTACACGTTATATTTCTGAACTGGCGTATCAGGACCTGATTCTGAACGAAATTCCAAACCACGAATTCTTCTCGGAACTGGGCGCGAAAGAAAAACTGGTTTATTATCCAACGGTAACACGTGAAGATTTCCATACTCAAGGTCGTGTCACCACTGCAATTGAATCTGGTCAATTGTTCGAGAAAATCGGTTTACCACGTTTTAACCCGGAAACTGACCGCGCGATGCTGTGTGGTAGCCCAGCCTTCCTGGATGATGTTGCTGCGCTGCTTGATCAACACGGATTAAAAGAATCACCACGTATGGGCGTTTTAGGCGATTACGTGATTGAACGTGCATTCGTGGAAAAATAAGCTTTTCCATAGCAAAAAAACCGGTCAGATTGACCGGTTTTTTATTTCTCTAATTTAGCGAGTGCTACGCCCTTCCTGATTAGCATGCCCTTCACAGTGAGCACCACCGCCAATAACAAAACCTGTTTGTGCTTCACATGAACCAATCATACGGCCATTTGAATCATAGGTCGTCACTTTTGAGGCACAACCTGTCATTAAAATAGCAGCAGTTAGCGTGATTAAATTAAAAAATTTCATGATATTACCCCTCTAAAAAAATTAATCGTGTTGCAATGTAATCTGGTTGGACTTCGGCACAGACGGTAATAGACCGGTGTGTTCATCAATTTTGGAATAATCTACGCCCTGTAAATTCGCCCCACCATAACAAACGGCTTTTGCACCTAAAATAAAACCTTGTGTCGCCACACAGGAACCGATCAAATTTCCTGCGGTATCATAGGTCATAACTTTAGAACTACATCCCGCCAATGCCACGAGGCTGACGATAGAAAACAATTTAATTAGTTTCATTAAACCCTCAATTCACAAATACTAAAAACTCAGTAAATAATTTGAATTATCTTTTAAATACATAAATTTATGCTTCATTCTAATAATATGTTAACTTTTGTAAATAGCTTTTTGCATCAAGATGAAATTTTCTTTTTTGAATACAAATCTGTCATGGATCAACAAAAAAGCGATCAACGCCTAAAATTACTCGCGTTGATCGCTTCAGTTATACTCCTATTAAGCGGAGGTGGTCGCACTCATCTGTCTCTCCGCCCAGGCTTTTTTAATCACCTGATAACCCGCAGTTAAACCCAGCCCCGCCATAATCACCGCGACAATAATATCCGGCAATAAACTGCCCGTTCCAAATACACCGACCGCAGCCAGAATCACCGCGACATTGCCAATTGCATCATTACGGCTACACAGCCAGACCGATTTCATATTGGAATCGCCATCACGAAAGCGATACAGAATCACGGCTGCCACCACGTTGGCCACTAAAGCCAGTCCACCAATTACCCCCATGGTAATCGCTTCCGGGGGAATGCCCTGCATATAGTTATAGACCGTTTTGACCAACACCAGACAGCCAAATGTGGCCATGGTAATACCTTTTAATAAAGCCACGGTGGCACGCCAGTACAGACTCATCCCCAGCACAGCCAGTGAAATGGCATAGTTGGCGGCATCGCCAAAGAAATCCAGCGCATCGGCCCAGAGTGCTGCCGAATGGGCATACATCCCGCCAAACAGTTCCACCACGAACATCAGCAAATTAATAATCAGGGCAATCCAGAGTGCAGTACGAAAACGGCCATCGGGTGTGACCGGTGCAGGCTGACATTGACAGGCCATAAAGCCTCCTGTTGCATTTTTCTATGACTGTATTATGCTCATTAGAAACTATGGTCTAACTCCAAGGTCAAGTCATGGCACATTATCTGATTCGGGATTTGGTTAAAAAAACCGGTCTGAGTGCAGACACGGTGCGTTTTTATGAAAAGAAAGCGCTCATCCAACCCACCTTAAGGGCCGAAAATAATTATCGTTATTATGATGATGACACCTTAAAACGGCTAATTTTTATTAAACGTTGCCGCGCACTGGATTTATCCTTAAAAGAAATTGAAACCCTAATTGCACTGGAACAGCAGCCTGATCAGGACTGTCAGGCGGTAAATGAACTGCTTGATCATCATTTAGTACAAATCGAAAGCAAAATTGCTGAGTTACAGCATTTTCAGCTGCAACTGCAGCAATTACGGCAGTCTTGCAATGCCCGAACCACCATCGACCATTGCCAAATTTTAAAACAGCTAGAGGCGGATGAAACGCCTAAATCGACTTCTGATTAACCCGTTTCGACAGTTCCGCAGCCGATTCCTTACGCTCGGAATAACGGTTGGTCAGATAGCTGGCCTGCCCGCGGGTCAATAAAGTGAACTTGTACAGCTCTTCCATGACATCGACAATCCGGTCATATAAGGAAGAGGCTTGCATACGTCCGGCTTCATCAAACTCCAAAAAGGCTTTCGGAATCGAGGACTGGTTCGGGATGGTGATCATCCGCATCCAGCGCCCTAAAATACGCATCTGATTCACCGCATTAAAGGATTGCGAACCACCACTGACCTGCATCAGCGCCAGAGTTTTACCTTGGGTCGCACGAATGGCACCGGCAGCTAAAGGAATCCAGTCAATCTGTGCTTTCAAAATAGAACTCATGGCACCATGACGTTCCGGGCTGCACCAGACCATGCCTTCTGCCCAGGCCAGCAATTCATGCAATTCCTGAACTTTAGGATGTGAAGCATCGCCATCTTCCGGCAATGGTAAACCTTTGGGATGGAAAATTTTAACTTCGGCACCGAAGTGCTCCAGAATCCGGCCGGCTTCCATCACCGCCAAACGGCTATAGGAACGTTCGCGGTTTGAACCATACAGCAATAAAATTCGCGGCGGATGCGGCAATGCTCTGGCCTGAACCTGCTCAAAACTCGGCTGTTCAATTAAGTCTACATCAAGATTGGGAAGTGACATCATCCACCTGTTCCATTATAAAATTTACGTTTCAGCCACAGCGAGACACTCACCAGGGCAATTAACACTGGCACTTCCACCAGCGGGCCAATAATGGTGGTAAATGCCACCGGTGAGGTCAGACCAAAGGTTGCAATCGCCACCGCCAAAGCCAGTTCAAAATTATTGCCGGCCGCGGTAAAAGAAATGGCCGTGGTACGTGGATAGTCATTGCCCATCCACTTGCTCATCAAGAAGCTGACAAAGAACATCAATACAAAATAGATGGTCAATGGAATGGCAATGCGCAGTACATCCATAGGTAACCCAACCACATCGGCCCCTTTCAGGCTAAACATGGCGACAATGGTAAACAGCAGCGCCAGCAGGCTAAGTGGACTGATTTTGGGAATAAAACGCTGCTGATACCAGTCCAGTCCTTTGTTTTTCACCAGAATCAGCCGGGTCAGAAAGCCCAGCAAAAACGGAATGCCCAGATAGACCAGCACCGCATGGGTAATGGTCCAGAAACTGACATCAATCACCTGACCGGCCACACCAAAATAAGGCGGTAACACACTTAAGAACAACCAGGCATAGGTACTGAAAAACAGAATCTGGAAAATACTGTTAAAGGCCACCAGGGCAGCGACATACTGGTTATCGCCACAGGCCAGATCATTCCAGACCAGTACCATGGCAATACAGCGTGCCAGTCCAATCAGAATCAGGCCAGTCATATATTCCGGATAATGCTGCAGGAAAATCAGTGCCAGTGCGAACATCAAACACGGTGCAATCAGCCAGTTTTGTACCAGCGACAACAGCAGCGTGCGTTTATCCTGAAAAATTTGCGGTAAAGCGGCATAGTCCACTTTGGCCAGCGGTGGATACATCATCAGAATCAGGCCAATAGCAATCGGTAAATTGACATTGCCCATGCTCATCTGGTCCAGACTGCTCGACACCTGCGGGAAATACAGCCCAATGCCAATCCCGAGCGCCATGGCAATAAAAATCCACAGTGTCAGATTGCGGTCTAAAAAGGAAAGTTTACGGGTGCTGGCCATGACTTACTCGATATGGGAAATATTGTTGATGGCAGCAATCAGTTCGGGACGGGTCATCTGTTCAGGCTGTAACGCAAACAGTGCATCCAGACGCTTGTTGATATGCGCGACTGTTTCTAAAAAGGCCTGCAACTTGGCCGCTTCCGGCAAATCCAGATGCGATGGATCGGCAAGTCCCCAATGCGCTTTAATCGCGCCGCCCAAATACAAAGGACAGGCTTCTTGGGCAGCCGCATCACATACGGTAATCACCACATCGGGCTGATACTGCTTACAGTCATCAATACTTTTACTGGAGAGCCCTTCAGTCGACAGGCCCAGATTTTCCAGCGTCTTTAACGTCAGTGGATGGACACGACCGGTCGGTTTGCTGCCGGCGCTATAGGCTGTCCAGCCTTCTGGAGCACGACTGTTAAATAACACTTCAGATAAAATGCTGCGGCAGCTATTTCCGGTACATAAGAAGAGGAATTTCATGGTTTTACTCACAATAACTTGAAAGCGTTGCTGTCAGCGAATTCATCGGACTGACATCTTGCTCCGCGATAATATTCAGCACACTCACTGCCCACTCGGGTAAATCTGGATTCAGGCGGTAATACACCCACTGCCCCTGACGCTGGTCCAGTAAAACCGATAAATTTCTCAGCAAAGCCAAATGACGGGAAATTTTAGGTTGGCTTAAATTTAATGCCTCGGTCAGCTCGCAGACACAAATATTCTGTTTGGCCAGCACCAGTTTCAAAATATCCAGACGGGTCGGATCGGACAGGCATTTAAAAAAATCAGTTTGATTCATACAGCTTCCCCATATTTATACTTGCGAATATACGTATATCCATATATAAAAGCAATATCCCTCTTTTACCTGAGTTTTAGCACTATGGCGGCTCCAATTAAAATCTTTCACAATCCTGACTGCGGCACTTCACGCAACACTTTGGCCTTAATTCGCAATACTGGACAAGAACCTGAAATTATTGAATATTTAAAAAATCCACCAACAGCCGAAGTGCTGGCCGACATGATTCAGCAGGCCGGTTTAAGCGTACGCGAGGCGATCCGTCAAAATGTAACGCCGTATGAAACCCTGCAACTGGCCGAGCGTGATCTGAGCGATGCAGAACTGATTGCTTTAATGGTACAACATCCGCTGCTGATTAACCGTCCTTTTGTGGTGACTGAACGCGGCGTTAAAATGTGCCGACCTTCTGAACTGGTGCTGGATTTATTGACCCAGCCGCAGCTCAAGGCCTTTCGTAAAGAAGATGGTGAACTGGTGATTGATGAACACGGTCAGCGTGTCAATTAACCGTTTTTCCTCTCGCCTGCTGCCGCTTATCTCTCAGCGATAACAGGCTGAGTGCCTGATAATCCCGAGTTTTTTACTAGGTTGAATCGAAAAATTTTATCCCTACAATAAAGCCACAATTTTTTTATGCCTTTTTGATTGATCATGCATCTTCATCCTGTTACCGAACTTCTCTCTCCTGCCGGTTCTTTAAAAAATATGCGCTATGCCTTTGCCTATGGAGCAGATGCCGTGTATGCCGGGCAGCCGCGTTATAGTTTGCGTGTCCGGAATAACGAGTTTGATCATGACAATCTGGCCATCGGCATTCAAGAAGCACATGAATTAGGCAAAAAATTCTATGTGGTGGTCAACATCCAGCCGCATAACTCCAAACTGAAAAACTTTATCCGTGATCTTGAGCCAGTCGTGGCCATGCAGCCTGATGCGCTAATTATGTCTGATCCGGGCCTGATCATGATGGTGCGTGAACACTTCCCGCACATGGACATCCACCTGTCGGTACAGGCCAATGCAGTCAACTGGGCCACGGTCAAGTTCTGGAAAAATATGGGCTTGACCCGGGTGATTCTGTCGCGCGAACTGTCCATTGACGAAATTGAAGAAATCAAAACCCAAGTTCCCGATATGGAAATTGAGGTCTTTGTACATGGTGCCCTGTGCATGGCCTATTCGGGCCGGTGCATGCTGTCAGGCTATATGAACAAACGCGATGCCAACCAGGGTGCCTGCACCAATGCCTGCCGCTGGGAATATAAAGTGCTGGATGCCGCCGAGGATGAAACCGGCGATGTAATTCCGGTAAAAAATCTGGACGCAGGCTGTTGCTCGCAAGATGCCGATGCGCTCCACATGCAGGCACAGCACCAGTTTAATGAACCGGTACTGCTGCAACGTAATGAAGAAGATATGTTTGCCGCCGAAGAAGATGAGCACGGCACCTACTTCATGAACTCCAAAGATTTGCGTGCGGTACAACACGTAGAACGTCTGACCAAAATTGGCGTACATTCACTGAAAATTGAAGGCCGTACCAAATCCTATTTTTACTGCGCCCGTACCGCACAAATCTACCGTAAAGCGATTGATGATGCTTTAGCCGGCAAACCGTTCGATCCATCCTTGATGACCCAGCTCGAAGGTCTGGCCAATCGCGGTTATACCGAAGGTTTCCTGCGCCGCCATGTGCATAGCGAATATCAAAACTATGAAAATGGTTCATCCAGTTTTGATCATCAGCAATTCTGCGGCGAAGTGCTGGAGCGCAATGGCGACTACATTAAAATTGATGTCAAAAACCGTTTTGTCGTGGGTGATTCTTTAGAACTGATGACCACAAAAGGGAATATCAGCTTTATCCTCACCGAAATCAAAGACAAAAAAGGCAATTCAATTGAGGAAGCCAAAGGCTCTGGTCATATTGTGGAAATTCCGGTCCCGGCTGATGTCGATATGCGCTATGCCCTGCTAATCCGTAATTTACCGAACTCCACTGCTGATATTTCAGCATCATCCTTGGCCTATCAGGCAGGTTAACTCATGGCGCTGCTGATTACCGATAAATGCATCAATTGTGATATGTGCCTACCCGAATGTCCGAATGATGCCATTTATGAAGGCGACAAAATCTACGAGATTGATGTCAGCCGCTGCACCGAGTGCGTCGGTTTTTATGATCATCAAACCTGTGTTGCAGTGTGCCCGATTGAATGTATTGTGCCGCATCCTGAACACCGGGAAAGTCCGGAAGAACTGACTGAGAAGTTCAAGCGCTTAAACTTGCTTCATTCCTAAAACTGGGGTACAACAAAAAAAGGAACTGAGCTGTTAGCGATCTCAGTTCCTGTAAAAAAACAATAACTATTTTTTGATATTTTACCGCATATAGGGCCTGGGTATTGGGGAACTCAGGCCCTATTCTAATTTTACTTACTGTCCAGAACGGATGATGTAATCAAAGGCAGATAATGATGCTTTGGCACCTTCACCAGTCGCGATGATGATCTGTTTGTAAGGAACAGTAGTACAGTCACCCGCCGCAAATACACCTTTGACGTTGGTTTCGTTGCGGTCATTAATCACAATTTCACCACGGTTGCTCAGCTCAACTGCTGTTTCTTTCAAGAAATCGGTATTTGGTAACAAACCGATCTGTACAAAGATCCCCGCCAGTTCAACCGTATGCTCTTCATCCGTTGCACGGTCTTTGTATTTCAGCGCTGTCACTTGTGAACCATCACCGACCACTTCTGTCGAAAGCGCATTTTTAATCACTGTGGTATTTGGCAAGCTGTTTAGCTTGTCTTGCAATACCTGATCCGCACGTAACTTGGTATCAAACTCTACTAAGGTCACATGCTCAACAATACCCGCCAAGTCAATCGCCGCTTCTACACCCGAGTTACCCCCACCAATGACTGCAACACGTTTGCCTTTGAATAAAGGACCATCACAGTGCGGGCAATACGCCACACCACGGGTACGGTATTCTGCTTCACCTGGGACATTCATCTCTCTCCAGCGTGCACCGGTTGAAAGCACCACAGTTTTCGATTCCAGCTTGGCACCGTTTTCCAAGGTCACTTCAACTAAACCGTTGGCTGTTTCATCTGCACCTTTAATGTCAGATACACGTTGTAGGTTCATGATGTCGACACCGTATTCACGTACGTGTGCTTCCATTTCAGCGGCAAATTTTGGACCTTGGGTTTTCTTGATTGAAGTGAAGTTTTCAATGTCCATGGTGTCCATCACCTGACCGCCAAAACGTTCCGCCACGATACCGGTGTTAATCCCTTTACGTGCTGCATAAATCGCTGCAGTGTTTCCAGCAGGACCACCACCAATCACCAGTACATCGAACGCAGCTTTGGCATTCAGCTTTTCTGCTTCTTTGGCTGCAGAGTTGGTGTCTAATTTGGCAATGATTTCTTCCAGTGTCATACGACCCTGACCGATGTGGTTACCGTCCTGGAATACCATCGGTACCGCCATGATCTTACGTTCTTCCACTTCATCCTGGAAGAATGCACCATCAATCATAGTGGCAGTAGTACCCGGGTTATAGATGGCTATCAGGTTCAATGCCTGCACCACGTCTGGACAGTTATGGCAGCTTAACGATACGAATACATCGAAATCCGATTGGATACCCAAGTCTTTAATAGAAGCCAGCACTTCATCAGACACTTTTGGTGCATAGCCTGAGGTTTGTAACAATGCCAGAATCAAAGAAGTAAACTCATGGCCCATTGGCAAACCTGCGAAGAATACACGCGGCTGTTCACCGGCTTTGGCGACACCAAAGCTTGGTGCACGTTTGTTGTTACCATCGAAGCGTGCAGTCACCTGATCAGACAGGGCGGCAATTTCAGTTACCAGTTCTTTGATTTTGTCTGATTTGTCAGAGCTATCTAAAGTGGCCACTAATTCGATTGGACCTTCAAGGCGTTCTAACAAGGCTTTTAATTGGGCTGTGGTATTTTGATCTAACATTGCTAACGTCTCCTAAGGAGTCAAATTTTTCAATACCGCTATCATAGGCCAAATTTAAAAATAGATAAAACAGTTTGTTTTTATATTAATGATCGTTTTTATAAATCATTGTCTTTTATGGATGGATCAATCTAAATTGTAACAACGCGATAAAAATCATCTACCAGAAAAAGACTCCCACAGGAGCCTCATCATCAGCATTAAAAAATCCGCTGCTCAATTCTTAATGCCCGCTTTTTAAAACTTTGTGCCAACACAAAGAAAATCAGGCTGAAAATGGCTGACACAATCGCCGCTGCAATCACCAGAATCTGTACAAACTGGCTTAAACGCTCAGCTTGAACCACCTGTTTATTTACGCTTTCTGCCATTGGGGTCAGGGTTTTGCCATAAACCTGTTGCTGCATTGACCAGAGCTGTTCCGGTTTAAAGCCATATTGAATAAAGTCCGGATTCTGCTGCTCGGCTTTCACCAGATTCAACACATGCGGAATAGCTGCGGCTTTATCCGGTGGTTGATGCAACAAAGCGGTTTGCGCCAGTAAATAGGATTTGACTGGAGTATCCAGCGGTGCATCTGCCAGATAACGCGCTAGCTCACTTTCTGCCAGCTGCTTGTCGTAATAGACAATTTTTTGCTGCGCATCATAGTCATCATTTTTCAGGTCATATTGCAGATAGGTCAGACCTGACCACAGCATGATAAAGGCAATTAACCAGCCGACAAACTTCAGGATAAAGGACTGAAAGCGCACATAGAAAAAGCGGATTTTCTTGAGACAATGCACCACAAAAAAGGCGCCAATAAACGACAGCAATAATTTCAGAAACAGCCAGCCAAACCAGGACAACAGCCCCAGAAAATAATCCGGTTGCTGCTCTAAAATCGCCAGGTTTGCATCAACAGTTAAAGGAATGTGCAGCTGTTCGACCTGCGTGGTCAGGCCAAAAAAGCCATAGACAAAATCTTGCTGTACAAAAAAAGCAATAATGGAGGCAATGAACACCGTGCTGGAGGTTATACCCAGCAACATCAGATTGCGCTGGCGCTTTTTCAGCGCCAGCACACCGCTATTGATGTGCTCGGTCGGTACCGCATAATCATCTAAGGGCAATGTATTCTCCTTACGTTTGCAATACTCCCGAGCCAGAGTTTACTCAGGAAGGATTGGAACCGCTCGAACTTGATTCAAGCACCAGATGATTCAGGTTATCTTGCAGCACACGTAAACGCGTGGTTGCTTCGGCACGCTTTTGCATTCCCTCTTTTTGCACCTGAATCACATCATTGACTGTTTTAATGAGGGTGTTTTGCACATGTTCAAGCGTTTCAATATCAATCACTGAACGCTGGTTGGCTTTGGCGGTATCGACCGAGTTCTGATGTAACAGGTCGGCATTACGGCGTAGCAGCTCATTGGTGGCATCATCAATACTGTTGGCCAGCTGCACACTGTTCTTTTGCTCATTTAAGGAAATTGCCAGACTAATCTGGTTTTTCCAGGCCGGTAAGGTAATGTTTTTAATTGCATAAAACTTGTCGACCAGCATCAGGTTATTGGACTGGATAATCCGGATCATTGGCAGGGTCTGCATGGCCGATTGCTGCAACACCTGTAAATCACTGACGCGTTTTTCCAGATTATTGGCCAGATGATTTAAATCATAAACTTTCTGGGTGGTACTCTGGTCCTGTTCCTGGGTGGTTAACTGGCCAATCTGCTGCTGGATTTCCTGCTGCTTGAGCTGGCCAGCGGCAATATAAATCCCCAGCTGTTTATATTCTTCCTGCACGCCTTCAAACATTTTATCCAGAGTATCGACCCGGGTTTTTAAGCCGTTTTGCGAGGTTTCAATTTCCTTGACCAGTACATCAATCTGTTCTTTGGTGCTGTTAAAGTGCTGGTCAAAATTCTGCTTGGCACCTTTAAACTTGCTGATCAGGCTGCCAAAAAAACCGGAGCTTTTCGATTTGTTGAGAATACTGCTGGTATTTAACTGCTGCGCCACCTGTACCACCTGATTCAGCTTTTGCCCGGTCGCATCCAGATCTTTATTCTGCACCAGATGAAGCAGTTCATCAGTATAAGTCGAAGTTTTGGTGGCAATATTTTTCCCATATTCCGCCACCGAATTATGGCTTAAGTCGGCCAGTTCTTTACGCGCGGCCATGACCTCATCGAAATCGGATGGCTGCAAGCCAATTTCCTGTAAATTGAGCGCCTGGAATTTCTGCTGATTTTCTTCGGTTGTGGCTTCCACCACGGCATTTACCTGTTCAGGATGGGTCATACGTCACCTTATATTTGATTCTATTTAGAGCTGTTTTCGAGTGATTTTTTTAGCGTTTTAATCAGATTTTCCCGACTATTATCAAGCTTTTCCAGCTCACTTGTCGAGCTGCTTTGCTGACTTTGTTTGACATGATATTGCCAGGCCGGAATCAGCACCTGCTGCGCTTCCTTAAACCGGTCCAACAAGGTAAATGACAGCTGCTGGCTCAGCTGCATCTGGGTAATGGCAATATCATTACTCGCCTGCAGTGTGCGCAGTGTATTTATTTTTTTAGATAATCGTTCCGAGAAGTTATCTAAAGGATGTTGATGTTTCACAAAACTCGGATATTCAGTCAAAAACTCCTCAGCGGCCACTATATGCTGCGCCATCTGCTCTCTTAAGCCACGTAACTGCTGAAAACGCGCCTGGGATTTCTGAATTTCAATCTGTAATTTCTGGCTTAAATGATTGGCCTGATCCAGCAAGCGGTCCAGCTTTTTATAATACTCCACCTGGCTGGAACCATATTCCAGATCAATCCCCAGCCATTTTTGCAGTGCATTAAATTTGCGTTTTTTCAGATATTTTTTGGAATCCGCCAGCATGCGAATTAGTTCTTCAATGGTTTGACTGAGCTGCTGGGTCATGTGCGGATCAATCCCGTTTAACAGCACTGCCTGCGACTGAATAAGGGCATCGGCATAATGATTTAATTTGTACTGGTCATTTAATACCGGCACCAGCTCATGACGCTTGATCGAGAGAATGGTATCCCGGTTCAGCTCCAGCTCTGTTAATGGTTCTAACACATCTATTTGCGGCATAACATCATCAGCTTGATCAAATCATTTTTTATACTAAGACTTTTATATAAAGCAAGCTGTAGCTTTTTGCAAATGCAGTAAAAGCGGAATATTTAAAATTAACAATATTTTACTGATCAATGACAGAGAGTGAATCCTCTCCTTTTCGCGCATACTTATCAAATTTTTAAGCCAAACTGCAAAGACACAAAAGCCCTCAACTGAGGGCTTTAATTTTTCGCGCAGCGGAGATTATAAATAATCACCTTCACGTTCCGGCTGATACAACACTTTATCAATACGGACTTTCATAATATGACCATCCGGTTGTGGCCATTCAATTTCCTGCCCTTCAGCCAGCCCTAAAATAGCCGCTCCGACAGGTGCCAGTACATTGACCTGGCCTTTATCGCCACGGAAGTCATGCGGATACACCAGCGTAATTTCGGTTGGTTCCGGGAAAGGTGCGATGGTCACCAGCACGCGGGCATTCATAGTCACCACATTGCTTGGCACATCTTGCGGTGCAACCACTTCGGCACGCGCCAGCTCATCTTCCAGATGTTCCATGGTCGGGGTAAGTTTAGACTGATGTTCAAGCATGGTTTCTAAACGGTGCAAGTCTTGTTCAGACAAAATAATTGTCGGTTTATCCATTCTTTGTTCCTTTATCATTATCAGCCAAAAATAAAAATAATTGATCTATTTCACAAGTGCTATGCAACTGTTATAGCAGAATTTAATCCGGCTGAATAATTGCAATTTGTTTTTTAGCACCTATAAAAAAAGCTCCCTTGAGGGAGCTTTTTCTCAAGTGCGGGCTTATTTCGCGTAAACCGGGAATTTCGCGCAAACAGCTTCAACTTTTGCTTTGACATCAGCAATTACAGCTTCATCCCCTTTGCTGTCTAGGATGTCAGCGATCCAGCCAGCCAGTTCACGTACTTCAGCTTCGCCGAAACCACGTGTGGTTACTGCTGGTGTACCAATACGGATACCAGAAGTGACGAATGGAGAACGTGGATCGTTTGGTACAGAGTTTTTGTTCACAGTGATGTGAGCAGCACCTAACCAAGCATCCGCATCTTTACCGGTGATGTCCTGTTTAATTAAAGATAACAGGAACAAGTGGTTTTTCGTACCGCCAGATACCACATCGTAACCGCGTTCGATTAACACTTCAGCCATCGCTTGTGCGTTTTTCACCACTTGTTGTTGATAGGCTTTGTATTCAGGCGCCATTGCTTCTTTAAAGCAGATTGCTTTTGCAGCAATCGCGTGAACCAGTGGACCACCCTGGTTGCCTGGGAACACAGCAGATTGTAATTTCTTCTCGATTTCTTCGTTGGCTTTAGCCAGGATTAAACCAGAACGTGGACCACGTAGTGTTTTGTGGGTAGTGGTTGTAGTAACGTCAGCAATTTGTACCGGGTTCGGGTAAACGCCTGCAGCAACCAGACCAGCCACGTGTGCCATATCCACAAACAGGTAAGCGCCTACTTTGTCCGCGATGTCACGGAAACGCTGCCAATCTACGATTTGGCTGTATGCAGAGAAACCAGCAACGATCATGCGTGGTTTGTGTTCTAAAGCCAGACGTTCAACTTCTTCATAGTCAATTTCGCCAGTTTCAGGGTTTAAACCGTACTGAACCGCGTTATATGTTTTACCAGAGAAGCTAACTTTTGCACCGTGAGTCAAGTGACCACCGTGAGCCAGGCTCATACCCAAAACCGTGTCGCCCGGGTTCAGTAATGCTAAGTAAACTGCAGAGTTTGCTTGAGAACCTGCGTGTGGCTGAACGTTAGCATAGTCAGCACCAAAGAGTTCTTTAGCACGGTCAATAGCCAATTGTTCAATAACGTCTACATATTCACAACCGCCGTAATAGCGTTTGCCTGGGTAGCCTTCTGCATATTTATTGGTCAGTTTTGAACCTTGAGCTTCCATTACTGCAGGTGAGCAATAGTTTTCTGAAGCGATTAGCTCAATATGTGCTTCTTGACGCGCATCTTCATTAGAGATTGCTTGAGCTAAATCTGGATCAAAGTCAGCAATAGAGATATTGGCAAACATTAGCGAGGTCCTATTCATGTAGGGCTTTTAAGCCGTGCTAAGATTGGCGCATATTGTAACATGAACTTTATATTTTTTACCCATCAACTTTAATCAGTTTTGCATAAAAATAGCCCATGTTTTTATAAAAACATGAGCTATATCATTAATTCTATCTTTACCGGAATTGAAAAAATTATTGGGTAGGCATGATCGATTTCACATCCGCCACAATCTCATCCCAATTATCGACATATACAGAGCCATGATCCCATTTCTGATCTATAGGTAAGTCCTGATCGGTGACATAATGAATTCTGGTTCCCTGCTGGCGTGCAGACTGCACCAGAAAATCAGTGACCTGTTTTGGAATGGTCGGGTCGGCAGAGCCTTGATAAATAAACACAGGCGTTGAAATCTTAACGGTTAATGGCTGTGATGCCTGAGTCAGGAAATCTTTAATTTCAGGAACCGTAGTCATAAAGTCGGTCTGGGTACGTGGATAAGCGGCCAAGTTGCCATAGGTCTGCGCATACTTCATCATTTCTCCACCGAATGCTGCGCCAAGATCAGCATTACACAGCGACTCGGCTTCTGCCGCGAGCAGGTCTGTCGGGTTCTTGAACACTTCAGAGTATTGCAGGGTTGGATGGCTATTTCTGAGACCTGCCGTAATTAATGCAGTGAAAGTATCTAATGGAGCCAGAATCTGTATTTTTTTGCTCAGATCCGGTTCTGCTGCTGCCTGCTGTTCTCCACCGCTAAGAATCATGCTCAGGGAAGATGCCGGCGCTATGGCTACCGCACCTTTATAATTTAATTGCGCCCGGGATGCATATTGCGCTGCACCTAAAGCCGCCTGTCCACCTTGGGAATGACCGACCACGGTCCAGCGTGTTTCAGTGCTATTGTTGAAATGTTGATGTGCCGCCACAACCGCATCGGTAATGGAATAAGCCTGACTTTTTAAATTCAAGAACGGATGCAGCTCTTGTCCACTCGGTTCGCCCAGCCCTTCATAATCCGGAGCGACCACGGCATAACCTTCAGCCAGCAGGCGGGCAATAAAATATTCATTGCCTTTCAGGCCCTGACGGCTTGGCGCACAAATATCAGCAACACCCGTAGTGCCATGTGCCCAGACCACAATGGGCCATCCACTAGCCGGTTTAGGCTGATTGGGTTCAAACAGCAAGGCCGTAGCTTGTGTTTCCTGCCCATTCACTCCTAGCATTTTATACGTCATCAAGGTTTGTGAAGCACTAACCGACTGTAAGACCATATTCGCATTGGAATCCTGGTCTAAATAAAGTTCAGCTTTTACTACTGGCTGGCTAATATTATGCTTCGGAATACCATCATCAATGATGACTGCGCTGTTGTCATTGTCATCATTACATGCCGTTAAAAATAAACTGCTGCTGGCCAACGCCACGCTAAGCCATATTTTTCTCATCTGATTATCCTTATACAGGTATTATTCTAAAGTTGCGTCCTTCGCAATTTTCACTTTTACGCTGTTTGCTGCGCTCAGGCAATATCAGTGCAATTAATATATAAGTGTATTGTATTAAAATAGAGTCACTTATCTTTAAAATAGATAAGCTGAACGGCCCACAAATGCCGATTATTCGCCCGACAGCCCTGTAACTTTCAACATGATAGTGTTAGATTGCTTTTTAAATCCCTTAACAAGCGAATGAGCACATGCACGCGATTATTCTCGACACTGAAACCCATACCCTGAATGGTTATCCGATCGAAGTTGCCTATGCGCCCATTCAATTACAACAGGGCAAAATCAGCCTGGATAAATCGCAAATTTTTGACCAGTTTTATCAGGTCGATGAACCGATTTCCTATGCCGCGATGGCCGTGCATCATATTCTGGAATCCGACCTGATTGATCAGCCGCATTACACCAGCTTCTGCCTACCTGAAGAAACGCTGTATATCATTGGTCACAATATTGATTATGACATTCGCGCTATTCAAAAATGCGGTGTTGATACTTCTCATATTAAGGCGATTTGTACCCTTGCTCTGGCGCGTCTGGTCTGGCCCGATGTTGAAGCACACAACATTTCTGCCTTAATTTACATGATTAGCAAAGGCAGCGAAAAAGCCCGCGATATGATTAAAAAAGCGCACCGGGCCGATATGGATATTATTTTGACCGCCAATATCCTGATGCATATTGTGCATCATCTGCAAATTGACAGTATTGAAGCCTTATATGCTGCATCTGAAGACGCCCGTATTCCACGCGTCATGAGTTTTGGTAAGCATCGTGGTACGGCCATTGCCGATTTACCAAATGATTATATCCAATGGTTGCTGCGTCAGGATGAACTTGACCCTTATTTAAGAAAAGCCCTTGAGAACGCCAACATCGTCACACTCTAAGCCCAACAATGTCATAAACCCTTCATATTATTGTAATTTTCATTCTTTATAGTCAGCCTTAATTTATTTGGGGAATAAATTAAGGCATGATTCATTATCATAAAACACAGTTGGGCATTGACGCCCTGCAACAACGCCAGCTGCAATTGAATGCACGTCAACGCCGTCTTCTGGTGCTAATTGGAACCGAAGATTTCGAGCAATTGGGCGACCAGTTTAAACAGCGTATTGCTACGCCAGAATTAATTGAACAATTGCTGGAGATGGGTTTAATCAGCTCTGCTGCGACCGAGCCAGCCGAAGCAGAAATTTTGGTGCCAGCTCAAGCCGAACCGCAAAGTGAAGCAGCCTCTACCCTACGTTCAGAAATTAAAACCACCTTAAATTCGCCGGTACCAAAACTGGTGGAAAAATGGGTCGAACATATTATTGCCCCGTCTTCAGCGGCCAAAGTGGCTGAAGCCGAACCTGCTGCGATTGCTCCAGAAATTCCGGTCCTGGAAATTGAAGTACCGCCAGAAGTGGAGCCAGAGCCAGAACCGCTGGTTACCTTGAGCTTTGAAGACACCAAGCAATTAATGGCCAGCTTGTTGCAGCGTTATTGTGGTCTAATGGCCAAACAGCTTATTCTCCGCATTCAGGCTGCACCGGATATTCGTAGCCTGAAACTGTGTCAAATGCAGTGGATTACCGAATTACAGGAATCGCGTTTGCCACCAAAAGAACTGAACCATGCTTTACAGCAGATTAACTTTTCGCTGCAGAGCCTGCAAAGTGCCTGAAGATTCATATAATTTTGCTTTGCTTTAAGTCTTTTTTCATCTAAGAATTTTCTTTATATGCGCTAAAAACCTTTATAAATAGCGGTTATTGTTCAGCTTTTAGAAAAATAATTAAAAATAAGCAATCCTTTCTTAAAACACTAAGACTTAAGACCAATAGTGAGATTGGCCACAGCACGGCATAACAACAGCTCTGTATTCTGTTGGGAATGAAGCATGTCTGCCCTGCACTACCTGCAATTTGAACCCTTTGATAATCCGATGCAACTCAGCAAAGTCGGCAACTGGGTCATCACCTTTTTAAGTCCTAAAGACGAACTCAAGCAGATTCAGCTGGCCATTACCCATGTCATTCCACGTCAGGTTTCTGCACAGTTACAGCCCCGCCGTATCATCATTCACAACACCGAACATGAACAGCGCTGGCTGATTCAGGCGATTGAATGCTTCGACAGCACTCGCAATCAGGAAATCACCCTGAACGCCACAGATGAAACCGCCCAACAGATGCTGCGCAATATTTTGCAGGAATTTCATAAATACGATGTGGATGTCAGCCTGATTTAAAGCGGTTAAAGTGAAATCATCACCTGTTTTGAAGTCCTTGAAGATCAAGCATCGCTTTTTACAACTTTATGCATGCAAAATGGGCACAAGTCTTTTAGAATCAGGTCACTTATAAATAAAGAGTAAAGACGTATGAGTCGGCATATCCCTAAGTCTGCGAACCTCACCGCCTTAACCATTTCTCATTTTTATCCGAGCTTGGATCAATGTTTGCATGCCTTGTTTCATTATCATCAAGGCCCACAATTAACGCTTAAAAATGATCCGGTATCTTCGCAGCATGTCTGTGTACAACAACGTACACAAGGTCGTTTGAAAAAAGAAATCCGCTTAAATAAAACAGAAGTTGAGCAGGCCAATAAAAATCGTCTGGCGCTTTATCAACTGTTGGCGCATGTGCTGAATCAGTTTGAAACCGCTTAGGCCAGCTTAAAACAAGAAACTTAGCAAATGCTAAGTTTCTTTCTATTCAATAATTTTATAAATATTATTGCTCTTCTGGCTTTCAAAAAATAATTCAATACTTGGCAGGATAATTTCATCCTCGACAATAATATGGTCAATTTTCTTAAATAACGGCAATTCAGCTGTTTTGGCATTTTCAGCAATCTGACGCAGCTGTGCTTTGGCATCATAACGGTGCTGATACTGATCTTCTACTGTAATATCAATTAATTGGCTCATGATTATTTCCTCTTATCATTGGTTTTCTTGAAGACAATTTGTTATAGCATAGCTGATTCAAGTTTGACTAAACAGAGTTGTTAATTTGTTTGACAATGTTAATTCTATGCTTTATTAGGTCAGTATAATTAAAAATAAGTGATTGATTTTTATGGTTTAACATTTTATCCGATTTTTCTTATTCTTAACAATTTGCTCAATGTGACGCTCAATTCATCGTTATTTTAAGCAAGAAAAAGCTCGCATTGCTGCGAGCTTTTTTATGTTGGAAGGCTAGTGCTAGATCTATTGTTTGAACCGGAGTTACAAACTCAACAAGCTGTCATTGATCCGTCCAACTACATCGTAGCGTCTTTGTTTTGCGACCTACTGTAGGTTCACTATAGTCCCCTTCGGCTTGGATTGGCAAGCCTTCTAACATTTCTCAGCATTTGTATAGCAAAAAGCCTATTGAACAAAACTTAATCAGGCTTATTATATTTCTGTCGTGAAATTCAGCCTTATTTTTCTCAGCGCATCTGCTCTCATTTTCACCCTGCTCTATCGCTAGATTGATAGCAAATAATCGCCGGCAACAGAATGAAACATAAGTCTTTTTCTAAATTCTGCGTTATCCGTTATAGTGGACTTGAGACATTAAATTAAAAAGAGGAATTGAAGATGCAAAAATTTATTATTCTGTTTGCATTCTGCCTGTTTGCAGTTTTAGGTCTAGGTTTTATCGTGTATCAATTCTTGAGCAACATGCCAAGCGTCGAGTACTGGATTATGCTGTTAATTCCAGCCTTCGCAGTTCCTATTTTAACGGCCCTGATTGTGTATCAGGAACCGAATCATCCATAATGAATAAGCTAGATACGACTCATTGATCCCCTATTTATCAAAAGGACGCTCAATTCAGCGTCCTTTTTATGTGATTATTTTTCTTGGATTATGTCTAGCTTTACTTGAGTTGCACCGGATCTTCGCTGGTCGATTCAATGATGTAATCAATATTTTCAACCAGGTCTTTATTAAACAGCCTGACTTTTGCCCGCGCATTGGCATATTCGAAAAACAGACCCTCTACAATTGCTTTTTCACGCGATTCTGTCATGCCAATTTCATGATCATTCGGCACAAAATAGACTTCTTCAGGAATTAATTTAACGATATAACCCATTGTTCTGACTCTTATGGTGTTTTAGTAATTTACCCTGCGACATTTATAGGCTGAAAAATCGCTTCCGGCTATGGCGAATTCATCCGACAGTTATGCTTATTTTTGATATGCCATCTCAATGCCAGTCATATAAAGAAAAAATATTTTAAAATCATATAGATTATTTAAATTTAGGTGCTTCTATATTTCACTAAACTGATCTGATGTAGTGACGAGATTTTTCTGATTAAACAGATTTTTTATTCAGCCTTTCTGTCCTCATATAAAGCTTAAAGCGGATGTTTCTGTTTTGCCGGTGATGAGGCTGTAAAAACCTAAAAGTGATATTTTTTAATCAGAACAAAGATAAAAATACAAAGAAAATGCAGTCCTATGACTACTTTTTAACCACAGATAGAAAGGCAAACCAATAAGCATTGCCCTTCGATGATGGTTCAGCATTCGTTATTCAAGCCAGATTATGGAAAGGATTTTGGTTCAAAACTGGAGTAAAGAGTTTTAAATGATTGAATCTTGGTAATTTTTATAGTTTTTTATTGATCAGAATTTGGTGCGCCCGGCGGGCATTTTTGCAAATTTCGTGTTTTGTCCTGTTTGCTCATTTTATCTAATTTTTTCTTTATTATTATTGGTTTAGTTGGCTTCTTGGTGGCTGCTAGTTACATCTTTTCTCATTATTCCTTATTATTCCTTCTAAATGAATTACGCCAAAATTACGCCAGCCTGATTTAGAGAGAAAACTATGGCCACCTTCAGACAAAGGGGCAATGCTTGGCGCGCTGAGATTAGTGTAAATGGTACTCGGGAAAGTGCGACATTTGACACTAAGACTCAGGCTCGCGCTTGGGCATCAAAACGTGAAACTGAATTGAGAGAGTTATCACGTGGAAAGCTTCCTGATTATACATTAAATTGTGCAATTGAGAGATATATAGCTGAGGTGTGTCCGAAGCACAAAGGATGCGATTCCGAAATTAAGCGGTTCAAAGCGTTTCAGAAAAACTTTCCGAAAATATGCAAAAAGCACATTGCCAAGCTCACAACGGATGACTTTGTTGTTTGGCGAGATACCAGGCTAAAAACAGTCAAGCCTGCATCGGTTAGACGCGAGGGAAATATACTGTCAGCTTTGTTTACAGTAGCGCGCACAGAGTGGAAATGGATTTATGACTCACCCATGAGTGACTTGAAGATGCCACCGCCGCCAGCGCATCGAGACAGACGCATATCAGAGGATGAGATTTACAGGCTCTGTCTGGCCGCAGAGTTTGATAATCAGCCGCCAGAGAACATCACTCAACAGATTATGATTGCTTTCTTGCTTGCGCTTGAGACCGCCATGCGAGCTGGTGAAATACGCGGACTAACTTGGGATCGGGTTTTCTTGAAAGATAGATATGTCACGCTGAATGAGACAAAGAACGGAACTAAGCGCCATGTGCCGCTATCGAGACGCGCAGTTGAATTGCTTGAACTCATGCGTGGCATTGGGTGTCATCATGTATTCACTGTGAAAGACTCGAGCTTTGATACGCTCTGGCGAAAGCTGAGAGACAAGTGTGAAATTGAAGATTTGCACTTCCACGACTCACGACATGAAGCATGCACCAGACTTGCTAGAAAACTTGAGGTTTTGGACTTGGCTAGAATGATTGGTCACAAAGACTTAAGAAGTCTTATGATTTATTACAATGCCACAGCAAGCGAGATTGCAAACAGACTCGATTGATAGCGGAAAATAACAATGAAAACATGGGTCTATTTTTACATAGAACACACGATTAGGAATGGTGAGGTTTTTAGGAAGGAGCCTGGGTGGGCTTTAAATTTGCAGAGTAATTATGTGGTTTTGAGTGGGGTGAGGAGTTGGTAGCGGGAGGCACTCAGAGTGAGTATCTCATTCATATTTATTAACGTTTATTTTATGTGGTATTTATAAATTAATTATTTTAACAACTTAGAGGGTTTTGTATGAGTAATGATTTTCGTTTTGTGAGTGACATAGTTGGCTCCCTAAGGGAGTTTAAGCAACTTATTTCTAGTAGTATTTTTAATGATCCTCAAAACCCATTCTTTAAATCTGCATTAATTCACTTACTTATCATTTCAAGAGATTTAACTCATAAATCTTACTTAAAAGGCAAAACTATTGATTTTACTGATGATGTAATAATTACCAATAAGGTTCCAAACGTAACATTTCTTATAAAATATGCTAGAGATGCGGTTTGCCACGTTGATTCAAATAATCATGTCTTATCCAAAGAAAATAATATTATTTTTTCTTATAGTGTTATGCTTGGAAAGGGGAGCTTAGCTCAAATCGGCGATTTAACACTATCCTCAGACTATGAGGATGATATATGTATTTTTTTTGGCAAACAAAAAATCTATTTGGCTCGTCACATCATTCGAGCGGTACAAGAAGCTGAAATCTACTTAAAAGAATACTATAGAGACTCAGAATATCATTTTTTCCTAACAGATATATGAGATCTTTACCTTTCAAATCGGGGCTCTAACTTAGAGAGCCTTCACACATATCCTCACACTCACATTCGCCTAATTGAATGAGCTGTGCAGCCTGATAGGAGGATGCACAGCAATAAAGCCTTAATTGCGCTTTTCATAATCGATCAATACTTTAGCCACAGCCTTAGCAGCCAGCCAGTAGCGTGCATTGAATCGAGCAAGCTCATCCTCATTTGAGATAAAACCAAGCTCTACAATCAAACCGCCAGCATTCACGTATGCCAGACGACCACGCGCAGATTTAGACTGATCAATCCAGCCGTTGTCCCCACGTAAGCGGCTGCCTAGTGCATCTGCTACAGCTTTAGATAAGTCCTGTGCTAGTTTCTTGTCTTTGGGTAGTGCAATCGTTTCAATGCCATTGGCCTGCTTTGATGCTGCAGCATTCATGTGAAATTCAACCGCAACACTTGAGTCTTGAATCAACTTTACCGCAGCAGACAGTGGATCGTTTTTAGTGCCGGTGCCATCGGTTTTGACTTGCAGCCCAGCTTCACGCAAATAATGAGTCACTGCATTGCGGAAATTGACGACCAGATCTGCTTCTTTGGTTTTACCATTCACCGCACCTGGATCAGTATTGCTATGGCCAGCGGTGACGGTGACGAAGCCAAGCGGGCTGGTGTGCAGTGCCGGCTGATAAATCTTCTTGCCGATCCACGACAAAATGACCATCACAGTACCGGTGATATAAGCGTGATATTCAACCGGGATGACTTTGTAATCCACGGCCCATTGCAGACCAGGGATCAGCACCAGCATGATGAATGCGCCCAGTGTCGGCAGAATAAATGCCAGGTACTTGAGCGGCGAATCGTTAATGAATTTCATTTTATAGTTTCCTCAAGTCGCGTGACTTTCTCTTTCATGAGTGATTGTGTTTGATTGATTTGAATGATTGATGCGCCGACCCAGATGCATGCTGCTATAACTGTTCCACCACAAAGGCCGAGCAAAACCCTTAAAACCCCAAGGCCCCCATCCTGAGTCGCAGACTTGTTTTCAAGGCCCGATACCTTTAATTCAAGTGAATCCAGTTCTTTTTGAATTTTGGCAATTGCATTCTCATGGTGTTCGTTAATAAAGGTTTGGCGTGCAACATGCTCCAGAATCAATCGAATGTCTTTATGAATGGAATCAATTTTCCCCTCCCATCCATTATTGCTGTACGGCCTATTTTCAGGCATACATCCCCCTATAAAATTGGCATTAAAAAAGAGCCTTTCGGCTCTGGTGGTGGATCGGATGAGTAGTCATTTGGCATTGCGCCCCCTAAATTTTGGTAATAAAAAACGCCCTTTCGGGTGCTCATCTTTAATTCTAAACTTCAATCTGTGTAACTGATCCGGTCGGTGCTGGTCGCTTAATTTCTCCTCCCGCTATAAAAACTTTCTGCCCTAAATTGTATGCAACATTGCTGGTGCACATGACCAGTCCTGAGCCATCATCAACCAAAACCTTATAGTTTGGGTGGCTCACGCTGGTGATGGTGCCAATGTACTCAGCATGCTGCGGATTCATCAAATCACGGAACTGTTGGAGTAGGTTCACGATTCACACGCTCCACTTTGACTGTCTGTGTCACTTCTGCATGGCTAAATGCCACATTTACGCTGTCTACAACTCCCCAGAACTCGGCATTAAAAGCCAGAATTTCCCCCGGCTGACATTCATTGAAATCGGCATGAATGGGTGCAGTAAAGGAATGCCGCTCTACTCGGCCAACTCTGGCCAGTTTCGATTTACCAAAACTACCCATACTCACCGGGTTAAACATCGGATTGCTGACCGGCTCTAACAACACATCACCAGCCATACCAGCACGTTTAACTTGGCCAATGTTTCCGTTTCTCGGGTTGGTCAGCGTAATCGCGTTATAGTCGCGCAGATCCTCAAAGCTCTCAGAGTGCTGCAAGACCAGGCTTTCAGGTAATAAACGGTCGTAATCATCAACCGTTAGAGCATCCCAGAAGGCTTTTTTGTAGAGCGGCTTAATCGACAACGTATTGCTGCCCTGCTCACTATATACAAAGCCGCCGCCAGCCTCGGCCACCATCTTGATTGCATCAATTGGCGCTAGATTGGTATAACTCAAGCTCTCTGTTTCAACGATCCAGCCCAGCGCATCAATCAATTGCCAGTTCAAGACAATGCTGCTACTCACCCGGTCCAGTTCTGCCTGCACAAGCTGCACGCTGGTGCGTTCATTCTCCTGTAAATATGAGCGCAGCGGTGCATAATCGCTGCTTAATAACGCGGTCTGGCTGCGGCCTGTCAGTGTGTAAAACTCTTCAGCAAAACGGCGCGTGCGGGTATGCTCTTCATATAGCATGTGGTGCTCATTGCCGTTTACCACAATTTTCAGTATGACTGGACTGGTCGATTCAAGCTTTTCCATTTCCGATGCTGGCACTGTCAGACTATATGACCAGCACCAGCTTCCCCGGCTGCTGTTATAACTACCATCCCGCACAATAATCTCTTGACCGGTATCAAGCCGGGTCACTTGTAATGCATTCACGACATACCACCAGTTTTGATTTGGTAGAGCTGGTATGCAGTCATCTACCCCAAAGTTTAAAACAACGTTGTGTGAGTCAACGTCATGACATAAGCAGATAAAATTTAAATCGCCAGTGCCTTCGTATTGCGGCAATTCAGGCTTTGGCCATGGTTGAATTGGATGCTTACGATAATGAATAGCTTTGGCTTTTTCCCAGACAATGCTGTCGTATGTGAGCAGCTCAAGCCCTTTATCCCAGTCATAGCCAAAGCGTTTTTGAAAGACCTGGGCTACTTCATGGGAATAGGTCAGCGTTTTACGCCGGCGGATCATTTCCTGCCACACAGTTTCCCGGTTGTGTCGCAGCTTGATTGTTTCGTCATGCAGATAACGCTGGTGAATGAAGCGTTTATCCGCTTCTTCCCAGATCACATACGCATCAGTGCTTAAACCTGTGGCTTTCTCATGTTCTGCACGGACTGCACTTGCTAGTGAGTCGGCCTTTTCAAAACCGGTAAACGCTTGCTGACTAAGCACCAAACCTTGGTTATAAAAAAGAGCCTCATTTGAGACTCTTAATATTGGTTTTGCCCACGGTATTTCCGTGACACTTAGCGCAGCGATTGTCTTGTGATAACCTGCATCAAACGCATAAGACACCCCGACGATATGATTAATATCGAATACCGCATCAATTTGAAATTGAAATGCGGTATCTAAAACCGTATCAATCATGCAAAGGTTTTCAGCGAATTCAGCAACAATTTCAAAGCTAAAACTGGTGTCTAAGACAGTATCAATTTGCCCGATGACATCGGTATTTTCTTTAAAGACTGCGACAACTTCAAAGCTGAATTCAGTATCCAGCACCGTGTCTATGACTACAGTATTGGCACCACTGTCAGCATAAATTGCAGTGACTTCAAAACTAAAACCAGTCTCTAAAACCGTGTCAATAGCTGCGGATACATCATCCCCAAAGTTGAGATTAGTCGAGCCGTCGGCTAGGTGCTCAAAATTGAGAGTGATGTTGTGGCTGTCGGCATTTTCAGGCTTAAAGTTTAAGTTTAGGTTGTGCGCATCAATGGTGCCGAGCTTATTTTTAAAATCCACATGAGCACCCTTTTCAGTTACGGTCTAAGTTTGATGGACTGGATAAACAGCGTACCGCCCACGACTAGGTTGGTATTTGCTAGTGATATATCAGTACCCACGGTTAAATCTGCTGCCACTTCGCCTGCACCATTGAAGATACGCGCCCATGCTGCAGTGCCCGTTTTAATCACTGAGCCAGTGTCCGTTGGATGCAACTCAATATAAGTGGCTGTGACTTCTTTAATACACGGCTCAGGAAATACCAATGTCACCAAAGCATTGTTTGAATCTGCCACCACAGATGTGTCTGTAGGCTGCACACCTTCATAAAAAATAACGGTAGCACTTTGGCTACCGCTATCCATAAATTCTGAAAAGGCTTGAATCATGGCAAGCCGAGCATTGACTGAAGTTTTACTCATTTGGCAATTACCTTATCTTGAATGACTGCGTTGTATTGGTTGTTTGGGTCAAATGCCACGACAAAGCATTCGAGATCTTTTTTAATATTCCTGAATGCATAAGTTCCATCTGGCTTTGACTTAATTTCCCAGAGTAATTTCCTGTTATCACGCCTAAAACAACATACGGGCACAGGTGAGTAATTTGCGCCTACTTTTTTAGTTGTGCCTTTGATCTGACCTAATCCCTGATCTGAATTTAGCATCATAATAATCGGTTTGGGTATGTGCAGTATTTTATAACCCATACCCTCAATCTTCTCTGTATTCGGCACATACCCACCCAAGAATACCCTAAAAATTTTAAGCAATTTTTATCTCCTCTACCGGTATAGTGAAGAATACATTTTGCTGCCCGGCAGCAACACAATGAACAAAGCATATGCTAGATATGTCAACATCTGCTGTCTGCAAGGGTACAACTTTATTATCTGAAGAAGGCACATCACTCGATGAAACACCATAATAAGTATAATAAAAACCATTAGTTATACCCAAAAACTGCCCAGATATTTTTTCATAAATCATTAATGGACCAGCTGTTGTTGTGTTAAATCCATCAATTGCTAATGGCAGAAATGACTGCGCTGCTGCATAGGAGGGTGCAAATGTAGTGCTGTTTGATGCCTGTATTTTTGTTTCAAACTTTCCAGCATACAATTTTAAGTTCGTAAGTTGGTTGTTTTGACCATTGCCTGTAGGCGTGGCGGTCTCACCAAGTAAAAGTGGCAACTTAATGACCGAATAATCTAATGATTGATATGGAATAACAGCATTCACTCTGGCAGTGGACCCGCTCCAAGTAGAGCAAAGCAAGGCTAGGTGGTATTTGCTGCCCACCACTACAGCGCGGCCAAAAATATTATATCCATTTGCGTATGAGTGGTTATCATACGTGGCGTTTGCAGCAAGGCTAAATTCCCAAGCAAAGGTTGCCGGACTGGTTATATTTTTTGTTTCAGCTAGTGCTGCTTCATCTGTAATTTCCCCAGTGGATGGATTAAATGATCTTCCAACACACGGTGAGACTCTGTTTCTGTATGCCGTGTTATTTTGAAAACACAAACGTAAAAAGATATTGGATTCATCTAGTGCTTTTAGTTTATAGACATGTATATTTGCTTGCTCATAAACCAATTCCCAACCAAGCGGTGCAATGCGTGTATTAAATCCACTCTCAACTGATGGGGGCGCTGGATCTAGTGTAAATGTCACCGTATTTGTGGTTACTGAATCAATCCAGAATTCACCATCATTTACTAATGCAAGCGCACCTGCGTCCACCTTCAAAACACGGTCTGCCACATAACCATGTGCACCGCCATAAGTTAAGGTGACTTGATTACCTGCCACTGCAACACTGCTAACTGTCTGCTCGTTATAGCCTAGTGCCAACATCTTCTTAAAACGATCTGGAAATAGGTTTTTTGAACCCGCACAAAAGTCCAAACCTACATCCGAAAAGTCAAATAATTTGGTTTGTGTCTGCTTCATTGCCATTTTTATTCACTCATAAAAAATACCGCACAAAGCGGCCATATTTGATTTAATTTTTAAACTACGCGATCAATGTCACCACGTAGCATGATCTGGAACTGATCCGACAATACTGTTGGCTCAGATTGCTTCACTGTACGAATCACCCAAACTGGAAAGTTTGCAGCTACAGTATTAAAGCGCAATACGTTACCGTTTGCCCAACCTGCACCCCAACCTTCTTTCTTCACTGTGAAATATGGCAAGCCAGTCACAGGGTTAATTGGTGCAAAATCTGCATTCACACTACCCGTGCCGATCTGCCCCGAATATTCACCAACACAACGGAAGTTTGTCGCATCTGTAAATATTAGCGCCCAGCGCTCCTGAATTGCGCCTTTGTTCGTCACAGTGATTGGATATAGAGCATCGTTGTAGTTTGCCGAGATACCACCACCGGTTGCTTCATCTGCCCAAGCATTGTTCCATGACTGCTGCACAAATTTACGTGTGTAGCGTGACTGCATATCACCAATTACTAGGGCTGAACCAACAATCGTATCAAGCGCATCATAGTTATGGGTGAGCGGCTTGGTAAATGTGATCTGGCCATTAATCTGCACATCACGAATCAGCCCCATATCCTGATAGCGATATTTTACTGTTAGTGGCGCAACCAAAGCATTTAAAGCAAAATCACCGCTGAGCGTGACTTTGCCGTAATCATAGTCCACTACATACATCGAAAATGGCAACTTGGCACCATTGGCATCTTCAATTTCAGCCCAGCTGATGCGCTGGTGAGCCAAGTCATAAGTTTTTCCGGCAATATGATCCGGCAGTTCAAATGACTTACTAGAACTAACAATTCCAATATCACCGATTCGGAAAATCGGCACTCGGCCATCAATCGGCAAGCGGGTTGCTGATAAGCCAAGAATGTCAGCATCCAATGGAATGTAGGTATAAGCCACGGCGTTATAGCGCACAGATGATGCATCGACCCAGACCGGCACATTCACATACTGTTTGTCCAGTTCTTCATATTTAAGCAATGAGTCGTACCAGGCTTGGGCTTCTATCTCGGCCTGATTTTCTGTTGTAATCTCGGTTTTGGTGTAAAAGAAAATACTCACAAAACCGGTGTCGTAATTGATAGTACCGTGTGCCTGGCTAGTCTCAATAACACCGTTTTCATCCGCTGTTAAAGTCAGTTGGCCAAAATCCAGCGAAGCAACAACAACTGTCAATGATTGTGGTCGAATTGGAATTACGGGAGTTCTAAAGCTGATTTGATTCATTGGCGGCAAGTCGGTTGTAGTCGTCAGCGAGTCTAAGCTAACAGTGTTATCACCGTTTGGCGTCCATGACTCAATTTCAACCCTTCCTGTGCCGTACTGAATTGAACCTGACGCAATACCGCTATTATTTGATGGGTCTACATTGCGATAAAGTTGCCCATCACGATCTAAGAAAGTATCTGCACCGACTTTAAAGCGCGCCGAGCCTGTCAAAATCTGCTCGTCATAACCCGATGACAGGTCAAGTCGTAACTTATCCGCTACAGCAATGGTGCTGCTTTGGTTTACGCCTGAGCTATCTCGGTATTTCACTGAAATAGATGTTTCGTTATATGCTCGAAATTGAAGTGTCGCGCCATTAATTTGGGATGCGACTGGAGAATAAAAAGCCATTTAGACCACCTTTATGCAGACGCATAAGTTGCTGTATATCTTGCCTCATACACATAGTTAAATGTCTTGTATGAAGCTGTTGGTGTCACAATGCATTGACCTGTGTTGTAATCAATCGTGCCTTGAATATCACCTGCATCATTAATTAAATTACCCATATTGCCGCCTGTAGGGTCATCTTTAAGATGCACAGTAAGCGTATTTAGACCTGATTGATCTGTCACTGGAATCTCTAAAGCAACACTACTTGGCTGAATATTTGAGCCCGTACCAATGGTAAACGTCAGTTGTTGGTTGGCATCGGGTATCGCTGACTTAGACTGGTCGAGCTGTGGGCCATAGTTATACGTGATATTGAATTGCGTATTTTTCTGCGGAAGCTTGCTTGGAATGATTCGACCTGTGCCTGTGGCGTAGTTGACATACCCTGCTGCATCACCTGTAAACAAGCCTTTTGAATTGCTAGATGCGGTTTTAGTTTCACCCTCTAACACCCAAGTCACAGTTATTCCCGAAGCAACACCAGTGTGCCCAAGATCAAAATCAAAGCCTGCTTTCTCTACGTGTAAACCTGCTCGCACGAAAGTTGCTATCGGTGTGCCCCAATGCGCCAAAATTGGCGTATCAACATCGGGCAAAGCACCTGTGGTTAGTAAGAATGAACCTGTTTCATAGTTAATCATGCCTGAGCCAAACGAGCTGTGTACGCCTTTTAACTGACCCGATCCATCGTCTTTCAACTCGTAGAACTTACCTTGCGACATATACGAAAGCGTCAAACTACCAGGTGCAGGAATCGGGATTAAAACGCCCGTCCAGTTGGAACTTTGGCTATTTTGCGTCACAGGAATAGCATAGCTTTGAAAATACTGTTTTGGTGCAGCAGCAGGTTTAAATGTTATTTCTAAAGTGGTCGAACCCGCACCCGCCGCAGAAGTCCATTGAATCAAGCCACGCTGATAATCAATCGTACCGACTTGTGTGCCTTGGCTGTTTTTAAGCAAGCCGCCTTGATCGCTAACAGACTGGCCAAACAACGTAAACGCAATGCTTGAGGGCATCACGCTTGAGCCTAAATACAAGTTTTGGCTTACACCAACGGTGGTTGGAAAATTTGCAGTAATGGTGCCGTCATTACCCGGTACCAAAATAACGCTCTCACCTGCAGCATTCACATCAACAATCGGGGTTTCAGTCTGTGCAGATGGAATCAACTGCGTAAACATGCTCGACGCATTCACAGTGAACTCACCCACTTGTGCATCTGATGCCAATTTTACCGATGCACAATATTCGCCTGTATCTGCAACCAGGGATTCACGAATGATGGTTTTAGACTGTGTGTTACCACCGTACCACTGCCGTGCTGTTAGTCCGACAAAATCACGCTCAAGTGGGTCATTGATGGTGTACGTGGCAATCTTGTATTCCACATTTCTATTATCAATCACCATAATCGCAATGCGTGTTTCAACCTTAGTAATACGCACATACTGCTCAAATTCAAGCGCCTCGCCTTCGTCACTGACTAGAACAATGGTATCGCCAACGCTAGACTCGGCCTCTTGCGGAAACATAGCCACTTGCAACTGCTTCATGCCTTGCCAGTGTGTATCAAGTGGTGTGCCTGCAATCTGCCCACCTTTAGCCAAGTAATTTTCAACTCGGTTTTGGGCGCTACGGCGTTCATCTGTCCAATTTTTTGTACTGAACAATAGAGCGGATACGTTTGGGTCTTGCGGGTTTTCCGAAATGAATACCGTTGCACCCATCAATGAATCTGTATCTTCGGTGATGACAGCCGGGAAAATCTTGCGCATGGATACATCACCCATGGTGCGGTCCATCTCGCTAATATCGTTGAACAGGTTATTACTCTGGCCATCAACAATCACCTGACCGGAATATTTCCCGCCGCCATCTTCAGTGTCAGTCAAACGCTCCGACTTATAGAGCACCAGATCTTTTGTTTCAATTGCCATCGTTTAGCTCCGTAAATCGCAGTATGAGGTTGTAATAATCATCCAGTGAAATGGCCGGGTTACTCTTTACCGGGCTGGCATCTATTGCACCATCCTGATGATTGAATTTGACTGTAAATTGCCGGTTGTCATGCGGCTGCTCAAACTGCAGTGTGAAGGTTTCATTCTGCAGTTTTGACCAGGCCAAAACCGTGCGTAAGTCAACAAGTCGAATCCAGCCCATGGTTGTATCGGCAGGCTGTAGCGTGATCGGGCGGCCGGATTTCTTGGTGCCCTCCTGGATGATCAGGCTGCCATCAATTGCATACTCCTGTTTCTGTTCTATAGCCTTCCAGCTAAATTCATCAGACCATAAAAAACCGTCTTCTAATGAGACGGTTTCAGATGTTGAATTGCGTTTTAGTTTCATGTTGTTCTCTTTAATTGACCCAACTGACCCAAAATCTGTTCCAGCGTGCTTTGATCGTTGGCTGATCCCTGCAGCATTACACTCTGGCCATTTGCAATCAGCTCGTAAGTCGCGGTTTTCTGCGAACTGGATGAGCTATCACTGAAAGATGGGTAAGAGATGCTTGGTGCATAGTCATTCACCTTTGGTACGCTGCCAGTGCTTCTCACATCAAGATTACGCAGTAATTCATTAATCTTGTTGGTACCGTGCTGTGTCGTTAAGCCTTTCGCTGCAGCGTTATTAAACTCCTGCTCAATGAGCTTATTCATTGCCAGGTTGCCGCCTTTGCCGTATGCAGCAAATTTAGCATCACGGTCCGCACTCAAGCCCTGGGACCAGATAGACCCGGCCAGTTTTTTGGCCTCGGAATCGCTATACCCCATGCTCTTGATCTGGGCAATGACGTCATTTTTAGAATATGACTCATAGCCTGAAATGGCAGCGCTTAAGCCTTCGCCCTGGCGTTTCATTTCGGCATCCCATTTTCTGGCTGACTCTTCAACGGCCTTATTCCACGCTTGTTGAGCAGCGTTGGCTTCATCACGTGCAATTTTGCCAGCTTCACGATAACCATCACCAATACGGCGGGCAGAATCACGGACACGGTGGTTTGCTTCGGTCAAGTCATCCATGGCTTTGACTGAGGCTTTACCGGTGTCGTCGATTTCAACACGAAGCCCATGTGCTGCCGCCTTGGACTGGACTAATGCAATTTGAGCCTTGTCACCAGATGCAATGGCTGCATTCAGCATGGTTGTGTAGGCTTTTTGAATACCCTCTGCTGTCGCCTGGCCACTTTGAGATACCACTTCAAAGTTTCTTTGAGCTACAACAGCCGCCTCTGCTAATTGGTCTTTGGTCTTGATTCCTAGAGCATTAAAAGCCGCAATAGCCGGGTTTAATGCAGCTGGTAGATCAGCTCCCTTTTTCTCAATCAGGCTTAGGCCGAGCGCTACTTGCTCACCAGTAATTAACCCTTGTCTCTCAAGCTCGATTAACTTGCTTTTTGCATAATCAAGCTCTGCTCTGGTTTGCGCAGTATCAATGGCTTTGTTTAGATTGCTTGATAGCGCAAGCCCTGTATCAATTCCTTGTGCCTTGTACTCATCCAATTTGTCTATAACAACTTGGACATTGTTTGCAGCGGATTGAAATGAACTCGAAAACTTACCCTGAAGATGTTCTGTGCTTAGTCCGGTGCGTTCCAGTGCGGCACGCATTACAGCCTCTGTCACGGCGGCCGATTTTTCAGCCTCCTTTGCAGTGCCAGCAAAAGCTGCCCGGGCATTGGTTTCGAAGACGACCAGATCCTTACCATCAAGCGCCTGCCCCAGACTGAGTTGCAACTCTTCAGCAGTTATCTCGCCTTGTTCTTTAAGCAGAATTAAAGAGGTTACTGCATCATTGATGCCTTTCGTAGAGTCAAACTGCATGGCCTTGGTGATTTTATCCAATGCCTCTTTGGTTGGCTCACCTTTTTCAATAAGCTCATCAAACTGCTCGACAAGATTTTTAGCTTCTTCTGTCAGCTGATAAGTTTTGTCACGGCTCTTTTCTGCTGCAGCCGCAATCTCAGCTTTGGATTCAGCTACCACTTTTGCCCGAGCAATATCTAACTGCTCCTGACGCTCAAGTTTTTCAAGCGCTTCACCATAACCCATGGCTTTGGCAGCAGCTTCACCCATCCAGGTGCCAAGTGGCTCAAGCATGCCATACGCAGCAGCCCCCACAACACCCAATGAAGTGATTGCAATGCCCAGAGTGCCCAATCGACCAACCAGCGTCATAATGCCGCCATCCGCCGCTTTGGTTGATGCTGTTACGGCATTGGAGCTCGTTGCCAATTGCCCTTTAGCTGCGGCCGCTGTGCGTGTGGCATTTGCATTGGCAATCTGCGCCTGCGTATTAGCAACAACTGCTGATGTTTCCTGAGTGATTGCGGTAGAAGCCGCCTGAATGTTTCGTGCTTTGTCCAAAAACATTAAGCCAATATTCAGTGCCTTATAGGCAACAAAAGCTTGGCCAGCCAGCATCAGAGTTGAAACAATCGAATCGAGGTTTTCGGCCACAAACTTGATTGCAGAAGCGACTTTTGAACTTGCTCCAGTTGCAGCATCCGCCTCACCAATGTACATGGTCCATGCGGTTTTCAAGTTCTCAATAGATGCGCCAATCGTTGCTGGGAACTTATCAAACTCGGAACTGATTCGCTCACTCTGACTTAAAAGCGCCTGTGTAACAACCTCGGTTGTAAGTTTGCCTTCACCTGCCATTTCTCGCAGTTTGCCAGTGGTTACATCCAGACCATCAGCTAATGCCTGAGCCAAACGTGGTGACTGCTCCATCATTGAGTTAAATTCATCACCACGAAGCACACCTGAGCCTAAGGCTTGGTTTAGCTGAGTGATAGCAGCCTCATTTGATGCTGCTGATCCGCCACCAACCTGAATTGCCTTGTTGATGGTTTCTGTTAATGCTAGTGCCTGCTCTTGAGGCCACTTCATTTCTTCGCCAATCTGGGTTAGTCTGGCAAATAAATCACCGGTAGCCGTCAGGTTGGAGTTTGTGGCAATGGCGACGTTTTTAACATCATTCATCGCCTGTTCTAAATTGCCATGATCACCAATAGCAATTTGAATACGCCCCGATAGGTTCTTGTACTCATCTGCGGTCTGGGCAAGCTCCATCGCAGTAGTACCAATACCAAGTGCTGCCAGTGCACCAGTGAGCGCATTAAACCCTGTCTTTAATCCTTGTAACTCACTAGATGCACCTTTAGATGCTTGCTCTGTTTGGCTTAATTCTTGAGTGGTTGTTTCAAGCTCTTTATCTAGCTGCTTTACTTGTTGCGCTGTTTCTTGTGACTGTGTGCCAAGTTTATCAATCTCTTTGGTAGCACCTTCAGTATTCCCTGTAACCGACGCCGCACCATCCTTTAACGCCGCAAACGCCTCCTTTGCGGCTTTTTCGGATTGGTGCATATTGCCAACAAAGCCTTTGGTATCGGCTTCCATTACCAACTTGAAAGTTAAATTTTTTGCCATACCAACCTCAAATTTTGGGCATTAAAAAACCCACCGAAGTGGGTTATGTTTTGATTGAATCAACTCAATACAGCGCAACTCTTTTTTTCCGATTCAGCCAATTCAAGTTGCTTTCTATAATCAATCATTTTTGTGGCTGCCTCCAACTCATGCTCACTCCCACGCATAAAGGTTAGGTATGCATCAATATTGGTGGTCATAGCATCCACGTATAAAAGGCGTGTTGACTCAGCGCAGCCTTGATATTTTTTTGATGATATATTTCGCTTAATTTCCTGCATTTTTGCTACTGGCTGGGATAGTGTAATTCTGCTCGTTGCTCCTGCAACTGTTGCAGCATCTGTCCACTCTAAAATGATTTTATTAAGCTCACTCGCTTGCTGAGGTGTAACTTCAGGGTTTTCAGTTAGCTTTGCATCAACCACCTGTTGAATGGTTTCTTTTTTAATCGCAGTACCACCAAGTTGTTTATCTAATTCTGCGGCGCGCTCAGATTCTAATTTTTGTTGATGCGCAATTTCAGCCTGCTTCAATCTCTCTGCATCAGCTTTATTGCTCTTATCCATGAAGTAAAATGCACCAAGAACGATAACCAAAGCGCCGATCAATAGATATTTCATACCCCACCGTTTATTTAATATTTTTCAGTATATTAATAAATTCTGTGGCATGAATCACTGTTTATTTAGCTCTTTTCTAAACTTGTCAAAACCCTTTTTATCTGAATGTTGTGCAGCACGCACGGCGGTAGCACTTAAGCTAACATCGTTCATATAATTCTTTCGACCAGCTTTCAGATAAGCCTGAAACGCCCCATAGGACATATTCATAATATCCTCATGCCGATGGCCCAGACTGATTAAGAACTGAAATGAATCAAACCAGCTGGCATCAGGATCGGCCTTGCCTTTGGGTTTCGATTCCATCTTAAGGCCTGCGCTGTTCACACTTACAACGGTACGCAGCAACTTGATAAGTTCTGGCTGATCAACCGCCAGTTTCTTTAACTGATCCGCGTCAATCGAAGTCACCAACAGGCACATTTTAAAAACATCTACCGGATGAGCTAAAAACAGCTGTGTTAAAACTTCATCTGAATGATCTTTCTTATCTAAAAACACTTTGATTTGTGCAGTGCAGCCAAGCCATTGATCGTAGTTTTTCACCTGAATCTGACGCACTTCAATATCACCAAGCTGAATGCTGCGATTATCTGCTATAAAAAAATCATTCATGATGGAATCTCAAAAAAGCCACCCGAAGGTGGCTAGGGTTTTAGTCAAATAAGCATGGTTGAATCTGCCGATCCACGTTTGCAATTGCAGTGGTTAAGCAGTCACGTTGTTTTTTCCAAACCGATAACCCTTTTCCGCATGCACTTGCTATTTCTTTTTCACATTCAAGTTTTGCGCTTAATGTTTCACGCTCCCGAATAAGAGAAAAGTAATCGGTTTGCAATAAGGTGCGAGCCTCAAAAAATGCTTTAACAAGCGCCTTTTTGAAATCAATAACCTTTGGACTGTTCCGCATTAAAGTCATTAAAAAATATGATTGCTGCTCACTTAAAACAGCGTATCGAGTGTGGCGACCTTGGTTTGAATTTCGGATTTCAAATCCAGAATTCACTAAACCACCGTAATCGTAAGAACTTTCAAATCTCACTCGTCCAAATTCCTGAATGTCTTGCAGGTATGTTCTTACAATTTTAATTACACTTGCGTGCTGAATTCCTAATCCTAGTGCTATTTGCAAAGTGGTGGTGGTCGGCTCACCTTTTTGAACCTCAACCAATTTAACTACTGGATTAAATTTAGCATTCATAATTAACTCCTTTGAGTTGTGTTGAGCCTGAATGCAGAATGCAAATACAAACAAACAGGCATTAAAAAAGCCGACTTGTTAAAGTCGGCTTTGCTTTAAAAAATATAGATTCTTGTCAATAGGTTGGTAAATCACTTGGGTTTGTAAAAATCAATTAATACAAAGCCAAACAATCTCAAAAAACAGGCACAAAAAAAGACGCCTAGCGCCCATATCTTTGTGCCTGCAATGTGTATTACGGCGCAACAGCTGCCGGAATAATGACGATATGGCCATACAATCCAAGCTCTGGATCGCTCTGCTTCGTAATATCAGAAAGCGCCTGACCGGAGATTGCATATTGACCCAGTTCTTCATGAATCAATGGGAACGTGGTTTCCGGTGACTTCTTGGTACGCCATAAGCGAACCGCCATGTGTTCACCATTGGCCGTATTGATACCCTTGAAGAATAGCTCGTACTCTTCACTGAAGTTCGACGCCAGCGTGGTATGTGACACCGTACCATTGGTATAAGACGCCAGAATCGGCATCGTCAGGCCTGCCACATCGTTAAATGTAACCGTACCGAACTTAGCATCGAGCGTGTACTGGTCTTCAGTCAGCGTAACCGGTGTGCCGACAGTAGAGTCTTTGAAAGTCACAGTGGAAAGGTTGTAGCCATCGAGCTTGATTTCTTCACCAGCAGCCACGGTACCCAGTGAAACATCGGTGACAGCTTCCGAAGCAACGTCTGTATTGGTACCAGAAACGATGTATTCCAGATTTTCTTTGTTCACCTCTTCCAGTTGGCCAGAGAAGTTAACTGAAGTGGTCTGCACCATCGTAAAGTCAGTCGTACGCATCCCAGACGTTGATTCAGTATGCTCCAGCACATCTGCACCAATTTCCAATTCAAACTCTGGCACGTTACCGATGTGGCGCATAGCACCTGCCACGCCCGCTGTAATTTTGGCTAAGTAAAACTTACCCTGGAGTGAAATATAATTTGTGCTCATTATTTAGCATCTCCCGTAGTTTTCTTGGCTGGAGCAGCTTTAGGTTCAGGTAGTTCCTGAATGACACCATCTGCCAGTAATTTTTTGATTTGTGCATCACTCAGCCCACCGACCATATCGCCCTTTTGAAAGCGACCGACAGGCTGTAATGCTTTGTATTGTTTCGCCATGATGGCTCCTTAAATGAGTTTCTGAATCTCAAACATGAATGGGAAATAGCAGTGACCAGCTTTACCACCAACCCGGACAGGGCTATTGGTGCGCTTGAATGTTTTGAAACCCGTGATAGCTGGATTAAAACCCTTCATAGCACCCAGAATCTGATCAATGAAGGGCTCGGCCTTCTTTCTGATCAGGCTTGTTTCCTGTAGCTGTGCGCCACTATGTCGAACTGAAAGAACAATCAGCCACTGCTGATAGGTAACTGCCATCTCCCCGCGACCGGCATCTGTAGACACCCGATCGTCGTAGTAAATAACGCTTACTGATGGAGAGTTGTTTGAGGCTTCCAGCATTTCTTCGATATTGAAAGGCGTGTTTACCTCAACAAGCCCAGGGACATGCTGCTTAATGCGATCAACCAAAATCGGCTCAAGAACAAAATAACCCATAGTCACACCACAAAGATTCCAGTGCCTGCGATGGGTTGACCGTCGTCACCCTCTGGCTCAATCGGAAATACAAGGATAGCTTTGCCCGTTGAGAGTTTATTGAGCCAAGAGACTGCCATCTCATGGCGTCGAAGAACTTCATCTGTCGGCTGGTCCTTGTAAAGTATATAGCGCGCAATATCACCAATATTTCGCTTAAGCTGATCAGGCACGCTGGGTAATGGCAGGTTGTATCGGGTAGCGATATAACTATCAGCCTCATTACTTGCCTGCTCTATTGCATTTTCTGTGATAAGAGCTTTTTGATTTTCGGTTAGGGCCGGATCATGGTTTCGAGCGATATTGTTTTCAAGTCGCTCAATTTCATGCTGGCCAAAGCTTTCAATCAATTCATCTCTTGTGATATATGCCATGTTATGCCTCTGAGACGATATAAGTTACGCCCTGACGTAATTGCCCTGAGTCAATCAATGGACGACTACTGCCTTTGCGCTTAATTGTCCGCGGATGCAATGGTGCCAGTCTCGCAGTCACCATTTGCTTTTGAATGTCAGCCATGCCTTCCATGCCTAAATATTCCCACATGGTCCTTAGGTCCATGCTCCCGTCCATCAAGGCCGGTATGCTTCGCTCGATAAAGCCAAAATACTTTTCCTGATTCTGTTCTAGCGCTGGTGTGACCACATCACGCTTTGGAATATTCTTGGATGGAACACCGTGGTAGTGAATAGCAGCCAGGTCAGCCATGGTAATGGATCGTTTACCACCACCACGGCCAATATGGGTCTGGCTTGCCAACCAACCAACCTCAACATGGCCACCCATTTTTTCGGCGTTTTTAATGAAGCGATCCAGTGAACCGTCATCATCAATATTCACACTTGAATTAATGCTGACCATGTTGTCACCAGATTAGTCTTCTTGCTTCGTTGAAGTGCTTCGCGTGGACTTGACCTGCTTCTCTTCATCAGCAACAACAATTTCACCGGACTCGATTAAAGCACCGATGATTTTGTGCTTTAAAAGTTTCTCATGTTCAGCCTGAGCGACTTCTACCGCCACACCCTTGTCCAGCACCAAGCGTGGTTTTGTAGGCAAAATTAAAGCGGCCTGATCGCCGCTATAGGTATACTTTGGCATGTTTTAGCCCCCTTAAATGTCCAGATAACGCATTGAATCGACGCGCTTCAACCACACGCCTTGATATTTGTAATGGCCCGGAATCTTAATATCCACGCCGACCGGCTGGGCTGCCAGGAACTGTACATCATCCGCAAGGAATTGAATGCATGACGGATCGCGGCGATAAATTACCGCACGGTCGGTGCTGGCAAGGCCTTTACCGTTGGTACGTTCAATGCTGCTAAAATCCAATTTTTTGCCCGATGCAGAGAAAATATTTTTCTCTTTGATGACATCAAGGAAGGTTTTGCCACCGCTATCAGCAACAAAACGGCCTGCCAAAATAGTGAACTGGTTTGATGGAAGCAGGTAGGTGTCTGGGCGAATTGCATCATCAAAAGCTGACGCTGTTAATGATGGCGCCAATGATGCGTTTACATCTTCCAGCACTTCTTCAATGGTTGCGAGCGCCCAGTCATGTTGAGCTGTCACCACTGTAACGCCAGACTGGTTATAGAAACCTTTCACAGTTCCTTCACCTTCCCAAGCTACATCGCTTAAGTGTTTTTCTGCTGCCAGACGCGCTGCTTGCGCTTTATCCGCATCCAAAGAAATACCAGCAGCCATAGCTGTCTGAATTTCTAAAATTGAATACTGGTAGCCGATGGTACCCGCAGTTACAGGCATGGTCACTGCATCGTATTCAACTTCAGCCAGTGGAATGTCAGTACCGGTACCAGCGTGGCGCTTACCTTTACCGATACCACGTTTACGTTTTAATACTTCACCACCACCCACAACATTATTGGTTGGCTTGGTTGGAATGTATTTTGCGTATTCGGTTGCTTCTGACATCTGGGCGTCAGTTTCATTGATCGTCTCGACCTGCTTAAACAGATTGACCAGATTCTGCATGTTAAATGCATCACCTACTTGCGCCTGAATTGCTCCCGCAATCGGCGTTAAACGCGCTAATAATTGATTCATGTATTAAGCCCCACGAAGTCGTAAAATTGCTAAACCTTCTGCATTGGTCACGGTTTCCCATGATGCGTTTGGTAATTCTGTGCCATCAAGTGCAGCGGATGACAGCGAACCCAGTGGCGCATCTGCTGTTCCATTTGCTGTTTTGACATACACCTTTGCTGTAATGTCGGTCACTGGCGCAGATGGTTTCACCCAGATGTTACCAATCGTCATGACAGGCAAAATATCGCCCAGTTGATACGCTTCATTGCCGCTGGCATCTTTTCCTGATTTACCCACACCATTACGCAAAACAACACCGAAACGTGTAGGAGTGGCACCTGCTACAGCCGTCACGGATTTACCATCAGTTGAGCGAACAACGGTATCACCGTCTGATAAAGTTCCCGCCCCGGCCATTGGGATTGATAAAACTTCTTCAGGACCTACTAAATACGCCTTTTGACCCGGGCGTGCGGTAATTTGCTGAACCATGTCAGTCATCCCCTCTTAAATTTGTTGTTTCCATGCATCCGCTTTAGATGCTGGTTTTTGTTGTTGACCTGGATCAGAGTCACCGACTTGTTTCGGGTACATCTGATCGACCGGATTGGCCTTGGTTGGTGTGGCCAGAATTGCACGAAACACCGTATCAATCAGCTCTGGCTTTGCATCACCAACAGAAACACCACCCAAAACAGCCACAACGAGCGCATCACCAGCTTTTGCTGCAACAACATCACGTTTAATTTGCTCGCATGTGCAGCCTTCGGTTTTGATGTTTGGATCAATCTTTTTAGCATCCTGGATTAATTCAGCTCGGTCAGCTGCCAGTGTTTCCAGCTTTTCGGGTGTAACCTGATTGGCTTCAAGTTCAGGTACCTTTTCAGCAAGCTCTTTGTGGTCTTTCACCAGCTTGTCCGCTACGGCCTGAACTGCATCAAGTTCTGTGGCAACAGAAAACTCCTGATCACCAATTTTCAACTTGGCAGCTTTCAGGTTTTCAAGTTGCGATTCTTGCTGTGCTAAAGCATCCACCAAGGCTTGGTTATCACCAACCTCAAAGCGAATACCATTAATTTTGACTTCCATCTTGTTCCCCTTTGGGTTTGGATTGTGGTCGGCAACGCGGCAATCACCACCGCATCGACCCTGGTAAACAAGCGCAACATGGTTGACTTGTATATTCTTGAAAACGGCATGGTATGGTGTGCCGTCATCCGCTACGCCACTCTCAATGATTAGATCGGCCGCATAACCGAGCGATAATTCGATCTTTTCATTGGTCTGAATCATCTCAATGGCGGTTTTATCCTTAATGAGCAGATCACCAACTAGATAACCGTTTTCTTCACGGACGTTGTTCAGTTCGCCTACGCTGTAGTGTCGCCATGTAGCAGCATTGACCTGATTGCCTGGAGGATGACTATTGGTTGCATCCTTGCCTTCTGCACTTGTAATCGTAGCTTTGCTAAATAGCTCATCCGCCGATGTGTAAATCCCGAAAGCATAGCCTTCCTTAAAGCCCTCAATTCCCCCGAACTCTTCCGGGTAATAACTGCGCACTTGTGGTGCCTTGGCCAGTTTTGCCCCTACACATAATAAAAATCCCTCTGTGGTGAGGGATCGTGAAGACTGGGACGGCGCAAAGTCACCGATTTTGGTGTGTATAAGTTTTTTCATGGATTTTTAGCCAATCTATTTATGGTTTCTTTGGTGGACCAAGTTTTACCAACGGTGGTGGCGGAACATACTCAGGTTTAGCTTCCGGTTGATAGCCTGAACTTTTAGCGCATGAGCAACGACAGCAATTCTTACAACACATAATTTTTCACCATTAAAAAAGCACCCGAAGGTGCATAAGTTGAATTTCGCTGCAAAAATTGGCGCGGTTTTAGGTCTGAGTGATCGACTTTCATTTTTACTTATTTTCTCTCATACCGCACACAATGCTCAGTAATTTGTGGCGCAATGACTTTTCCTGCAACAATGTTATTCACTTGCGTTTCAGTTTTGGTGCAAGTCCAATCTGATTTATTCAGTGAAATTTTTTCACTTTTAGCGTCTTGCCATACCACGTAACCAAAAAACAGAGCAATGGCACAAATTAGGATAGCTGCACCCCACATCAAATATTTATCTCTCATTTTGGCCTCGTCCACGCTTGTAAGATTAGATCATAAATGATTTGCTGTTCTTGAGTAACCATCAAGCCGCCTCCTGCATCGCAATAATCTCTTCTGGTGTAGGCGCATTCGGATCAAACAGATGCGCTGTGTATGGGATTGCTACACAACGGCAGCGAATCGGAATACCCGGATGACCGTCATCATGCACATGCGTCCAGGCATAAAGTTTCCCATCACGGGCTAAATGTGAATCACGAACACGCTCATCACGGCTGCATGACCAGTAGTAGTGAGTAATCCCTAACTTGGTTTGCCGTACCTCGGTTAGCTTACTGGTGAGCTTTCCAGTCTGATCCCGAGCAATGAGCTTTGCACGCTTCTCTGTGCTGTGCCCAATCCCCTGAATGGCTTTAACCATGGACTCTGATTTAAGTCCACTCTGGATTCCATTCAGTACAATCCGCTCCACCTTGTCCAGGTGCTGTGAAGGTATGGATTTGATCAGCTGCACATTGGCATGAATGGCATCATTTACAGCATCAAACAGGTCTTCACTACGCATCAGCGCTGTAAAATCAATGCCAGTAAACTTGAGTAGCATGTTGGCCAGCTGCTGATCTGTAGATTGCCTGTTCTGCTCAACAATACGGCGCGCAATTTCAATTGCCATCGTATCTGTAATTAACAATATTCGATTGCGTAACGCAGCAAGCGCCTGAATGAACTCGTCAATAAAACGGTCTGATACCTGAACAGCGGATGCATCACCAACGCTATAGCGCTTCAGCATCGGTATCAGACCTTTTTTGATCTCGCTCTGCGTATATGCCACCAGTGCCAGCAGTTCGCGTGTATATGCGATTTCGGCCTTTCGTGACTGCAGAATAGGTGCAGCATTAAACTTACGCACCCCTTTCTTGGGTTTAATCTGTTTCAGATCCACTGTAAGTCTCCGCTACCGCCTCAAGCGCCTTGATATGGGTATCGTCGATATAATCGTAAGTGCCATCCTCACGCAGCTGTCTCGCCACCTGGGCCTCACTCACAATTCCTTTCTCAAGATACTTAATATCCCGCTCCGCATTATTCTTCTCAACTTCAGAGCGAGTCTTGTAATCCAGCTGCCAGAGTGGATAAAAAGTAATATCCATGCCGACCGGTGGCTTACTAAACAGGCTTTGATAGATCAGGCGAAGTAATGGCAACAACACTGGATGCAACGTCCATTCCTGATCCGTATTGACCCGGTCATAATAGTTCCGAAGATCAAACTCACCCGAATTATTTAATCCAGATGTTGTCTGGCCAAATAACACTGTAAAAGGTATATCCGCTGCAGCTGCAGTTTGTGCCCCATACTCCCGCATCAACTCAGGCAATCCGGCGAGATTGTTGGTTTTGCTCTCATACTTCTCTGTAGCATCAAGGACCAACATGCCATTGATGCTTTTCATCAGTGCAGCTGCAGAGAATCGGGCCATCGTATCCTTCATGCGGTTTTTTAAGGAATCAATCAGATTCGGCATCTGGATAACATCAATCTTGGCCTCATGCACCAGGCTTGCCGCTGCACTATTGGTACCCACAAAATGCAACAGGGTCCGGTAAATCGCCAGCAGGGTTGATTCACCTTCTTCCCCATTTTTGATTTCGATTATCCGCTTGTAATGCACCTTATGTTTTACGTGAGAGTCTTCAGTGGTTTGAACCTGATAAAACCTAGGTTGATTCGGGTCTCCGTTGTTTTCACTCGGCGGGACCAACTCTGTGCCTTGCGACACCTCAACCTGGCATTTTTTGAGCACGGTAAAAAACTGTAATTCACCACGGCGGATAGAATCCCAGTCAACCGCATCAGCCAGATCACCACCACTGAAACCAATCAGAATGTAGGACCTACCATATAAACGCGCATATTTAAAAGCAGTGTAAAGCTTACGGCGTAGCTCAAGACGGTTTACCTCATCTGCCATCTTTTTGCTTTGCTGCTCTTTTATGCCGGTATAAAACCAGCCTGCACGCAACATATCCTGAACTGGACGATTAATAATTTTCTTGGCCAGCCAGTCTTCATAAGCGGCTTCAAAATCGTGATCGCCCAAGGTCATGTTCTTTACAAATTTGCCATGACTCGCTTTGTCGCGCTCTGTACCTAGATTGGTGGCAAAATTGACATAAGCGCCATCAGTCACGTTCTGAGTCGTTTGAGTTTGCTCTGCCACTCTTACTCTCCTAATCTAAAAGCGAATACCCATTTACCAGGGTGTCGTTAATTGCATCCATCGTCGGGTCCCATTGGTCGTCATGATCATGTGTCATGTCAGCTGTTAGTCCTTCAGCCTCTTCAATGTAAGGAAGCAACCATGGCGCATCAGCTGGCAACATCACCCGGCCATCTTCAACATAAAACACCACATCCATTGTCCGGGTCAGCTTGTCGGTATCGCGCTGTATCGCCCGGATCGGTAATGTTGTTGTTCGTGAAATAGTCTGAATTAATGTTGTGCCAGAGGCTTTATCCTCAATGGCCATATAGCGCAATGCACCCAAAGCGGGAGTATCGACATGATGTTTTTTAATAAACCGTTCAGCTTCTTTCAGCAATTCTGGTGCAAGCCACTTACCACGCCTCACGTCAATGATATAAAGCTTGTCGTCATACCCAAGACCGCCACACAAGAACACTGAATAGTCGTTGTGCTCTTTGACCTTTTGAGCCGTATCAGCCCAGATGCCACGCCATTTAAGCGGCGGAAGTTCCACATAACGCCCAAACCATTCAGATTTGACCAAATCCCCGCCAAGTTTTTTCGGCGATTGCTGGTACTGACTACTGAATGTATAACGTGAAACCGTTGCACCATCTTTATCCTGCCCGCCTCGCTCCAGCTGCAGTAATGACTGTAACGATTCTTTCATTGGCCAGTAGCTTTGACGGCCTTTTTCATCACGCTCTACATCACGCGGCACCTTCTTACGAATGTGCTCTGGCAATGAGTTGATGTAATCATCATCAATCAATGCCGGTATCGAGATCTGATGCCATTTCCCTGGCACGTTGCCCGTCATCACAAAGTTTGTCGGATCTTCAACGTGTAAGCGCTGCATGATCAAGATAATCGGTGTGGATGACTTGGCCTTACGCGAGTTGACTGTGTTCAGAATCTTACGATTTGCCTTTTTTCTTGCTGTAGCACTAAATGCATCTTCCGGCTTCAATGGGTCATCAAGAATAATCGCACCGGTAAATCCAGCATCTGCCAATGTACCTGCACGGCGGCCTGTGACCTGACCACCCATCGAGGCGCTATACACATGCCCCGCTTCATAGCCATCTACAGTCGTTTTCCAGCTAGCCTTTGCATCGGTACTGGTCGAAATATTAACCGGCCATAACTCCTGAAAATCATCCGATTTAACGATGTTTCGGGCAGTGGATGACACATCCTCGACCAAAGACTGGGAGAATGACAAATATAAAAATCGTGAACGCTGATTACGTGCGATACCACGTGCAATCAGATTGGTCAGTAATTCAGTCTTACCTGAACCTGGTGGAACGTTAATGACTAGGTTTTCAATGCGACCAGCAATGACTTCATCAATTGCCCATGCAATATATTCATGGTGCCAATTGACTGAAAATTTAAAGCCCATACGAGGCATGAAAAAACGGCGTGTGAAAAATAGATGTTCACGTTCGCATTTCTCACGTTCGATCTTTATCTCAAGCGGTCTAGTATTTACTTTCGAGTTCATCTAACACCTGCTTCACTAATTCAGGGCTAGCATCCACGTAGGTAACATTTTCGCTTTGTAATGGTCCACCACCTGCGCCAGTCAATTCTGTTTTATTGGTGTACTTGCCACCGACATCTTCAGCCACTTGTTTAAGAATGGTCAGCTGTAAAATCGGATTGCGTTTGTTCTGTGGGTTATTCAGCAAATTCTCATAATGACGTAAGCGCACGGCTAGATTCGCCAAGGGCATTTCATCTGTGTTTTTACGGAACTGCTCCCGGGTTTTATAAAACTCATCAGCTAATGCTTTACTGAGGTTTTGCCCTGTCCGTTTGGTCGGGTCGTATGCCTCACACTGCTGACGTGAAATAGTGATGCCAAACTCTTGTTGGACAAGCTCAACGGTTTCAGTAGGTGTATTCCACTGCGCCAAGCTACGCACGATAAAGAGTTTGTGCTTTTGATTTAGCGTTGCCATTGCTCTTTATCCGTCCAACTTCGTCCAACTCAATGGACAAAAAAATTTAAACGACCTTCAGAAAGCAAGTACCGCACGCATGGTAAATATCGGCTCTTGAAATTTCAGGTCGCTGTTTCGCTGCATCAATCATGGTTTGAACTTCTTCGCTTGCACCATAACGGCGTACCACACCAGTGAATTCCTCCACGTCATGCCCTTTGATCTCAAGCTTTGGTAAACCTGTTTCACGGTTAAATTGTGGGATACCCCATTCATCACGCTTATGTGCAATGTGGTAAAGCTCATGCTCAACCAGTGCACAAAAGGCAATATCATTCGCCACTTGGGCAAATTTGGCATCAACGGTAATGAGGTATTCAGGAACTTGACCGAACCATTGCTCAAATTGTTCCTCTTGGCGTGCTTTCTTCCATCCACCCACATTGATCATGACTTTTTCAGCCTGGCCAACAACAAAGCGACCCTGTTTGATGAATCCACCATTTGCCCACATCACGGCGATCTGTGGCCAGTAAAATGAGTCCAGATGAATATGATCAGGATTAAACACTTCGGAATGTTCATTTAGAAATACCGCTTTAATCCATGCCCACAGTTCTGGTGCTGGGATAAAGTTAGGCGTATCTAAATCGAATATTTCTTTTGGTGGATATGGTCGAACTGGTATGGCTTGTCCGACTTCATTGATCATTGCAGTACGTTCCGTAAGTTTCGGATGCGTTCCTTAAGCTCAATCATGATTTCATCAATCGCGATCATTTGATGACGCTTAAGACCTGAACGGCTGAGATTCTGATACTTAGACAGCTCAGCACTGCAAAATTCTAAGTCTCGTTTCGCTTGTACTTTGTCTGTCATGACCGCCACCAAATAAAATCAACTCACAGGCTTTAAAACATGCTCTGGTATTGTTGAGAATTTCACTTTTGAACCCTCGCCATAAATATCAAGGTCCATATTCACGGTTATAAATTTCACATCAAGCTTGTCTTGTGTGCGCTTCACAGCCTGAATTAGCTCAGCCTGCAACTCTTGCGCAATAGCTTCATCGCTATACTGAGTCATAAACACCACCAATAAGAAAAGAAAACCCTGCCAATAGCCAGTATGTGGCAGGGTTTTATGTGCCGTAATCCGTCCGGCGATGGAGAAATTAATCAATCTCTTTTAAACATTCTCGACACACTTTGATTTCTTCATCATCAATCGTGTAATCAATCTCGGTTGCACCATGGAAGCCGAATAAACAGAATAGGAATCGGAGCATCGCAATCTCCTAAAAGAATCTGGTTAGCCCCATCGGATTCGAACCGACTATCTCCCCGTTATGAGCGGGACGCTTATACCACTTAAGCTTAAGGCCCATTAAAAACCAACTAAGAAATAATTCTTCCTAGTTGGCTTGGTAGTGTGTGCTTAATGGCTCATAACTGATTGTGTTAAGAGTTCGCCAGGCTCAAGTAATACTCACCTTTTAAAACTAATAAATGGCGGCATTCAATTTAAACCACTACGAATAAAGAAAGCCGCCAAAACGCAAAAAGCCCACATTTCTGTGAGCCTTTACGGTAATTATCAGTCTTTCCTGATCGTCATTTGCTTTTCAGGTGGTTAAGTGCGTATACATAACTTCGACCACTTATCACAAATTTAAACAAAGTGTGCTGCACTGTCAATAGGGCAAATTCTCAATCACACCATCAAGATACGAAAGTCCTTTATCAATCTCAGCACGTACCTTTGCTTTACTGCAATCATGAGCATTTGCAATACTCAAATACGACCAATTGTTTTCATAAAAAAGGATTAAAAACCAAGCTCTTTCCTGCATAAACTCCCGACTATCATTATGCATTTTTGCCAACAATTGACTAACTCGCACCGCTTCATGATCTTCAATCTCAACTGGAATTGACACCTTGCTTGCGCGTATTCTTGTTTTGTCATTTTGGTCAATCAACACAGCAAGCGGATTGGCTGACACGTTTGTTTTTACTGTTCTTACCCAAGCCCCATATTGCTCAAGCCATTGGTGCGCAGAACGCTTAGACCAATTCATTTTTAACCCTGTCGCCGCATTCATCCCTATTCCCTCTTAAGCCCTTAACTTTTCAACTTGAATAATCAGCTTCCCACCCTTTTCTGATGGCAACCGCTTCACGAGCAATTCATCCACCTGGGAATCATCCAGAATCAAACCGCCTTTTGATAAAGCATCAAAGCAAGGCTTTACGATGTTATCGATGTCGCGTATTTTCGCATCAGGTGGCGCGTATTCGATCTTTACGCGAACTCTGCCCTGATACCCTGCCGGCTCAATAAAACGCTTCATAACCTCAATAAAGTGGATTGCGCGCTTACTTAATCGGTTGGTTTTGTTGGCCCCGCGAATCCAGTAGTGATTTACCGAAGGGGGTGTGATAAAAACTTCACACCAGAGCAATTCATCATTCATCACACCAAACCCTTTCCCTTCGACCAGGTGGGCTGGAACCTTTGGCATTGGATCTGGATTGGATTTCTTCTTCCCCGACTTGGTTGTTACACCAAATCGAGGACCAATACCGGCTTTTCGTGCCTGTGCTGCGGTGATACGGAGATTAGTCATTGTCACCTCGCAGGGCTTTGATCGCATCACCCAAGCAACGAATCATTGCCATTTGAAGAAAATCAAAATTTCCTCGCCTGTCTTGCTCCACATATTTCAAATCCCCTTCAAGCATGTGAGAAACAGCCTCAACCTGCTTCTTCTTCTCGATATAACAAGCCTCCATGTTGTTGAGTTGGGCTTTTCGATAATCCCAAGCCTGATAAGCCATCTGCACCGGCAACACCCGATAAACATCGCCATCCCTATCAAACAGCTTGTCACCGTGTATGAATCGCATGTTTGTGTAGAAGTCCTGGTCTTCAAGCCACTTTTCAAAATCACTCATGCTCAATCACCTTCGTAGTGGGGCTAATATGATTCCGAATATCACTCACATGGTCGGTGCGGTCATGGTCGGCGATGGTTGCGCGCAGATCCCCAAGACAAACTAGAAGGTGCTTAAAACGCTCGGAATAGCTAGTAAATTTCCATTGATCCTCCTCCCAGTAATACCACTCAACTGCATTTCTTTTTTGGAAGTAGGTATCATGTAGAAAATCTGTCGCTCCCACAGGCGCCCCCTCCACAATTTTCCGCATTTCTTCGATTGTTAAGTTCATCCCTTTACTCCTCGCTCATTGCCTTCCACTTCAAGCATGGCCCACTGAATTTCATCCCATTTCGCCAGTGAAAGCCCGGTCTCCATCTTCGATATTTCCGAGATATACTGCTTTGAGCAGTTAAGCTTTTTAGCTAGTGCTATACCTCTGCCGCGTCTTTCTAACAACCACTCACGCAAAGCTTTATTTAGACTTCTCATCCCTTCACTCCAAATAACTCTTTAGCCTTGCTTGATGCCGCATAGCTAAAAATTCCGTTTTTAGTTCTTTCACACCTGGTCAGAAAACCTAGTTCGGCTAGAGCTTTTAAGTAGCGATTCAGCGTAGCTCTATGCTTATCAATTACGTTGTCGTGAATATCCTGCCAGGTTGCTGCTTTGCCTGAGTAGGTGATGAAGAGCAAAATTTCCAGCATCACCTCAAAGTTTTCGACATAGGTTTTGCGATTGTTCATGCTGCGCCCCCAAATAAATCCAAAGTCCATTCATCACGAACTGGTTTTGCTTTAGCTTCGGCCTGCTTTATAGGTTTTGGCTTAACCACTGGCTCCATGGGTGGCGCATATTCAAGCTCCAGCGACTCTGGTGCCGGGAATGCTTTATTAAATTCCTCTTGAGTCGGGACCCAATCAACCAGCTGCCAAAATTCACATCCATGTCTCAAGCCTGCACAAGCCTTATCAGCTTGCGCCTGAAGAAACCAAAAGCTAATAAGAGATGTTTTTTGAGCTAGATTCATGTACTGGCAGCGATCTTCTTTTTGTTCTTTAAAAGCTTTAACAAAATAGGTTTCTAACTTTTGATCAGCTGCGACCTCGATTTCATTTTCACCAATCAAGCCAAGCCAGATTTTGAAGTCGATATTTTCCTGCTCATTCAATCCAGCAAACGCATGATCAGTAAGCGGCGCTGGATAAGTTGTAAGACCGCTTGAGTCTTTGTATTCAGAAATTACACTCACACCCCACCTCTCATACGCGCATCAGACCAATTGCACTCAACCATGTCTAAGCCATCGTGCTGGAAACGGGACCACAGGCGATCACCCAAATCCTTGCGCAGTTCTTCAAGCGTAAAGTTTGAAATCAGCATCGTTGGTTTGCCTTCGTCATAGCGGGAATACAAAACCTTGTGGACCAGCTGCAGACGGTTTTCATGTCGATCATGCAGGCCATATTCATCCAGGATCAGGAGGTCATATTCCGTAAACCGGTAGATTGCGTTTGATTCGCTGTCATTAGCCTCTTTCTTCCAGGCATTGGCAATCTCATTGGCCATGTCTTCGGAAGTGATGTAACGGGCGTATTTACCGCGCTCCAATACGTTTCTTGCCACCGCACAGGACAGATGCGTTTTACCGGTACCCGTACGGCCCACCATGATGAGGTTGCGGGTTTTACCGGCAATAAAATCCTTGGTGAATTTCACGCAGGTCATTTTTGCCAGCTTCTGGCCATCGTTCTGGGTCTGGTATTCAGCAAAGCCGCTTTGAGCATGACGGGCTGGCAACCTGGCACCGGCAAAGTGTTTTTTACGCACTTCGGTATCCACCTGCTTCTGGTGTTCACGGTTTGCCTGGTTCAGTTTTTCTTTGGCACAGGTACCGCAAATCGGGCCACCACCGGTGATCAGTTTTGGCTCGGCGTGAATTGCACAAAGCTCGTGACTGACTTCAAGATTGAATTGTTGAGTAACAGCGGTTGAGTTCATATCAAATCCCCCAGCTCAATGTCATCGGTACACGGTGCGTAGTGCTGGATCTCTCCCCAGGCATCGTTGACGTTTCGGGAATGGTCCGGCTGACTCAGTGGTTTTTCGAATTGAGCCGATCTTTGGCCAACCTTGCTGCGTTTCACCCACTTCACGAAATTTGCATACATCTGGGTCGGTGTGAGTGAGCCAGCGTTCAAACGGGGTTCGTAATACGCATTCACCTCAAGCAGAATTTGATCGACCTGCTCTTGGGTCATTTTGGCTTCACCTGATCGCTGTAACCAGGAATTCAGTGAGTGCAAATCAGGTGTCCAGATTTGTAAAACCTGATCGACTGAATTTTCTTGCGCGCTACACTCTTTAAAATTTTCTTTAATATTTTCTTTAAGTGTTTCTTTAATAGGGTCCCGTTCAACGGTACTAGTCCCGTCCCCTTTGATGGGACTACCCCCGTCCCGTTTCGTGGTACTAGTCCCGTCCCGTTCAATGGTACTAGTCCCGTTTGAAGGTAGTCCCGTTTCATGGGACTGGTTAAGGGACAAACTGTACACATTTAAACAGCCGGTTTTGCGCTCAACTTTGATGAGTTTTTTATCTTCCAGTTCCTTGATACAGGTCATCACCGTGTCACGTTTTTTGATGCCGCAATACTTCTGAAATTGGGTAATTGAGATTGAGTGAGATGCACGATCAAAGCCGGATGTTTGCCGCACAATGAACATAAGGCACTTAAAAGCTTTATCGTTTAATTGCGCCATTATCTGGTCGTCAATTAAAGAGTTAGGCGTTCTTGTGTAGCCCTCTTCTTTTTTTGACATTACTTGTCGCTCTTTTTTGGGGAACCAAACCACTTCAGCTTGAGGTGCTGCTGGTTCATGTGCTAAATTTGCTCTTGCATTCATATTTGATTTACCTCGAATAAGAATCCCAAAAGCCTGATCTGAACCATCAGGCTTTTTCTTTTTCATCAACACAGGCATGGACCTGCGCATCCAGTTCAGCTAAGACCATGTGAAGCGTGTGGATGACTTTGGACATATCCATTGCCTCTCCCAGCGTTACCCGGCCATCAGCCATCATTTCCTTGAAAACCGCCTGTATATCTCCACCAGCAATTCCCATATTCAAAATCAGTTCTGTCAGTGCAGAATCCCGGCATTCAGGAATGACCGGTAAATCAATAGCGACTTTCCCATGTTCAGCATTGAGGCTTTGCAAAATGCGTGGATCGCCTGTAATGGCCATGAGTTTTGAGGCTTCAACAAGTGAAATATGGTGCGTATCGGTATTCGGATTTACTTTGCTGTTGAGAACAGCCGGGCTTTTAATACCCATGCGTGGAGCCAGTGCATTTGCACCGCCTGGGTAGTCGTGCACCGTGTGATAAGCCGCGTCTACAATGTTCATTTGTGATTCCTTTGAACGTATTTAATTAGAATCAATCAGTTGATAATTGATTTATGCGGCGGTGGCATTTTTAGGCTTACCGACTTTTAAAAGGTTCTGCTTAAGGACTTTGCCTTCAGTTTCCTTCTCAATAGTCGCTGAATAGTTTGTTTCGCCGGTATATTCAGTTCGCGGTAACTCATTTTTGTGCAACCACTTGTAAACAGCGCGGTTTGAGATATTGAGCATATTTGCTACGGCGGACACTCCACCAGCCTGATCTATATATGACTTCAAGTTCACATTAATTCTCCATACTGAACTTTTGGTTCAACTTTAACAAGAACTGATAGTTCTTTCAATACTAATTATTATTGAACTCATGGTTCACAGGGTTTTTCTAATGAATAGTTCTACAGAAAAAATTAAGGAAGAGTTTGCCAAGCGAATTCATAAGGCTATGGATGATAAAAATTATCCTGTTCGTGGACGTGCACGGGTACTGAGCCGAGAGTTTGATGTTTCTGATAAGGGCGCTGGAAAGTGGCTGAAAGGTGAAGCAATTCCAGAAACGTCAAAAATCCCCCTGCTGGCTGATTTCCTTGGCGTATCTGCTGAGTGGCTGTTAAATGGAACTGGTGATTCAGAACAAAAAACATATGCCGGCGAGGTGTTTGGCAATGTAAGACCATCAGAAAAATTACTGAGAAAGATCCCTGTGTTAGATTTTGTTCAAGCCGGCGCATGGCGTGAAGTTGCTTATGATGGATTAAATCCAAAAAGTGAAACATATACGACTTATGAAGGCATAAACCCCAAGGCTGTCTTCTCGCTTATTGTAGACGGGATGAGTATGGCACCCGAGTTTAAACCGGGTGATGAAATTGTTGTGGATGCAGCAAAGGTTCCAGTACCCGGTTCCTTAGTTGTAGCTCAAGAAATTCAACATGGCTCAGCCTTAACTACTTTCAAGAAATATCGTGTCATCGGGATCAATGAGCATGGCGTGGACATTATCGAGCTGGTGCCGCTAAACCCAGATTACCCGACCTATAACTCCACACAGATTGAAATTTCGATTATTGGTGTAGTGGTCCAGCACCACAGAGAATTTAAATATTAAAAAATTAAAAAGCCGCTTATGCGGCTTGGGTGTTTTATGAAAGTCGCAACCCGAGCGACTCTTTAATCGGGGGGAGATAAGTATGGCAATTAATATTAGATTTGATTATTTTCATTTTCGGGCAGATAGAACACGAGTGCGTAGAAAAGAGGATGCTCAATATTTTTTTGGCGAAATCCCAACTTTGGACTTTTGTCAAAAACTAGAATCTTATTATAATTTAAACAGAAGCGCATTTGGCACTAATGGGAAAATAATTAAAGAATTTAATAGTGGTAAAAAATGGATAAAATGGGTTTCAATTGATAAGATAAAAGAGGGATATAAGCTTTTATTTACATTTAATGATCTAGAAGTTGATCCTCGTATTCTTGAGAACACTAAAAATAATGTCTTAACTCAAAAAATCCCAAAAGAACACGGACTTCGTACGTTACTTCATGTAATTATCAAGACAAAACCTGTATCAAAAACAGAAGCAAATTTATGTGTTCAATTAGTCCCAGGCATGAGTCAGAAGTTTATTCCTGCTTTATTTACTGAACTTTTTTCACTAACTTATGATTCACAGTTTTGGATCGCAACAGATCCGATGACTCAAGATGAAATTAAATGTAAACCACAAGTTAATGTTACCCCTGTTACAACAAGTAGCATTATTGAAGCTGTCAATAAAGGGCTCTTACAAAGTATTGTTTTAGTTGAACAAACCAAAGTTACACAAAGTTTCGACCAACATAGTGTACTAAAGGACCAAACTAAAAGCTTAGGAATTACGATCAGTAATAACAGTTCGTTCCTGAGTAAATTAACGCCGAATACTCTGAAGAACTGGCTGGAGAATACAAAACAGAATTATAAAAGTGAATTTAAGGCAGACCCTAAAACTTATCTTATGATTAGAAATCAACATAATAAGGGCGAAACTAAATATGAATACATTGATGATGTAACACTAGGTTTAACTAAAAGGGCTTATCTCAATTGGGAAGACCGTGATATAAATACAATTAATGGATTGGAATCTAAAGAACCTAAACCAATTACTCAATGTTTTGCGATTATGCAGGACAATTTTTAAGAGATGTTATTTTTTAAGGGGGGGATATGCTAAATCAAGCTATTAAAGTATTTGATTTTCTTAAAATTAAATATCCCGACAATGCTCACTATGGTGCAGTATTTATTGTCCCCCTTTTACTTGCAATTATGTTTAGCATTATTGCTACATGGGCAGCATTTAACCTTAAAAATGGTAACTATTTTTTAAGTGAGAGGTTTGGTGATTTATTCACTTTATTGGCCATTCTTCCGGGTTTCTATATTGCATCTCTATCAGCTATTGCAGCTATTAACAAAAAAGCAATCGATAGGATTATCAATGAGAAGAATGCTCCATATATAGAAAAATTCGAACCAGATAGGTCTGAAACTTTTAAACAAAAGTTAACCCGTCGCGTTTTTCTTACTATGCTTTTTGCATACCTTTCAAGCGTAAGTTTAATACTCGCATTAACTTTAGCGCTTTTTAAATTTCTATTTGTGCTCAATAAAGATGCAAACTTTATAGTTTTTTCATGCTCGAATGAATTGAGTATTATAGTCTACTTTCTGATTAGTTTATTTTCTTTATTTTTTATTTTTCAGTTACTTATACTTACACTAGTCGGTGTCAACTATCTTGGCTACAAAGGTTTAGTTGATAACTAATTAGTCAAAAAATTGGAACAAGAACCCACCCCATCGGTGGGTTTTATTTAGTGTAATGGAAGTGTAACCCTGCCTTTAAATGTTATAGTATAACATTTAAAATAAGCCAACCTAACTCCTACTTATAAAAAGGTACATTGCATGAAATATATATTAGGCATTGCATTATTGGGATTCGCGCTTAGTGCTTGTACAACTAACCACAGCAAAGATGTTTCACAAGAAAAAGTCGTGAGTGGTACTTCCTCAAATATACAGGTAATTCATTTCACAGGCCCAATGGATCTAACTATCAAACTTCAATCAGCAGATAACTTTGAAACGGCACAAATGACCGACAACTCTGGGAAGATTTACCATCTTAAACGCGCTGTTTCTGGCAGTGGAGTTCGCTTAGCAAACGATGACGGTGTGTCTATCCACTTTAAAGGTGGTGAAGGAATTGTAGAATTTATGAAAGACAAGCCGATCAGTATTACTGAAGTAAAAAAATAAAGTGTTCACTTAAGATCAACCCACCCCAGCGGTGGGTTTTCTTTTGCCTATTAAAGCACAAATCAGAACTAATAATTCAATAATACAAAATATTGAACTTTTAGTTCTTGACTTAATTGAACCAATAGTTCATATTTATCTCATACCCAATAAAAAAGCCCAGCGACTTTGGAAGGAAACTGGGCTTTTGCTAAACGCGAGATAAGTATGAACAGAAAACTCACTCCTTTCAATACCCTGGCCATCACAATTGTTACAGCTTCTGTAACTGTTGGCGTTGGCGGTTTGGCCCTGGCATACAAGCCACAACAGGCGGCCCGCGCACCTGTTTATCAGCCTAAGGTTGCGCCTTCTGAGTACGGCATCAGCACCTTGGTCATGACTTCTGAAACCGAAGGTCGTGCAGTCATCAATCTGGATGGCTTTAGCGTTCACGTTCCTTTCACTGTTGAAGCCTTCCAGGACAGCTACGGCGTTCCAGGCTCGGAATTTAATGCGGTTGAAGTTCAGCAGCTGGGTGAAATCAAAGTTTTTGATGCCAATGGCAATCCTTACAACGATTTCACCGATCACGTTGACCACTACAACATCAACCAGCTGATCAAAGGCTATATCGAAAAACACCGTTTAGTGGAGGCTGCGTGATGACGACTAACACCAAACAATTTTCTAACTACCTGGGCACTGATGCCAACGGCAATATGCGTATGCGCCTTGGCCCTCATGTCTATGTACGCATCGGCCACCGCTTCTACATCGAACGCGATGATGGCCTTGAACTGGTCACTCTTGAAACACACGTTGCCCGCCCGTGGATCATGAGCAATTTTGAGCGTGAAGCTGCTTATCAGCGTCGTAAAACTTTGGCTCAGGCATTACAGGCATCACACATCCCATCCTACGAGCGCAAAGCATATAAGCGTCGTATGGGTTGGGCCAGATAAGGAGCATCTGTCATGGCTTTACCAATTATTACTGCAGATCAGGTTTTAAATGTGAGTGCCATCATCACTTACATTTACGCCGATCCTGGTCTGGGCAAAACATCACTTGGCTTTACTGCAGACAAAGCAATCTCGTTTGACTTCGACCGTGGTGCGCACCGTACTGGTGAGCTGCGTCGCGGTGCTGTGGTACAGGTCCAGCAATGGGCAGATGTGACGAACCTCACCCCACAAGACCTGGCACCGTACAACACTGTGGTGATTGATACCGTGGGCGCGATGCTGGAAAGCATCAAAACCCACCTGCTGCTGACGGCCAACAACCGCCAGAAAGATGGTGCTTTAAAACTGAAAGCCCAGGGCTTGGCTAACCAGACCTTTAAGAACTACATCAACATGCTGATCAGTCTGGGTAAAGATGTCGTGTTTATTGCCCATGCTTCGGAAGATCAAAACGGCGACCAGATTATCTATCGTCCAGATCTGGGCGGTAAAAACCGAAATGAGCTGTACCGCATTGCAGACATCATGGGTTATTTGACCACTGTCACTACCGGTGAAGGCAAGAATGCCCGGGTAATCAGCTTTCGACCGTCGCCAACTCACCATGCCAAAAATTCAGGCGCCTTAGGTGGTGATACCGGTGAAGTGTGGGTACCAGACCTGAAAGATCATCCGCAGTTTTTAGCGGATCTGATTCAGCAGGCCAAAGACCATATCAACACGCTTACCCCTGCCCAGCTGGCCGCGGCTAAAGCCAATGAAGAACTTGAAAACTGGAAGCAAAGCTGTGCTGAAGCTCAGTATGCAAGTGACTTAAACCAGCTGACTGAAGCGCTTGATGACACGCATCTGAATTACAAGGCTATGCGTGCCGAAATGGTCCAGCGTGCAAAAGAACTGGGGTGCACGTTTGATAAGCAGCGCAACGCCTGGATTGATCCACCGGAATTTAACGGACTGAATGATCAGCAGCTGGCAGATCTGCAGGGCTTTATTGATGAACGCGGTCTGGACACTAAAACCGTTTGTGAATACCTGGGCTTGGATGCTTTAGCTGAAATCGAAGCTCAAAAACTACCAGCAGTGAAAAAAGACATTGAAAAATTAGCGAGGGAAACCATCAGCGCATGAAAGCAATAATTTTAGATACTGAAACCCACACAATTAATGGGTACCCGATTGAAATCGCCTATGCACCTTGCTTCTTTAAAGAGGGTGCACTGGAGTTTGATTCATCGCGTTTGTTTGATGAATATTTCTCATGCCCTGAGCCAATCGCATACGGTGCCATGGCAGTGCATCACATTCTGGAAAGTGATATTGCTGACAAGCCGAGTTATGACACTTTCAAGCTGCCAGAGGGTGTGGACTACATCATTGGCCACAACATCGGTTATGACATTGAAGCAATCGGTAAATGTGGCCCGGTTCCGGGTGACATTAAAACAATCTGCACGCTGGCCCTGGCACGTACAGTCTGGCCAGAGAATGATTCACGCACATTAAGCGCCCTGTTTTACTTCCTGAGCGCTGACAAGAACAAGGCCCGTGACCTTTTGCGCAATGCACACAGCGCGAAATATGACATCTGGTTCACCTACATCATCTTAAAAAACATCTGCTCAAAGCTGGGCATTAAAGACATGAACAGCCTGTATGTACTTTCTGAGCAGGCACGTATTCCTAAAGTGATGCCATTCGGTAAGCACAAGGGCGTGGAACTGAACAAAGTACCAAAAGACTATGTGAAGTGGTTTTTGGGCCAAGACAACATTGATTCATATTTGCGTAAAGCACTGGAGGTTGTGGCATGAAAAAGGTGGTCAAGCCACGTAATGCTCTGGCATTCCGAATCTGGTTTGAAAAATTAGGATACGTTGTCCGAATTACTGGTCAAGGCTTTGTTGCCAACACCAGTGACCGCCAAATCAAGAAACGCCATCACCATGTTTTGGTGACGGCGGATCTGGGTGGTAACCAAGCAGCTTTCGAGCTCGGACAAGAATTTGAAAATCATTTAATTAGCGTTGATTTAAAGGTGGCGTGATGAGTTCTGCAGCCGAAATTAAAAGACAACATGAGCAAACAGCTCTACAAAAATCAAAAGACAAAGTGGTCGAAGCTTTGCGCAATGATCCGATGGGTTTGTCCGTCAACCAATTGATGGGCGTATGTCGCCTGAGCATTAAAACCGTTAAGAACATCCTGTCTGCAATTGATGTTCGTGAAGAAGACGGCGTTTATTTTTTGGCAGATGCCCCGCGCCCGGTTATTGATTTGCAGCCGCAACCTGTACCAGTGGCCAAAACAACTGAAACAACAGAATCTGCTGTACCGACCAAGGCGGTTAAAGATATTCAGGTTGATCTGCTGGCCATTCTGCAAGATCACCCGGATGGCCTGTTCTTAAGCTCAATCAAAGAACATCTGCAGATCACAGATAAGCAATTTTCAAAGGCCTTGTACAACCTGCGCAGATACCACCAGATTGAGCGTACTGGCAGCCTGGGCAACTTTCACTATCAATTAATTCAAGCTGAAGAACAAATGGAAACTCAAGAAACACCTGTGGCAACTGAGCAAAACAGCTCTGAACAATTCTTTTTGCCGTTGAATGAACTTAAAGAGCAGATTGAAACTGTGGTCACACGTAAAAGCCAGTTGACGATTCATGAAGAGCAGCTGGGCAGCTTACTTGCCGATCTGTTTAATCTGAACACAGTGAAATTCTGTGTCGAAGGTGGTCGTTTCGTTGGTGTTCATTTGTCTGAAGAAGTGGTGGCGTGATGGATATAGAAAAATTAAAGGCTGAATTTGAACAATCTGAATGCTTTAAAAAACTTGAACACGTTGCCCAGTACACATTCTTTGAGTTCGGAGCATATCTCAAAAGAACTGACGTACCTGACAATGTTGAAAAGAAGTGTGGGCACTTAATTACAGCTCTGATTTTTAGCTGGAAAGCATGGAGGGAAGCCAAAGCCCAAGCGGTGCCGGAAGTGATTAATGTCGGCAATGAATTGCAATCATGGGTAGCAGTTCACTCTTTTGCTGCTAAAGATGGTAACGATATTGTTTGTGCTGTTGATGCAAATGCACTTGCTGAAGAAATTGAAAAACTAACTGGGGCGAATGCGTAATGGATATTCATCAAGAGAAATGGGACTACACAGCCATGTTGGTGGCTGAGAATGCAATAACTCAAGAACAGTGCGATACGCTTAAATTAAGTGATGGGATGAATATGTTTTATTCAGATCATTTAGCCTCAACAACTATCGACTGCATTAACTGGGGCTGGTCATCATGGTTGAAAGCCAAAGCCCAAGCCATTCCTGATGGATATGTTCTTATGCCAATCAAGCCAACTGAAACAATGGTTATGGCAGTTGTAAAAGAACATGAGGGTGATGCCTTTCTACCATATAGCTTGTATGACGCTTATGTGAAGCAAGCCATGCTCGAAGCACAGGAGCCAACCAATGACTGAAATTCAATTAACCAACGTACAGTTCGCCCAGCTTCAGCTCGATAATCTTGTCGCAAAAGATAAACCATACATCGAGTCGTGGTCAGCTGGTGACGTTGGCTCATTCAATGCGATTTTAAATGCAGTGGATTATGACAATGAGTTCACGTACAACATGCGAGGCTGGTCACGTCAAAGAGTTAAGTCTGGCACCGGTGCAATGATTGAAGTGAATGAAATGAATGCGGATCAGTTGTATCACTTATTTACTTGTTATTTGAGTGGACTGCCGAGTGGTGTGGTAAAGGCTTTGGGAGGGGTGTTGTGAAATTTTATGAAAGAGTGATCAGCGATTTTGGCGGTTATGAAAAGTGCAAGGATATTTTAAGCCAGCCCAACATTGATTTTATTATGAATGTTCATGGATTGCGCGAGCACATGCTTAAATACCGCCGTCAGCATAATATTTTTGAGGTTGGGGATTATGTACTAAGAAAAGATGGCTTTGCTAATGTCCTTAAAATTACTGCCATTGATGAAGGGCATGCCGACTTAATCAGAAAGGTTGATGGTGAACCTAGATGGTCTAGATTTAAATTAGCGGATATTCGCCACGCCACCGACGACGAAATCAAAGCAGGTAAAAGATTGGAGGTGATGAAATGACAGCAATGGCGAATATGGGCAGCCTGGTTGTTGCCCTGCCGCCCTCTGACATTTGGCTAACAGATGATCAGGCGGCAGAGTTTTTAAGTTACGAAAAAGGATATTTCAAAGCATCTATTATTTGCCTGAAGGGGTTCCCGAAACCAAAGTACATCACTGAGACTACAAAAGGACGAAGATGGAACTTAAAAAAATTGTCTGATTGGTTAGAAAGTAGACCAGAAGACCTGAAAAAAGCAGTAGGCAGACCCCGCAGAATTTAGCGGGGTTTTTCTTGCGTAAAAAACGGATTACGCCAAATTTACGCCAAAGGTAGTTTAAGTTATTGATTTTATAAATAGTAGTGGTGCGCCCGGCGGGAATCGAACCCACGACCCCAAGCTTCGGAAACTTGTACTCTATCCAACTGAGCTACGAGCGCGCGTCGCACATCATAACAAAAAAATGCACAAGGTAAAGCAACTATATATAAGTTCTTTATTTTTATGCTTATGCTTTAAGCAATCGTTCCAAATATACGATGCAGAATTCCCGGTAGATTACTTGGTTTATTGGGCAATATCGCTCACAATAGCCTCTCCCTACACCATGCGAGATTTTCATGACTGATGCATTGACGTTAAGAGACTTGTCTAAAACCTATCGCAACGGGTTTCAGGCCTTAAAAGGTATCAATTTGACCGTACCTGAAGGTGAATTTTATGCGCTGCTGGGTCCCAACGGTGCAGGCAAATCTACAACGATCAGTATCATTAGCTCCTTAACCAAGAAAACCTCGGGTACCGTGGAAATTTTTGGCCACAATCTGGATACCCATCCCTCTCAAGCCAAACAGTGTCTGGGCGTGGTACCACAAGAGTTTAACTTTGGTCATTTTGAAAAAACCTTTGATATTCTGGTGACCCAGGCCGGTTATTACGGTATTCCCAAAAAAGTGGCGCAGCAGCGCGCCGAACTGTATTTAGAAAAACTGGGGCTGTGGGATAAACGTGCCACGCAAGCGCGAATGCTATCTGGCGGGATGAAACGCCGCTTGATGATTGCCCGCGCCATGATGCATGAACCGAAATTGCTGATTCTGGATGAACCGACCGCCGGGGTCGATATCGAACTGCGCCGCTCGATGTGGGATTTCCTGATTGAAATGAACAATAGTGGCACTTCCATTATTCTGACCACCCACTACCTGGAAGAAGCGGAAATGCTGTGCCGCCGGATTGCCATTATTGACCGCGGTGTGATTAAAGAAGACACCACCATGAAAGGCTTCCTGAACCAGCTGAATGAAGAAACCTTTATTTTCGATCTGGTTCAGCCGATTCAGCCCATTCATCTGGATATTATCGGGGTACGTTTTAATCTGGTCGATCCGCTGACCCTGGAAGTGACTATGGACAAGGCCCATACCGTGAATGAGCTGTTCCAGTTACTGGAATCACAAGGGGTACAGGTGCGCAGTATGCGCAACAAGGCCAATCGTCTTGAAGAATTATTTGTGAAGATGGTAGAGAAAAATCTTGCAGGAGTCGCGCAATGAACTTTAATCAATTAAGAGTTGCGCTGTATACGCTGGTTCATAAGGAAATCCGCCGTTTTATGCGGATCTGGCCACAAACCCTGTTACCACCGGCCATCACCATGAGTCTATATTTCGTGATTTTCGGTAATCTGGTCGGTTCACGTATTGGGGAAATGGGCGGCTTTAGCTATATGCAGTTTATTGTGCCCGGCCTGATCATGATGGCGGTCATTACCAACAGTTATGCCAACGTCTCCTCTAGTTTCTTTAGTGCCAAATTCCAGAAAAGCATTGAAGAACTGATCATGAGTCCGGTGCCATTACATGCCATTTTGTGGGGCTATGTGCTGGGTGGAGTATGTCGCGGCGTACTGGTCGGCATTATTGTGACCTTAATGAGCCTGTTTTTCACCGACCTCTACATTACCAACTGGTTTGTGACTATTTATACCGTACTGATCACTTCATTATTACTGTCTTTAGGCGGTTTTATTAATGCCGTTTATGCCAAATCATTTGATGATATTTCCATTATTCCAACCTTTGTGCTAACACCGCTCACCTATTTAGGTGGTGTGTTCTATGCAATTAGTGCATTATCGCCGTTCTGGCAAAACCTTTCTTTAATTAACCCTGTGGTCTATATGGTCAACGCCTTCCGTTATGGCATTTTAGGACATAGCGATGTCAACGTGACCGTTTCCTTAGGCGTGATTACATTATGCTGTGCTGTGTTATATGGCATTGCCTATCATTTACTCTCTCGTGGTTCAGGAATGCGTGAATAATGAGCGTAGAAAATTCTTTATTGGGTAAAGACACTCAGTACCCAACAACTTATCAACCTGATGTGCTGTTTCCGATTGCGCGTGCAGAAGCGCGGGAAAAATATGCGCATGTGGCTGGTATTCAGCAAGGTAAAGACTGGTGGCATGTCTTTGAGATGTCCTGGTTAAATGCAGCCGGCGTTCCGCAAGTTGCTATTGGCCGGATTCACTTGCCTGCCACCTCACCAAATTTAATCGAGTCGAAATCTTTAAAGCTGTATTTCAACAGTTTGAACTTTAGCACCTTTGCTTCAACAGACGCGCTGATCAATACCGTCGAGCAGGATTTATCAGCCGCGGCACAGGCACAGGTCAATCTGGAACTGTTATCTGTCGATGATCTGGCAATTAGCCATCCTGAAGGCATATGTATTGATGACTTAAGCCCGACCCGACTGGAAAATCATCCGGATGCGTCCTTATTACAGCACGATGCCGAGCAAGACGAACAGGTCGAAGTGCAACTGTATTCACATTTACTGAGAAGTAACTGTCCGGTCACCGGTCAACCTGACTGGGGCACAGTTTTTATCCGCTATCAGGGTAAAAAACCTTGTTATCGCAGTATTTTGGCTTATATTATTTCTTACCGTCAGCATAACGGTTTTCATGAGCAATGTGTTGAACAGATGTTTGCCGACATCTGGCAAAACCTGAATCCTGAAAAACTGATGGTGTATGCCACCTATACACGTCGTGGCGGATTAGACATTAATCCATGTCGTGTATCGGATTTAACATGGATGCCTCGCCCTATTCGTTTAGCGCGACAATAAAAAAACATTGAGGTTAACAGATGCCATTTTTTGGTTTTATTCCTTCCGAGGAACTTTTAAATACCATTCAAACTGCGCAGCAGAAAAAAAATTCAAGCGAACCGCTGTATCCATTACGTGATAAAACAGCATTAATGATTAATGATGAAATCATTGATGCCATTTTAACCGAGCTTGTCCGCCGTTTCCCGCCAAGTGACAAACGCGATACTGCGGAAAAACTGGCCGGTTATGTCAAATCCACCGTAGCGGTGTTACTCAAGCAATTGTTGAGTAAAGCCCCGAACGATGTGGTCAAGCAATCAATTGAATTTTCTGAACGCAGCCTGTTTAAAGATGCAGACGGCAACACGCGTGTCGGTGAAAGTTTAGATGCCAGCCTGGTGACCAATCTAAAAAACACCTATGCCGAAATTAAAGCCGGCAAAGACATTAACAAGTCTGCTTTGGCCGAGTTGTATAAACAGTTTGCTGAAGCTACTGTGCGTCATTTTATGAATGACTTTAATAAAACCCTCGATTTGGGCATGATCAAACGTAAAGCAGCTGATATTGGCTCAGCTGCGGTTATTAAAGCTGTACATATTGCGGTGGATAAAATTATTCCGAATCTGACCAAAGATGAACTGGTCGCGCTGGCGGAATATCACGACACCCTGTTTCATGCATAAGTAGAAACACCTTCAATAAACCTGACTCCGGTCAGGTTTTTTTATGCCACTTTTCCCGCAACATTTCTCTATAAAGAAGGGATGATGAAGCCCCGGTTGAACTTTGTTACAAACAGCGCGCATTTTTTAGACAGGCTTTGTCACTTTTTGTATATGCGCTTGCCTGTAGCGCCAGAATGAATGTTATCTTAATTGCCTGTGTGAACTGTCTTTTTAAATCGACACTTTTGCTCAACCTGTTTTAATTTTTAAACACCATCTGCTTTTTGTCACTAAATTGATAATACATTGGGAAATTGAACCAATATGTTGAATCGTTATTTCTATAAAAAATTACAGCGTCTTTCTTTACTTGTTGGTGCTCTTTCCTTATCCAGTGTTGTTCAGGCCAATGACTTCCTCAGCCATCCGGACTATCCAAACTTTAAGCAAAAAACCATGCAGCAGTATGGGCTCAGTTCCGAGCAGATTGATCGTGCCATGAGCGGTGCCAAAAATCTGCCGAATATTATCAACATCATGAATCGTCCCGGTGAAAGCAAACCGTGGTATGCCTATAAAACCAATTTTCTGGCTGAAAGCACCATTCAACGCGGTGTGCGTTTCAAACAGCAATATGCCGATACCCTGAATCGTGCTGAACAGCAGTTTGGCGTGCCACAAGCGATTATTCTGGGGATTTTAGGTGTGGAAACCGGTTTTGGTTCCAATAAAGGCTCTTTTATTACCCGGGATGCGCTGGCCACTTTAGGTTTTGGTTATCCACGCCGGGCCGAATATTTCCAGAGTGAACTGTCTGCGCTAATTGCCTGGAGCTATAAAGATGGTGTTGCCACCCATTCTGTGGTCGGTTCCTATGCCGGTGCAATTGGCTATCCACAGTTTATGCCAAGCAATATTCCTAAATTTGGCGTCGATTATGATGGCAACGGACATATTGATTTAAGAAATTCAGCAGTAGATGCGATTGGTTCGATTGCCAACTATTTGGCCCAGCATGGCTGGCAGCGTAATCAGCCGATTGCATTCCCTGCCCGTTATAGCGGCTCAACTCCAGATGCAGTGATTGCCAAAGATCTAACCTTGCCTACCCCGTATGGTGTGCTGAAAAATCAGGGCATCAGTCCGCTGAATCCGATTGTGAAAATTGATGATCTCGATCTGGTCAATGTCATTCAATTACAAGAAAATTATGGTCCAATTTATTACATCACCTATCCAAACTTTCAGGTGATTACCACCTATAACCGCAGCCGTATGTATGCTACTGCACTCTGGTTATTGGGCACTGAAATTGTCAGTCGATAAGAACTTATTTTTACTCAAAAGTTACAAAGTCAAGATTTTTTTACGAGATTTTGCGCACAAAAACGACTTTTCACACACTTTGTTACAATATTGTTTATTTTTTAACCAAAAGAGGTAAAAGTTTGGTATTTTTTGTCGTTATTTCCGTGTAAAGACTAGACACCTTTAGTAAACGATGAATATTATCCATTTCGTCAAATATGGTTGCAAAAGTGAAATAACAGGCATGATGTCTGCTATATCAACCACTTAGGGTTGATTCACGGCATCAAGCTGCAGGAGTTTTAAACATATGCATTCTTCAATTAAATATTTACTGGCGCTGTCGACGGTATTTACCTTAAGTCAGTCGCAAGCCGAAATGGTACAGTCATCATCGTTCAATAACGACAATGAAAGTTCTAGCCTGGCTGCCCGTGTGCTGAACAAAGAAGCACAAAGCTTTAATACTCACTTCTCTAATTTAAATAGCCTTTCAATTACAGAACGTTCTGGCGATAAAATCCGCCGCGAAACCATCGCTGCAAAAATTGAAATCCCAGAAGAAGAGCCTTCTGTCATTGAAAAGTTAAACACCGTAGCATCGAATACTGTTCGTAAGTTCAGCCAGACTGGTATGGCTTCCTGGTATGGTCGTCAGTTCCACGGTCGTAAAACTGCCAGCGGCGAAACATTCGACATGAATGCCATGACTGCAGCACACCGCAGTCTGCCACTGAACTGCTATATCCGTGTGACCAACAAGAACAATGGCAAAAGCGTAATCGTTAAGGTTAATGACCGTGGTCCATTCCATGGTAACCGTGTAGTTGACTTATCTTACGGTGCTGCGAAACGTTTAGGCATTACCAATGCCGGCGTAGCCAAAGTCAGCATTGAACGTGTAGATGGTCCAAACTCCTAATACCCGTTTAAGCTCCTGCACCATATGACCCAAAAGCCACCTCAGGTGGCTTTTTTAATGCCCAAATTCAGGGAAAGACGCTTACTTCCCTATCCATTTTTTGGATTTTAAATACGCTGATCTGGTCATCAAAGTGAATGATCTGTTCTGAAAATACAGATTTGCATTCATTTCCACGCTTAGCGTGCTTTTCATCCTTTTTGAATCCTTAGGTAGCTTTTTATTTTTTTCTGCGCTTAAAACGCATCCTATGCGCATTTAGCCCTATTCCTTTATACAGGAATTTCCCTATTTCCCTCATTTTGAGATTTTCAGGTATTTTTGCCGGCCAATTTTGACCGTTTTCTGTTTCTCGTTTATAGTGAGAACATTCTTGAAAACTCAGAAAAATAATGCAAAAGGAGTGCTGCATGAAAACAATTTCAGAATGGCTGGATGAATATAGCGAAAGTCATCAAAACAAGACCAATAAACTGATTCACTGGGTCTGTGTACCGACCATCTATTTTTCCATTATTGGCATCATTGCGCATTTCAGCGCCCTGCTTACTGCCCTGTTACTGGTGCTGGCCTTTATTTTTTATGCACGTCTGGATCTGGTACTGGCCGTGGCCATGGCAGCACTGACTCTGGTGATGGCTTGGTTAATCTGGATTTTACCGGTTGGTGTTGGTTTTTATATTGCGCTGTTTGTTTTTGCCTGGATTGGACAGTTCTATGGCCACAAGGTCGAAGGCAAAAAACCATCGTTCTTTAAAGATCTGCAATTCCTGCTGATTGGACCGCTCTGGTGTATGGATGCCTATTTAGGCAAGATTTTACCATCCTGGAAATCTCGCCAGCACACCACGCATCTGGATGTCCAAACCTAAAGACGCTTACACATCAGGAAGCATTTTGCTCCAGTGCTGGAGGGCTTATTGATAGATGCTTCCCTGATGCTTTAACCAGCCATCAACATGGCGTTTTTGCGGATCATGATGGGTCCAGTGAATCACGCCACCTTTGTCGGTATATTCATATTCACCAAAGAACTCGACAGTATCGCCTTTTTGCAGACGGTCGATGCGTGGAGCCAAATCAATATTGTGGGCAACCAGCAAGGTTTGCCCATTGCCAAGTTCCAGAATAAAACGCTGATGGTGCGAACCTTCATTGTCATCACTTAACAGTGCCACTACTGTACCAGTAGCTTGTACCTGTACATCATTTTTTCGTTGCTGAAAGGCTTGGGCAATTTTGGCGGTATCATCCTGAACGGGAGCTTGCAGTGTGGTTTCAGACTGCTGTTGAGTGAAGGTATTTGAACCGGAGTTTTGCGGTTGTAGGTCGATACCTAAATAAGCCGCAACCAGCAGCGCAATTACTGCGCCAATGCCCATATTGGTTTTCTTCGACATTGTTCTTCCTGTTGTTGTCTTGGTCATAAAAAAAGCCCCGAAACGGGGCTTTTTCGCAAAATAAATTATTTTGCAGCAGCTTGAGCAGCAGCAACTTCTTCTGCGAAGCTCATTTCTGCTTTCTTCTCAATACCTTCACCTACTTCGAAGCGAACGAATTGAGCAACAGTTGTGTTAGCAGCTTTCAATGCATCAGCAACTTTCTTCTCGTTGTCGATTACGTACATTTGACGCTCAAGAACAACTTCGTTCAGGTATTTTTCAACTGAACCAGTTACCATTTTTTCAACGATGTTCGCTGGCTTACCAGATTCGATTGCTTTTGCTTCAGCAATTTCTTTCTCTTTCGCGATCAGCTCAGCAGGAACCTGTTCAGCAGTTACTGCAACCGGGTTGAACGCAGCAACGTGCATTGCAATACCTTTACCAGTTTCAGCTTCACCTGTGTAAGCAACAACAACACCGATTTTCAGACCGTGTTTGTAAACTGCAAGGTTTTCACCTTCAATGATTTGCGCACGACGAACCTGGATGTTTTCACCAATTTTTTGAACAAGAGCAATACGCGCTTCTTCAACAGTTTGGCCATCTTCAAGTTTCAGTTCAGCAATTTTTGCAGCGTCAGTTTCGCCAGCAGCAAGTGCAGCAGCAGCAACTTTCGCAGAGAAGCCAGCAAAGTTTTCGTCTTTAGCAACGAAGTCAGTTTGGCAGTTTACTTCTAGAAGGATTGCTTTGTTACCTTCTTGAGCGATTGTGATCGCACCGTCAGCAGCAATGTTACCTGCTTTTTTAGCAGCTTTTGCTTGACCAGATTTACGAAGGTTGTCAATCGCTAATTCGATGTCACCACCCGCTTCTGTCAAAGCTTTTTTACATTCCATCATTGCTAAACCAGTACGGTCACGCAATTCTTTAACCATGCTTGCAGTAATAGCAGTCATGTGAATCTCCTAATTCGGTAGAAAATGAATTCTTTTTAGAACAGAAACGGCCCAGAGGATACTCATGGGCCGCCTGCATACATGACGCTTACTTTGCCACCATCACATGTCGCAAAAATGACAAGCTTGCGTCAAAAACGCATTAAGCCTCAGAAGCTGGAGCTTCTTCGCCTTTCGCTTGAGCATTTGCTTGGGTTTGAGCGTACTCTTTACCAGCAATGATCGCATCAGCCATAGCAGAAGCGTAAAGTGTTACTGCACGGATCGCATCGTCGTTACCCGGAATAACGTAGTCTACGTTGTCTGGGTTAGAGTTTGTATCAACGATACCGATTACAGGAATACCTAGGTTTTTCGCTTCTTTGATCGCGATTGCTTCGTGGTCAACGTCAATTACGAATAATGCGTCAGGTAAACCACCCATGTTTTTAACGCCGCCTAAAGCACGTTCAAGTTTTTCCATCTCACGGCTACGCTCTAAAGCTTCACGTTTAGTCAGCTTAGCGAAAGTACCGTCAGTAGATTGAGTTTGAAGATCTTTTAAACGGTTGATAGATTGGCGAAGTGTTTTCCAGTTCGTCAACATACCACCTAACCAACGGTGATCTACGTATGGTTGACCAGCGCGTTGAGCTTGTTCACGGATGATGTTAGAAGCAGCACGTTTAGTACCAACGAACAAAACTTTGTTCTTTTTGCTTGCTAATTGGTTAGCGAAGTTCAAAGCATCATTTAACGCAGGAACAGTGTGCTCAAGGTTGATGATGTGAATTTTGTTGCGCGCGCCAAAGATGTATTGACGCATTTTTGGGTTCCAGAAACGAGTTTGGTGACCAAAGTGCGCGCCAGCTTGTAGAAGGTCGCGCATGCTTACGTTGTAATCTGCCATTTTCTTTACCTTAAAGTTTGGGTTAGGCCTCCATATATCCGCATTCTCCACCCCAAAGGGCACCCAGAGTAATGTGACGATATATGTGCGGATTTTGTTGCCCCATCGCACAATGCCCGCGAAATTTATTCACGAAAAAGCATTTGATAAAATGGGCGGCTATTTATACCATAGTCACATATAAATTTCCAAAAGTTTTTAGAGATCATGAACAGTACTTATCAAGCGCCTCGTCGATTAATTAAAACCGCAGATGAAATTGAGAAAATGCGGGTAGCGGGACGACTGGCAGCGGAAGTTTTGGATATGATCAAGCCACATATCAAACCGGGTGTAACCACACTTGAGCTTGATACGATTTGTCACGATTATATTGTCAATGTACAAAATGCCATTCCAGCCTGCCTGGGCTATGGTGCAGCCCCAGGTCGTCCAGCCTTCCAGCATACCATCTGTACTTCGGTAAACCACGTGGTGTGTCACGGTATTCCATCTGAAAACAAGACATTAAAAAAAGGCGATATCCTGAATATTGATGTCACGGTCATTAAAGATGGTTACCACGGCGATACCAACATGATGTACGTGGTGGGCGGCGAAACTTCTATTCTTGCCAACCGTCTATGCAAAGTAGCACAGGAAGCCATGTACCGCGGTATGGAAGTTGTAAAACCGGGCGCGACCATTGGTGATATTGGCCATGCCATTCAGAAATATGTCGAATCTGAGCGTTTTAGTGTGGTGCGCGAATATTGCGGTCATGGCATTGGAACAACCTTCCATGACGAACCGCAAGTGCTGCATTATGGCCAGCCAGATACCGGCATGATTTTAGAAGAAGGCATGACCTTTACCATTGAACCAATGGTAAACGCGGGTGTTTGGCAAACCAAATTACTGGGCGACAAATGGACTGTGGTGACTAAAGATCACAAACTTTCAGCGCAATATGAACACACTATTTTAGTGACTAAAGACGGTCTGGAAGTCCTGACTGCACGTCCTGAAGAAGACCTGTCACGTTTCCAGTCTTAAGCTGTCATTGGCGTAAAAACTAAAAAAATTGTCAGAAAGGTCACATTGATGTGGCCTTTTTTATCACCCAAAATTCCTACTTAAAATTTATTAATCAACAACTTATCTAAAGATTTAGGTTTCATCCCTAAAAACTGTATCACTATTTCTAGCTACACAAGTCATAAATAAGTCACAGAGCAGCAAACTTATTTCAAGAATGTTACAAATGTAATAAAACAATCTTCTTCAAAAACAACAGTCTTGCTTTATCTAACTATTAAATAATGGCCCTTATAAAAACGAGCAACAAATTGGACATGGAGTCCCTTATATGAAGAAGACCTTATTATTTGCCAGCACGCTGTTGGCCTTACCTGCTGTTTCTTATGCCTCACCGTATTTTAGCCTGCAAGATGGTGATGGTTTTAAACGTTTTTCTGTTTCAGTCGGGGCATTGCATGTCATGCCGCAAGGCAAGGCACAACCCTTTCAGGTTAATACCGCGGTTAAAGAAGGTGAAGTCGCTGATGTCGGTGACATTCAATCGCAAACTGTAAAAGACAATTTAAAAGAAGGTTTTGATCCCCCTTTTTTACTAGAAACCGCCCTCAATACCCTAGACACTATTCCGGCAGCCATGAGTGGTACAGCTGAGATTCATGGTCTGGAAAGCTGGAATAACCCGGGCACCGGTCTGGAAGCCGATGATGTCACCACATTGGGCATCATGACCAATTACTTTTTTACCGACAATATTTCTTTTGAAATGAAAGCTGGTATTCCGCCTAAAGTCGATTTACAAGGTAAAGGAAAAATTTATGCACCTTTTTCAGCAACTGCAACACCTATGGGCGGAGCTTTAGGAAATTTAGAGCTTGAAAATGATATTTTCATTACCGATCTAGAAGCGCATGGTCCTGCAGCTTCGGCACGTGCCTGGACACCAGCATTTGAGTTTCAGTATCATTTCGGTAAAACCGGTGTAAATAAATTCCGTCCTTATGTCGGCCTAGGTTTAATGTATGCCTACTTTAACGAACTGGAAATTAACCCGCGTACCGAACAGGATCTGATTGCCGCCGGTCATATGATTGCCAATATCAAACAGGGGCAAGCCGGTGCATCACTGGAAGGTACACCAAGTAATGCCAATCCGAAAGTTGAACTTGAAGCATCCGACGCATTCGCACCGGTAGCCACAGTCGGTTTCACCTATGACTTTAATGAAAAATGGTTTGCGGTTGGTTCGCTGTCCTATGCACATCTGCAAAATGACACCACCATTACCGTGACCGATGCCACACATGGCGAACTTATTCGTTCTAAGGCCGATATTGAAGTGAATCCGATTCTGGCCTATGCCGGTATTGGTATCCGTTTCTAGGCTTTAATTTTTTCAGTCTATCATCAGGCAGCCTTTCGGGCTGTCTTTTTTGATGCAGCCATAAAAAAATTTTATCTTTTATTTAATTTTTATTCTATCGCCTCCCGCGCAGCAATCTACTAACATAAGCAGGTCTTTCCTGGCTGCCGGACTTTTTATGTCAGATACCCGTTTTTCCAAAGCCCTGATTTATATGCTGATGGGAAGTGCCATTATTCTGGCGCTGTCATTGGGGGTACGACATGCCTTTGGCCTGTATCTGGTGCCAATGAGCCATGAATTTGGCTGGGGGCATAATGTCTTTAGTCTGGCTATTGCCATGCAAAACCTGATCTGGGGTGCGGTACAACCAATTACCGGCGCCTTTGCCGACAAATATGGCAGTAAAATTGTGGTCGCTGTTGGTGGTACCTTATATGCACTGGGTTTATTGCTGATGGCGGTCAGCTCGACCGGCTGGCTGCTGAATTTAAGTGCCGGTTTAATTTTAGGTCTGGCGCTCTCTGCCACCTCTTTTCCGATTTTACTGTCCGCAGTTGGCCGTGCAGCCCATCCTTCAAAACGCAGCCTGGCGATGGGGATTGCCAGTGCAGCGGGTTCTTTCGGTCAGTTTATTATGCTGCCGACCACGCTGCTGTTATTGCAGAATTTAGGCTGGAAAGGTGCGCTGGTGGTTAGCGCCATTTTAATGACCCTGCTAATTCCTTTGGCATGGACTTTAAAAGCACCGATGTATACCGACCCGAATGCAGCGACCACCAAACCGCAACCGGCGTTAACATTTAAGCAGATTCTGGTGATTGCCAAAAACCACAAGCCGTTCTGGTTTTTATCTTTGGGCTTTTTTGTCTGCGGCTTTCAGGTGGTGTTTATTGGTATTCATTTGCCAGGTTATTTAATTGATCATGGATTTAACGCCACCACCGGCACCATCTTCCTGGCCTTAGTCGGTTTATTCAATATTATCGGCACCTATACGGCTGGCTGGTTGGGCGGCCAATATTCCAAACCGCATTTACTGATGTGGCTGTATGGTCTGCGTGGCCTGGCCATTATCGCCTTTTTACTGTTACCGCTCAGTACTTGGACAATTTATGGCTTTGGTGTCATTATGGGACTGTTATGGTTATCGACCGTGCCACTGACCAATGGCATTGTAGCCAATATGTTCGGGGTGAAATATCTGACCATGCTCAGTGGGATTGTATTCTTCACCCATCAGGTTGGTTCGTTCCTTGGTGGCTGGCTGGGCGGCCTGAACCATGACTTAACCGGCAACTATAATGCCATCTGGATGTTCTCGATTGCGCTAAGTGCTTTTGGCGTCTGGGTACATTTCTTTGTGAATGAACAGGCGGTGGTGCATGACTAATTCAATGTCGCTGTTAAAAATTCTGATTGGCCTGTGCATTATCAGCTTTTTTATTTTATCGCTGCTGTTATGGATGAAAACCCCGCAGCTGTTTGAATACTTTAATCAGGCGTTTTGTGCACATTAATGTTTAAAAACCCGCAGCATCAACAGCAAATTCAGTTATTTGGTTTGCTGTTTTAATTAAAAGAATATAAATCATATATTTAATTATTTTTATAGCCTTTTCATAAGTTTAGCATTTCTTCTGATTTTATTTGGCCTGCGTTTTTTTCTAAATTTTCTTGAAGCAATAACACTGAGAGAAAAACTTAAACATGACCAGTCTGACCCAACTTTCCCAAGCCATTCACCATGCACCGCGCTGGCATCAGGCCAATCAATTCCAGGACGGCAGCGAAATCCGTATTGTTCCACACACTGACCAGGCTCTTGGTGCGGTGGTGTATGGATTAGATGCGCGCAAGGCTCAATCGGGTGAAACCATTTTCCGGCTGAAACAGGCCTTGGCAGAACATTTAGTTTTAATTTTCAAACAGCAACAGCTGGATGATTTACAGTATCTGGCCTTTGCCACCTATTTCGGTTCAATTTTCCGTCCCGCTGCCGACACGCCTGTACTGGCCGCGCAGGATGATAGCGGTGTACCACCCGATGTCGTGCCTGTTTCCAATGCAGTAGGACAAGGCGATTATACTGGTCATGGTGAATTAAGCCCGCATGCCGATCATCAATGGACACCGCTGCCCTCCTTTGGCTCTTTGCTCTATGCTATTGAACTGCCACAAAATGGTGGCCAGACCAGCTGGATTAATACCATCAAAGCTTATAATGCCCTAGATGCCGACACTCAGGCACATATCAACCAGCTACAATTAATTACTTACAACCCTTTTGTTCGCCGGCAGAAAACCCAAGCCTCGTCGCAAGACGGCGTTTATGGCAACAGTCCGCTGTATCGCTTTAAAGATCAACCGGTTTTAAGCCATGCCTATCCACATCCTTTGGTGCGCACCCATCCAGAATCCGGGCGTAAAGCCTTGTGGCTCAATACCCATACCGAAGTGGAACTGGAAAACTATGAAGATCAGGCTGGTAGCGAACTGATTGCCCAGTTACGTGCCCATCTGCTTCAACCAGAATTTGCCTATGAGCATCAGTGGGAAGTCGGTGATATTGTGTTCTGGGATAATCAGGCCACCCTGCATTCCCGCCGTCCATTTCCGGCCGAACAGCGCCGTCTGTTAAAACGTATCAGCCTTGCCGGAAGCCGACCTTTTTAAGCAGGAACTGAACTAGAGATACTGAATATGCACCCGTGTTCAGGACTTTGACTGCAGGATATTTATCCTTTTCATCCAACCATAAAAAAACCCGCAAACTGTGTTTACGGGTTTTTCAGTATGAGCAACCGCTTAGAACAGACGGTTCATACCATTTAAGGTCGCCACACGATACGCTTCTGCCATCGTTGGATAGTTAAATGTGGTTTCTACAAAATACTTGATGGTATTGTTCGGGCTGTTCATTACCGCCTGACCAATGTGAATAATTTCTGCCGCGTTATTCCCGAAGCAATGTACACCTAATACTTCTAAAGTTTCACGGTGGAACAGAATTTTCAGTTCACCAACCGTATCACCGGTAATTTGCGCACGTGCCAGATGACGGAAAGAAGCCTGACCCACTTCGTACGGAATTTTTTCTTCAGTCAGTTCCTGCTCGGTCTTACCAATTGAAGAAATTTCCGGAATGGTATAAATACCGGTTGGAATATCAGTCACCGGTGCCACATTTTCTTCGCCACTCATGTTGGCCCCTGCACAGCGACCCTGGTCATAGGCAGCAGACGCCAGAGATGGCCAGCCAATCACGTCACCAGCAGCGAAAATATTTTCTACTTCAGTCTGATATTGCTCATTTACCGTCAGCTGACCGCGGCTGTTTGGTTTTAAGCCAACATTTTCCAGGCCTAAACCATCGGTATTGCCTGAACGGCCGTTACACCACAAGATGGCATCGGCTTTGATTTTCTTGCCACTTTGCAAATGCAGCACTACGTGATCATCAAAGGTTTCCAAATGATCAATCTGCTCATTGTGACGAATCAACACGCCCTGTTCACGCAAGTGATAGGACAAGGCATCGGAGATTTCATCATCCAGATAGCTGAGCAATTTATGCTGGGTGTTAATCAGGTCGACTTTATGGTCCAGACCAATGAAGATCGAGGCATATTCACAGCCAATGACACCGGCACCATAAATGATGATTTTCTGAATCGAGAAATCCAGATCCAGAATCTTGTCTGAATCGAATACACGTGGATGGTTAAAGTCTAAAATTTCTGGACGATACGGACGTGAACCGGTTGCAATCACCAGCTGCTTAAAAATCAGGGTTTCCTTAATGCCTTCCGGACTGAATACCAGCACGGTATTTTTGTCCTGCACATAAGCACGACCGTGATAGATATCAATTTTATTGCGGTCATAGAAGCGCGAGTGGGTATCGACCTGCTGCTGAATCACTTTATGTGCATTACGCAGCACCTGTTTCATGGTGAACTGTTTCCAGTCGCCCACTTTCTGGAACATCGGATCACGCTGGTAACGGATGATGCTGGATACCGTCTGACGCAGCGCCTTACTTGGGATTGTGCCCACGTGAGTACAGTTACCGCCGAGTTGCTCACGCATATCCACCACAGCAACACGCATGCCCGATTTGGCAAGTTTCATTGCTGCGCCTTCACCTGCAGGACCAGAACCTAAGACCACCGCATCATATTTAACGAAAGTTCCGGCAACCACCTCTTTTTTACGTGGCATTCAACGCTCCTTAAACTAATCTATTCTGTTTATATCTCATATGCATATTATGACTGAAAACATCATGATTTTCTGTATTTACCTAGCATATATTGCGTGATAGCCACATTTTTTAAATGAATATCGTTTTTTTCCTATTTGCACCCAAGTCCGTTATAATGGAGGCGCTATTTTTCGAATATCTCCCCCGTCAAAACAGTGGAAAAGTTGAATATGTCTGAAAACCGTAAACCAGAACAGGGTGTTAAACTTCGTGGCGCAGAAAAGGTCGCTCGTATTCCTGTAAAAGTTGTGCCTACGGTTGAAACGCCGCGCAAACCGGACTGGATTCGGGTCAAGATGGCGGCACCAGAAGAAGTTCAACGGATCAAATCGACACTGCGTCAGCAAAAACTGCATACCGTTTGCGAAGAAGCAGCCTGTCCGAACCTGCCAGAATGTTTTGGTGGCGGTACTGCAACCTTTATGATTATGGGTGATATTTGTACTCGTCGCTGTCCGTTCTGTGACGTTGCCCATGGCCGTCCGAATGCGCTTGATCCGGATGAGCCGCGTCATATGGCAGAAACCATTGCCAACTTAGGCCTGAAATATGCGGTCATTACCTCGGTAGACCGTGATGACCTGCTTGATGGCGGTGCACAGCATTTTGTTGACTGTATTAAAGAAGCCCGTGCCTTAAGTCCGAATACCCTGCTGGAAATTCTGGTTCCGGATTTCCGTGGCCGTATGGATATTGCGCTGCGCATTATGACTGAATGTCCGCCAGATGTGTTTAACCACAATATTGAAACCGTGCCACGTTTATATAAAGCCATGCGTCCAGGTTCAGACTATCAGCACTCTTTAAACCTGCTGAAAATGTTTAAAGAATACTGCCCAGAAATTCCAACCAAGTGTGGCCTGATGGTGGGTATTGGTGAAACTGAAGAAGAAGTGATTTCATTATTGGATGATCTGAGAGCACATGATGTAGATTATGTGACCATTGGCCAATATTTACAGCCATCAAAACAGCACGCACCAATTGACCGCTTTGTAACACCAGAAGAATTTGAGCGTTATGCAGAACATGGCCGCAAACTGGGCTTTAAAAATATCTGGTCTGCACCAATGGTGCGTTCAAGTTATTTTGCAGACCGTCAATACTACGGCGAGCCAGTTCCAGAAGTACGTCGCAAGACTGATCCTGCCAAGAAAATTAGTGTACAAACCATCGAAGCATAAGCTGAGAAAACTAAGCTGAGAAAACAAGCCCCCGGATTCGGGGCTTTTTTACAAGGTCATCTTTTACTTAAATTTTTACTTCGTCCTCGAATCAGAATTTTTAGCCCAGAGAGATCATCTATTTCCTCTTAAATCCAAAGACGGCTCATCTTTAAAAAAACACCCCATTCAAATCAGAAATAAATTTCTATCCTTCTTTGACCTAGCTGCTAATCCCTTACTTATCTTCACATTTCGTTGCGCGTTTTTACTTGAATAGCGATCATTTTTCAACCAATCTTCATCCATAGAGTTTGTTTTTAGCAATCGTTTTAATGGTCTTGATATTTAAAAAAACGATACCGACGTTCCAAGAACAGCCTTCACCGGATGACTTCAGACAAAATGAAGCAGCATTTCTTTCATTTTTCCTTGCAGGCACGGTGATGCTGTAGCAGCCGGGAGAAATACAATAATGCTTTTTATACTCAGTATCGTCATTCTTGTTTTTACACTGTGGGCGATTTTCTATTTTCAGCTGTCTCGCAACAGCGGTGCCATGACCCTGATCGCGGTCAGTATTGTCTCTGCCTTTATTAATCCCTGGTCCTTAATTTTAGGCATTCCGTTAATTGTGCTGAGCATAATTGTGATGGTGGATGCCTTGCGCATGAAAATCATCACCCAACCCGCGTATAAGGCTTTGTCACAAGCCATGCCAAGCATGAGCAGCACCGAACGTGAAGCACTGGATGCCGGCACCAGCTGGTGGGAAAAAGAGCTGTTTATGGGTGCGCCCAACTGGGATACCTTTGAGCAATATCCCTATCCTACGCTCAGTGCGGAGGAACAATCCTTTTTAGACAATGAAGTGGAACAGCTGTGCAACATGCTGGATGAATGGGAAATCCATCATAAGCACAAAGATTTATCTCCTGAAACCTGGCAGTTTATTAAAACCCATGGATTTTTGGGCCTGATTATTCCCAAGGAATACGGCGGCAAGGCTTTCAGTTCTTTTGCGCAAAGCCGGATTATGAGCAAAATTGCCTCACGCTCCCTAACCGCCGCGGTCAGCTGTATGGTGCCCAATTCCTTAGGCCCGGGTGAGTTGCTGCTGCACTACGGTACCGATGAGCAGAAAAAACGTTACTTGCCCGGTCTGGCCAAAGGCGAAGAAATTCCCTGCTTTGGGCTGACCAGCCCGGAAGCCGGCTCCGATGCCGGTGCCATCCCCGATACTGGCGTGGTCTGCTATGGCCAGTTTGAAGGCCGGCACGTACTGGGTCTGAAAATGAATTTCTCCAAACGATGGATTACATTGGCACCCATTGCCACCGTGATTGGTCTGGCTTTTAAACTGTATGATCCGGACGGTTTACTCGGCGATAAGACTAAAACCGACTACGGCATTACCTGTGCGCTGCTGCCGGCCAATCACGCCGGAGTGAAAGTCGGGCCGCGCCATCATCCCGGTTCACCATTTATGAATGGCACGGTCGAAGGTCAGGATGTGTTTATTCCACTCGACTGGATTATCGGTGGTGTGGAAAATGCCGGTAAAGGCTGGCGCATGTTAATGGAATGTCTGGCCGTCGGTCGCGGGATTTCCTTACCGGCACTGTCAACCGCTGCCGGGGAAATAACCTATTTAAATGTCGGTGCTTTTGCGCGAATCCGCCAGCAATTCAAGTTGTCGGTGGGGAAATTTGAAGGCGTACAGGAAGTCACCAGTGATATTGCCAGTGAAACCTATATGCTGGAAGCCTTTCGCTATCTGGTGACCTGTGGACTGAATCAGGGCGGCAAACCTGCCGTGATGACCGCGATGGCCAAGTACTATGCCACAGAGTCTATGCGCCGTGTGGTTAATCATGGTATGGATGTGGTCGGTGGCCGCGCCATCCAGTTGGGTCCACGGAACTTTCTGGCGCTGACCTATCAGGCCATTCCAGTTTCCATTACCGTTGAAGGGGCCAATATTTTAAGCCGCTCGCTGATGATTTTTGGCCAGGGTTCGATGCGTTGCCATCCGTATTTGTATGAAGAATTACAACTGCTACAAGCCCCTGATAAAGATGCCGCGCTGACACAATTTAATGAACTGTTCTATCATCATCTGGGCTATACCCTTAACCGGACTGCGCGCGCATTTGCCTTTGGCTGGTTTGGCGGTTCATCCGATGCTCCGCAACAAGCCGATGAATTTAGCCGGCCTTATTACAAAACCATCAACCGTTTTAGTGCGGCCTTTGCCCTGACTGCCGATATGTGTCTGGGTTTATTGGCCGGTGATATTAAACGCAAGGAAATGCTGTCCGGACGCCTGGCCGATATTCATGCGCAGCTGTTTATTGCCACCGCCATCTTAAAATACTATGCACATGGGCAAAAAACCGCAGATGAGCAACTGCATGCGCAACTGGCTTTAGACAAAGCACTGTTTAATGCACAAGAAGCCTTCTTTGGACTGTTCAATAATTTCCCTATGCAACTGGCGGCTGGCGTCGTGAAATTGATCTGCTTCCCGTGGGGCCGTGCCTTGCAGCCACCAAGCGATCAGCTGAAACGTGATGTGGCCATGAGCATGATGCAGGATAATGCTTTTCGCCAGCAGCTGAAACAGCATGTTTTCTATAACACGGACCCGGACGATGTCTTTGGCCGGATGGAAAGTACCTTCCAGAGCTTAACCGAGATTGAACCGCTGTGGGATCGCTTTAAAAAAGCTGAAGCCAAAGGCAGTTTTGATGGCCTCAGTTTTGAAGAACACATTGCCGATGCCCTAAATACCGGCGCGATTCAACCCGAAGAAGCTAGCCAGCTACTCAGTTATAACGCGCAGCGCTTTGACAGTATTTTGACCGATATTTTCGATATGCAGCTGGAACAGACCCTGCCACTAGACAATCCGCATTTAATTGAACCTTTAGGTGTCGATACGGAAGCTCATCCTCCGGCAGCATCGGCAGAACCGAAAACCGGTGGCACCGCACAACTGGCCACAGATCATCATAAAGAGGATCCGGAACCGTTTATCCGTTTTTAGTTATATGCTGAATATTGAATAAAGTGGCTTTCGGGCCACTTTTTTATGGACTGGAAATGACACTTCTGACAGGCATTCTACGACCATCTTCCAATGGTATAGACTACATAAGCCGTTAAGCTACATCGAAAACAATATTGAGGGAAACAAGATGTCACAACAAGATTATGACAATGGTTTAAAAGTACGTACAGAAGTCATGGGTGAAAGTTTTGTGAAACGTGCGCAGGACAATACTGTGCCGTTTACCCAGCCTTTGCAGGACTGGATTAATGAACATGCCTGGGGTTCTACCTGGCAACGTGAAGATGTATTGCCGCGCAAATATCGTTCACTGGTGACAATTGCCTTTTTAACTGCGCTCAAAAGCCCGACTGAATTAAAAGGTCATGTACGCGGGGCTTTAAATAATGGCGCGACAGTGGAAGAAATTCAGGAAGTGCTGCTACATAGCCTGCCCTATTGCGGCGCACCGGCTACGCAAGAGGCCTTCCGTGCGGCGTTAGAAGTCATTCAGGACTATCAGGCCAACTCGTAAATTTCGAACGGGTTTAAATCCAGTACACATTAAAGCTGTAAAAGAATTCACTGACTTCAAAACGTACCTGATAACCAAGCTGGGTCAGTTCGGCAGAGAGATTGCGAATTTCTTCCAAAGGCAAATGTTTGGGCAATACCGTAAATACTGCAGTGTTGCCCTGCTTGGCATTCTCTTCAATTAAACTGGCTAAACGCGCTTTATACAGGTTGATGTCCAGATTGGCATGCGCCGAAAGCACTTTTGCATCTTCTGCGGTTAGAAAGTTCACCATTTTTTTCTTCTCTTTTTTTGTTCCGTTGTATGGGTCTAACTTAAAAAATGCTACGGCTCCGCTCAACTCTATTTTTGTAAGTAATTTAAATTAAAGATGAATTGGTTTACATCGACTGCTGTTATCCATCCTCTGATAAATCAAAAACTCCCTTATCCTGGTTTTCTCTCTAAGTCATAACAGACGCAAACAAGGAATATTTAATCTTCATTTTATAATTAACGCATGATCAGGTTCTGAGAGGTAAAAGAGATTAAATAACTTAGGCTATTTTGATATATGGGTTCCGTTAAACTTCCATCGTTATTACCTAACTCTCTCCTGCTCAATTTTATATTTCAAAGCGGATATTTGATTGTTCTATCTATGAGCCATAAAAAACGGAGCCGATTTGCTCCGTTTTTCTCTTGAGTTTTATAGGTTCAAGACCATTATTTTTTAGCCTTCCATGCACTTTGTACCTGGCTGGCAACTTTTGGATAATCCAGAATAAAACGCATATGCGACTCTACCCCGGTTTTTAAGGTTTTATCATCGACAATAAAGTACGGGTTATGGTTCGGTGCGGCTTTACTCATATCCTGATCAGCTGGTGTCGCACCCAGGAATACAAATAAAGATGGCATCAGCTGGCCATAATAAGAAAAGTCTTCACTGGCGCTCTGGTTATGTTCTAAAACATGCGCCTTACCTTCACCCGCGGCCTGAATTAAAGATGGCGCCATCAATTCAGTTAAGGTTTTATCATTGGTTGTGACCGGTGCATACGGTGAAATTTCTACTTTGGCTTTTACATCATTGGCTTGCGCGGTGTGATTAATCATGGTTGGCAGGTTTTTGTAGATGCTTTGACGGATATCTTCATGGTTGGAACGAATGGTCCCGATCATTGACACCTGTTCAGGCAAGATATTACCACTGGTACCACCCTGAATCTGCCCGATACTGACCACGCCCATGCCTTTACTCAAGTCAGCACGACGAGACACCATAGTCTGTACATTCTGGATAATATCGGCCGCGGCGACAATAGAATCACGTCCTTTCCACGGCATGGAACCATGTACCTGCTGACCGGTTAAAGTCACTCGAATATTGTCGGCACTGTTTAAAGCCACACCATCTTTATAGAAAATATTGCCACTTGGCATACCCGCCATCACGTGCATCCCAAAAATCACTTCAGGTTTTGGATTATTCAGTGCGCCATCGGCAATTATTTTACGTGCACCGACCTGATCACCATTCAGGAAGTTATCAATATCGGCACCACCTTCTTCCGCAGGCTGGAATACAAAGACCACGGTTCCGGCAATTTTATCTTTATTTTCTGCCAGTGCTTTAGCTGCACCTAACAACATGGCAGTGTGGGTATCATGTCCGCAGGCATGCGCAACCGGTGTTTCTGCGCCCTGATAAATACCTTTGACTTTACTGGCAAAAGGTACCTGGGCTTTTTCTTCCATCGGTAAGGCATCTATATCGGCACGCAAGGCCATAATCGGGCTCGGTTTTACACCTTTTAATACGCCAATCACACCGGTTTTGGCAAAGCCTTTTTTCACTTCAATGCCGTAAGAACGTAATTCTTTTTGCACCAGTTCCGACGTTTTAAATTCCATATTGCCAAGTTCAGGATTGGCGTGAATATGATGACGCAATTGAATGGTATGCTGCTCGACTTTTGTAGGGCATCATCCACCCAATCTGCAAAAGCAAACTGAGAGATACTCATGGCTAACCCCAAGCTAAGACAGGTTTTAGTGAGCTGCATAGAAACTCGATTTTTATAACCGTTTAAAATCTTATCTTCGGAGAATTTAGGGTTAAAATACAAGGCTATTGTTGTAATTTTATATAGTAATTTGCACTATACTTGATATTTTAAAAGTTGAAAATTACCACAATTTAGCGAGCAATTTTGCGCTATGACTCAAAACATTTCATTTCAGATTGGCTTTTTTCCGGCAGACCTTTTAGGCTTATAGCAAATATTTTCTGGATATGACCATGTCGGACGCCATCACAGTTCCTCCCGCCCTGATTAACCGTGCGCTTGCAGGCCAAGCCGATGCCCAGTTTGAGCTGGCTGAATTGTATATGCAAAGCGAGCATGAAGATGACAACCTGCTGGCTGAAGAATGGGCCTTAAAAGCCGCTGAAAATGGTCACTTGGAAGCCATGTACTGGTTGGGCGAAGGCTATACCGTCTATGCCAAAGACGTGCAGGAAGATGATCCTGAAGATTCCAAAACTCACTTTGAGTTAGCCTATTACTGGTTGAAACAAGCAAGCGAACAGAAACATGCAGGCGCAATTCTGGAGCTGGCTGGCTATTATCGTCGTGGGAATGTGGTAGAAAAAGATATTCCGACCTCGGTAAATTTGGTTCAGCAAGCGGCTGAACTCGGTGATGCACAGGCCATGCGCGATTTGGCTTGTATTTATGAACATGGCCTGGGGGTCGAGATTAATGAAGCACAGGCAGATTACTGGGCCGAAAAAGCCAAAGCTGCCGATTAACCCATTCAACCCGATCAAAACCTCATCAGATGATGGGCTTTTTTATATTGATGCATGGAGATAGGCGCTGGATTAGCCGGAATTTTTAATTGTTTTGGAGATCAAAGAACACTACAGCGAGAAACCGGAACAGTTTAGCCAGATATTCAACAATTTCAGATTGGAACTCTGGGCAATTTCCAAGTACAATACTGCGCTAGTCGAGGGATGCTGCGACGTTTTACAGGTACGAAATGTAAAAGCGCTAGGCTCGACCATCGGTCAAACATCCGCTTTGATCAACAACGGCATCCGCGAACTGAATGATCAATTGTTTTTATTAAGGAGATCGTGATGAACGCGGTTAATGCTTCATTTACTGATTACAAAGTAGCAGACATCACTTTAGCAGACTTCGGTCGTAAAGAAATCAAACTTGCAGAAGCTGAAATGCCAGCCCTGATGGGTCTGCGTAAACGCTACTCTGCGGCTAAACCACTTGCGGGCGCTAAAATCCTGGGTTGTATCCACATGACAATCCAAACAGCAGTTCTGATCGAAACTTTGGTTGAACTTGGCGCTGAAGTACGCTGGACCTCTTGTAACATCTTCTCGACTCAAGACCACGCTGCTGCTGCCATTGCTGCGTCTGGTGTTCCTGTGTTCGCTTGGAAAGGTGAAACTGAAGAAGAATACGTGTGGTGCTTAGAGCAACAAATTAACGTGAATGGCACGCCTTGGGATGCCAACATGATTCTGGATGATGGCGGTGACTTAACTGCACTTGTTCACGAAAAATACCCAGAAGTTTTGGCGAAAATCCACGGTATTACTGAAGAAACCACCACAGGTGTACAACGTCTGCTTGAAATGTGGAAAGACGGTTCTCTGAAAGTACCTGCAATCAATGTAAACGATTCAGTAACCAAGTCTAAAAACGACAACAAATACGGTTGCCGTCACTCACTCAACGATGCCATCAAACGTGCAACCGATATGCTTTTATCTGGTCGTCGTGCGCTGGTCATTGGTTACGGTGACGTAGGTAAAGGTTCTGCGCAATCACTTCGTCAAGAAGGCATGATCGTACGTGTTTCTGAAATCGATCCTATCTGTGCAATGCAAGCCTGCATGGACGGTTATGAAGTGGTTTCTCCATACAAAAATGGTGTTCAAACCGGCAAGAAAGAAGACGTTAACGCTGACCTTCTTTTAAACACTGACCTGATCGTAACAACAACGGGTAACTACCACGTTTGTGACGCTGCCATGCTGGATACATTAAAAGCAGGTGCTGTTGTATGTAACATCGGTCACTTTGACACTGAAATCGACACCAACTACCTACGTGGTTACAAGTGGGTTGAAGTGAAACCTCAAGTTCACCAGGTGTATCGTTCAGAAAATGAAAACGATTACCTGATCCTGCTGTCTGAAGGTCGTTTAGTGAACCTGGGTAACGCAACAGGTCACCCATCACGCGTGATGGACGGTTCATTTGCCAACCAGGTTTTAGGTCAAATGCACTTGTTCGCTGAGAAATTTGCTGATCTTCCTGAAGATCAAAAACAAGCCGCGATTCGCGTTGAACTGCTTCCGAAGAAATTGGACGAAGAAGTTGCAGCTGCAATGGTTGCAGGTTTTGGCGGCGTTCTGACGCAATTGACGCAAGAACAAGCGGACTACTTAGGTGTAGCGGTTGAAGGTCCGTTTAAATCGGATGCTTATAAATATTAATTAGCCCTCACCCCATCCCTCTCCCATAGGGAGAGGGTGAACTCTCAAATCATTTACATTACGAGTTTTACTTGTGAAATTTAAGTAATTTGAGCCAAGACTCTGCGTTATTCAGTAATGAATACTCCTCTCCCTTTGGGAGAGGTCAGGGAGAGGGTGAATAAAAAGTATTTATAAAAAGGATTTCAACATGTCAAAACAGATTCCGATTTCATTCGAGTTCTTCCCAACCAAAACTGATGCCGGTGCAGAAAAACTCAAGACCGTACACCAAGAGCTTCAGCTTTTAAATCCAGAATTTTTCTCGGTGACCTATGGCGCTGGTGGTTCAACTCGTGAACGTACCTTATCGACCATTAACGACTTCAATGGCAAAGGCACACCGGTTGCGCCTCACCTGTCTTGTATTGGTGATGATAAAGCCCGTATTGCCGAATTGCTGGACCTGTACAAATCACAAGGTATTGACCGTATTGTGGCACTGCGTGGTGACTTGCCATCCGGTCAGGTTGGCTTGGGTGAATTGCCATATGCACAGGATCTAGTCCGCTTTATTCGTGAACATTCCGGTGATCATTTCCATATTGAAGTGGCTGCCTATCCGGAAATGCACCCACAAGCGGAAAGCTTTGATAAAGATATTCAGCATTTTGTTGAAAAAGTAAATGCCGGCGCCAATGCAGCCTTAACGCAATTCTTTTTCAATCCGGATGCCTACTTCTACTTTGTTGAGCGTATTCAGCAAGCCGGTGTCAATATTCCGGTGGCGCCGGGTATTATGCCAATTACCAATGCCAGCAACCTGATTCGCTTTGCCGATAGTACTGGTGCTGAAATTCCACGCTGGATTCGCAAGCAACTGGCGACATATGGTGATGACACGGCATCGATTAAAGCCTTCGGTCATGAAGTGGTGCTGAAATTCTGTGAACGCCTGATTGCAGGTGGTGCGCCAAGTCTGCACTTCTACACCATGAACAATACCGAGCCTACCCGTCAGCTTGTGACTGATCTTGGTTTAGCCTAATTTTCTTTTTGCGAGTTGTACTTTATGCCACGTTTTTATATTGAAGCTGAATTAACGGTTGAGACGCAGCTCGCGCTGACCGAAACCGTATTTCACCATTGGTGTAAAGTACTGCGCGCACAAGTGGGCGACACAGCCACCCTGTTCAATGGACAAGGTGGCGAATATGAAGTGACCCTTACCGACGTCCAGAAAAAAACAGCAACGGTGATGGTCAACAGCTTTAATCCGGGCAACCGTACACCTAAATTCAAGGCCCTGCTCGGTCAGGTCATGAGTAAGGGCGACCGGATGGATTATGCCATTCAAAAAGCGGTGGAACTCGGCGTTTCCGAGATTCAGCTCCTCACCTCTGAACGCTGCGAAATGCGTCTGAAATACGACCGTGACCAGAAAAAACTGGATCACTGGCAAGGTATCGCCATTGCTGCTTGTGAACAATGTGGTCTGAATATTGTGCCTAAAATTCTCCCGCCGATGCCGCTGGAAAAATGGCTCGACACCAATCTGCCAGCGACTAAACTGGTATTAGCACCCAACAAAGATGAAGTGAATGTCTTACACAATGCCACGCCAGAACTTGCCCTGTTAATTGGGCCTGAAGGCGGCCTGAGCGAGGCTGAAATCAGTAGCGCAAATACGAAAGGTTTTGTGAACTGGTGTATAGGCGAGCGCGTGTTAAGAACTGAAACTGCGCCTGTGGTCGCACTTTCTATTTTAAATTTTAACTTCAGCGTGTAATTCGTCTTATTTTTAGCTGAATGCTGAGTCAGATGATTGCTTTTTTAAAGTTTACTGACTAATCTCAAAATATTATTTTACAATTTCACCTAATATCAGGTTATTCATAAAATAAAATGGATTTTTACATACTCTGTAATTTATAGGGTTTTGGGGATATATGTCAGACCATCAGGATGAGCTCATGGAGCAGTATTTGTATGCTGCCCAAATCACCAATACAATCCGGCTGATGCGCTTCTTTTTGCTGAGCATCCTCATTCTCTGTTTTTATATTTATTTTATTTTTCACTACTCTTTTAATTTTTCAACTTTCGCGTTTAATGCCTGGTTCCTGCTGAGTGAACTGGGGCTGGCCGGCTGCCTGTTCTTTAATGAAATGTGCTTTAAGCCCGGTCAATACAGTATTCAAATGGCACATCGCTGGATCAAGCTGGTATGCCTGCTGGTTGGTATTAGCCTTAGTATTGGCATTGCCCTGCTGTACTATTTCCTGCCGAAGTACAGTCTGGAGATGAGCACCTATCAGGCCATTATTCTGGCGGCTTTGCTGGTGATTATTAGCCAGACCTTTGCCCTCACCTTTTTAACCCAGCGCCTGAGCTATTTTTCGCTGGTATTTATTCCGGCCATTGTGCCGTATTTAATTTCCCCACTGTTCTTTAACAGCAACACCGAACCGCTGTTTTATCTGGCCACCAACTTTGCCTTAATCTGTCTGCTGATTTGTGCCAATACCTCCATGCACATGCATCGCCGGCTATCTAGCGTCTATTTCAAGAATAATCAGCTGAAAAAACAGGCCGAACAGCAAGTGGCCTGGACCGACCAGCTATGCCAGCAACTGCAAACGGAAATGAACCGCTCCAAAGACATTGAGCAGCAGTTGCAGTTTAATAACCAGATGCTGGAACAGAAAGTGAAAGAGCGGACCTTTGATCTGGAGCAAATCCATAAAGCCCTGCAAGATCAACAGGCCAATCTGGTGCTGGCGCATGAAGTGGCCGGGTTAAAACCATGGGATTGGGACATCAAGCATCGCCTGATTACCCTGACCAATGAACACCAGCAGCTGAAAATGTCCGGCTCCAAAGCCCATCATCACAAACTGCAGCAACTGATTCACCCGGATGATCTGGCGCATTTTCGTAACACCATGAAGCAGCATCTGCGTGGCCAGACCGACCGCTATGAAGTGACCTACCGGGTACAGCAAAGCAATGGCAAATGGGTCTGGGTACATGATGTTGGCCGTGTGATTGAGCGTGACCCCGAAACCCGGCGTCCATTACGCATGGTCGGTATCCGCCGTGACATCCATCAGGAAAAAACTGATCAGGAACGCCTGAAACTGACCGCCAGCGTACTACAGCAGGCAGCAGAAGGGATTTTTATTCTGAATGAGGACCTGCGTTATATTGAGGTCAATCCGTGCTTTGAACAGCTGACCGGCTTTAGTCGCGAGCAGATTATTGGCAAACATCTGTTTGATATTGCCAGCAATTACAAATCACGGCAGCGCAGTATGCACAATGCCATTGTCAAGCAACTGCTCAAAGAAGGCGAATATGATGGCGAAATGGATGAAAAATACCTGTCGGGCAAAGAGCTGACCATCCGCCTGCACATGAATACCGTCAGCAATGAGCAGAACCGCTCTACCCATTATGTCGGGATTGTCTCGGATTTAACCGAGCGCCGCCGGCAGGAACAGCGCCTGTCCTATCTGGAAAATTATGACACGCTGACCGATCTGCCTAACCGGTTTTATTATAACTATCAGCTGCATCAGTATCTGGTGTCCCATCAGGATTCGATTAAACAACTGGCGGTGATTCGTCTGAACATCGACCGGTTCCGGGTGCTGAATGAATATTTAAGCCATAATGGCGGCGATGAACTGCTAAGACAGGTGGCACAGCGTTTACGCCTCATTAATGCCGAAGCGCTGTTGGTGGCGCATTTAAATGGCGATGACTTTGCCATTATTTATGAGCTGTCACATATTCGCCCATCGGTGCAGCAGCATTGCGAACGTATTACCAAAGCCTTCTCGGCGCCGTTTAATATCCAGGGTCAGGACCATATTATTACCCTGTCGATGGGCGTGTCTTTATATCCTGAACATGGCCGGCAGCTGGATTATTTAAACAACTGTGCCGAACAGGCGCTGTCGGAAGCCAAGCGTCTGGGTGGCAATACCACCAAATACTATTCGCTGGAAACCACCAAGCTGTTAGAGCAGGACGTGCACATTGAGCGCGATTTACGTCAGGCCATTAAAAATGATGAGCTGATCGTCTATTACCAGCCAAAAATCAATTTCCATGATCAGCAGGTCTCCGGTTTTGAAGCCTTGGTACGCTGGAACCATCCGGAAAAAGGCCTGATTCCACCCGGCTTATTTATTCCAATTGCCGAGCAAACCAGCCTGATTTCAGAGATTGGCCATATCGTAATTCAGCAAACCGCCAAGCAGATTCGGGACTGGCAGGCACTGGGCTTTGATAACATCCGGGTTTCGGTCAATATTGTGGCGCAGCAGCTACAACGCGGACATTTGCTGGAAGATATTGATGAGGCGCTCAATACCTATCATATTTCCGGTGAAAGCCTGGAACTGGAAATTACTGAATCGTCGTTGCTGGAAAATACCGACGAGGTCAAATATATTCTGGAAGAAATCAAGAAGCGCCATATTCATATTTCGCTGGATGATTTTGGTACCGGTTATTCTTCCCTCTCTTACTTAACCGATTTTCCTATAGATGTTTTAAAGATCGACCGCAGCTTTGTGTCCAAGATTGGCCACAGCAAGCAGGAAGCCATTGTCAGTGCCATGATTGCCATGGGCAAAGCCATGGGCATGACCATTGTCGCTGAAGGTATTGAAACTGAACATCAACTTCAGTACCTCAGAAAGCTCGATTGCGACATCGCCCAGGGCTTTTTATTCTCCAAACCGCTGCCACAACAGGATGCGACCCGCTTCCTGAGTGAAAAAATGCAGACACCACTTATTGTTAGTGAATCTTAATCTATAGCTTAAACTTCTAAGTTTGTTCTAAAAATGCGCAGCTTTGACTGTGCTTAGTGCGTAAGTAATGGTATATTCGAGCAGATTTAGCACAAACCGCCAGCATCGCTGGACACAGTAACATACGAGATTCAGATGGACGATCAATCATTAAAACAGCAGGCTTTGTATTATCACGAATTTCCTACTCCAGGTAAAATCAGCGTTACCCCAAGTAAGCAGCTGGTCAACCAACGTGACTTAGCGCTTGCATACTCACCTGGTGTCGCGGCACCATGTTTAGAGATTGAACGAGATCCTTCTACTGCAGCACTGTATACAGCACGTGGCAACCTGGTTGCCGTGGTGAGTAACGGTACCGCTGTACTAGGTTTAGGGAACATCGGTCCTTTAGCGTCTAAACCGGTTATGGAAGGTAAAGGCGTTCTGTTCAAGAAATTCGCCGGCGTCGATGTATTTGACATTGAAATCGCTGAAAATGATCCAGACAAAATCGTTGATATCGTTGCTGCACTCGAACCAACCTTTGGCGGGATTAACCTTGAAGACATCAAGGCACCAGAATGCTTCTACATTGAGCAAAAACTGCGTGAACGCATGAACATTCCGGTGTTCCATGATGACCAGCATGGTACGTCAATTATCGTCGGTTCTGCGCTGCTGAATGCGCTACAACTGAACGGCAAAAACATTGCCGAAATCAAGATTGTGGCTTCAGGTGCCGGTGCTGCTGCCCTGTCGTGCCTGGACCTGCTTTGTGCCCTGGGTGCGAAAAAAGAAAATATTATTGTGGCGGACTCACGCGGTCTATTGACCACCAAACGTGAAGGTCTGGACGAGTCGAAAAAACGCTACGTACAGGATATTGAAGCAACCCAACTGGCCGATGTAATTGCCGGTGCCGATATGTTCCTCGGTCTCTCTGCTGCCGGTATTCTGACCAAAGAAATGGTCAAGCAGATGGCGGCTAATCCAATCATCTTCGCTCTGGCTAACCCGGACCCGGAAATTCTGCCTGAACATGCCCACGAAGTACGTGATGATGTAATTATGGCAACCGGCCGTTCCGACTATCCGAACCAGGTGAATAACGCGCTGTGCTTCCCGTACATCTTCCGTGGTGCGCTAGATGTCGGTGCAACCACCATTAACGAAGAAATGAAAATTGCCTGCGTACACGCGATTGCACGTATGGCGCACATAGAAGCAGATGCGGCATCCTATGGTGAGAAATCTGCTTCATTTGGTCGTGACTATTTAATTCCACGTCCGCTTGATCAGCGTCTGATTCTTGAAATTGCTCCAGCGGTTGCCAAAGCAGCGATGGATTCAGGCGTGGCAACACGTCCAATTCAGGACTTCTCGGCTTATCATCAACGTCTGTCAGAGTTTGTATATAACTCTGCGTTTATGATGAAACCAATTTTTGCGCAGGCGAAAACCGATCCGAAACGCATTGCCTATGCAGAAGGCGAAGACTTACGCGTTTTACGTGCAGTACAAATTGCAGTGGACGAAGGTCTGGCACAACCGATTCTGGTGGGTCGTACCGCGGTTATTGAAGCGAATATCAAGAAACTGGGCTTACGTCTGGAACATGGTGTGAATATCACTATTGTTGATCAGGAGAAAAACCCGGATTACGAAAAATTCGCTGATGATTACTACAGCATCATGCAGCGTAAAGGTGTAACGCCTGAATATGCGCAGCGTGAAGCACGTCGCCGTTCGACTCTAATTGCCGCAATGCTGGTGAAACACGGTCTGGCTGACGGTATGTTATGTGGTACTTATTCAAGCTACGACATTCACTTAGACTTCGTCAGCAATATTATTGGTCTGAAAGAAGGTCACAATACTTTCTTCACTCTGAATGCGCTGATGCTGGAAGATCGTAACCTGTTTATTGCCGACACTTACATCAACCGTAATCCGACAGCTGAACAGCTGGCTGAAATGACCATTCTGGCCGCTGAAGAAGTACGCCGTTTTGGTGTAACACCACGTATTGCCCTGCTGTCGCATTCAAGCTTTGGTTCAGACCAGAACGATGCCAGCGCGCAAAAAATGCGTAAAGTGTTTGATATTCTGTCTGAGATTGCACCAGAACTTGAAGTGGAAGGTGAAATGCATGGTGATGCGGCACTGGACGAAAATATTCGCCATTTCGCATTCCCGAACTCACGCTTCAAAGGTTCAGCTAACCTGCTGATTATGCCGAACCTGGATGCAGCCAATATTTCGTTTAACCTGTTGAAATCGACTTCAGGCAGCAACGTGACCATTGGTCCAATCTTGCTGGGCGCAGCGAAACCGGTACATATTTTAACGCCAACAGCGACCACCCGTCGTGTGGTGAATATGACTGCGTTAACCGTGGCAGAAATTCAGCAAGCGGAACAAGACGCGCTATAAAAACTGAATGCCGAGTGAAAAGCTCGGCATTCTGACTTGAGAAAACCTCTATTCTGTTGCATGATGACCTCAAGAATAGAGGTTTTTTCATGCAAGTTTATTTAGTAGGCGGTGCGGTGCGAGATCATTTGCTGGGGCACCCCTATCACGAAAAAGATTATGTGGTTGTCGGGGCAACACCCGAACAGCTTCTGGCCCAAGGCTATCAGCCCGTGGGCAAAGACTTCCCTGTGTTTTTACATCCTGAATCAAAAGAAGAATATGCACTGGCCCGTACCGAACGTAAAGCCGGTCAGGGCTATCATGGTTTCGAGTTTTATACTGCACCCAATGTCACGCTGGAAGAAGATTTAATCCGTCGTGACCTGACCATTAATGCCATGGCCATGGATGAAAACGGCCAGGTCTATGATCCTTATGGTGGACAGCAGGATCTGGCGCAAAAAGTGCTGCGTCATGTTTCCGACGCCTTTGTTGAAGATCCATTACGTGTGCTCAGAATTGCCCGTTTTGCCGCGCGTTATAAAGCGCTGGGCTTTCGTGTGGCCGATGAAACCCTGGCCCTGATGCGCACGCTGGCAGCGTCTGGCGAGCTGGACACCTTAACCCCGGAACGGGTCTGGAAAGAAACCGCACGTGCCTTGCAGGAAGATCATGCCGATGAATACTTTGAAGTGCTGCGTCGCTGCGGTGCCTTAAAAGCCTTGTTCCCGGAAATTGATGCCCTGTTTGGGATTCCACAGCGCCCGGAATATCATCCGGAAATTGACTGCGGCGTGCATACCTTAATGTCCCTGCAACAGGCCTGCCGCCAGAATTACAGTCTGGATGTGCGTTTTGCCGTGCTGGTGCACGACTTGGGCAAGGCCCTGACCCCAGCCGATGAATTACCGCGTCATATCATGCATGAAGAACGTGGTATTCAGCCGGTTACTGACCTGTGTGACCGCCTGAAAGTGCCGACCTATACCAAACAGCTGGCGCTGGCGGTGTGCAAGGAACATTTAAAATGCCATCAGGCCCTGACCTTAAAACCGGGCACCTTATGGCGTCTGCTACAGCGTCTGGATGTATTGCGTCGTCCGGAACGGGTAGAAGCCTTTGTCCAGGCCTGTGAATGTGATTCGCGTGGCCGTTTAGGCATGGAAGATCGGGACTATCCGCAGGCCGATTATGTGCTAAAAGCCATGCAGGTGGTGCGCGGCATTAAAGCGCAGGATTTACCACCTGAGATTAAAGGCCCCGATATTGGTGAAATGCTGATTCAGCGCCGCATTAAAGCGATTGAAGTGCTGAAAGCAGAATATACCGCCGCAAGCTAAAATTGAGTCATAAAATTTAAAATACCCGTGTCGTGCACGGGTATTTTTGTTGATCAGGGATGAATCATCCCCCTGTGCTGATCTGGATGAAGCCGCCTTAAGACCGTTCGGCCGGAAAGCTAATCACCTGTTCCAAACGCATCTGCTGGGTGGCAACCATCAATAAACGGTCAATACCCAGCGCAATACCTGAACATGGCGGCATCTGAGGCAAGGCACTGAGCAGATATTCATCAAGTGGCATCACATGCAAGCCCAGTTTTTCCCGCTCCTGATTGTCGGCTTCAAAACGGCCACGGAGCACCTCGGCATCAGCCAGTTCATCATAGGCATTGGCCAGTTCCAGCCCTTCAATGTACAGCTCAAAACGGGCGGCAACCAGTTCGCCCTCTTCATCGACACGAGTTTTGGCCAGTGAGGCCAGTTCCGGCGGGAAATCGGTCAGGAATACCGGCGTATCAAAGCCCAGACTAGGCTCAACCATATGCGAGAACAACAGGTCGATATAGCCCAGACGATCATCACCTAAATCGAGGCTTAGCCCGACACGCTGACAGCAGGCTTTCAGTTCCTGCAATGTCGCTTGCAGCGGATTCAGATCCAGCCGATCCATAAAAGCATGTTTATAACTCAGTACCGTTGGACGTACTTCACCAAAACGCTGTGCCAAGGTCAGATTGAGTAAATCGGTGACTTCAAACATCAGCTCTTTCAGGCTAAAACCCGGGCGATACCATTCCAGCATGGTAAATTCGCTATTGTGTTTGCGGCCATGCTCATCATCACGAAACACCTTGCAGATCTGGTAAATCGGGCCACTGCCACTGGCCAGCAGGCGTTTCATGGCAAATTCAGGCGAAGTTTGCAGATAATGCGTCTGCTGCTGGCCCAATACATGACGCTTGGCCTGTACCGAGCTTAAATGTACATCGGTGACACCGGCCTGCGACAAAATAGGCGTTTCCACTTCCAGCACTTCGCGCTCAGCAAAAAACTGGCGAATCTGGGCGTACATCTTGGCGCGGGCGCGCATAGCCTCAAGACTACAGGTCGGCTGATAGTTCAGGCTCATGCGGCTGGCCCTCCATGCGCAGCCCATTCACGGCGCAGCGGATAAGTCTTGCGTAAATGGTCAAAGGCCTGCTGATCGACCTTGCCGTCTTTTAAGCAGGCACGTAATTTGGCGTCATCGGCGGCAATATCATACATCTGTGGCAGATGCTGTTGCAGTGCGGCTTTTAACGGCTGACCACTAAAATAATCGCTGCACGGCGGCAACTGGTTTTCAAAGCGTTTATGTGCCACTTGCCCAAAGACTTCACAAAAAGCGGCATAAATCATTTGTGTGCCGCGGGCTTTGCCTTCCAGACTGTAACCGGCAATATGCGGCGTTACCAACGTGACCAGATGTAATAATTCGGCAGAAATTTCCGGTTCATGCTCAAATACATCCAGCACCACCGCACGCCCGGTCTGCTGGATATCGGTCATTAATGCCTGCTCTGCCACCACCGGACCACGCGCTGAGTTAATTAAAATTGCATCCGGCTTCATCTGGGCCAGGGTTTCGGCATTGAACAGATGATAAGTCGGATACGGACCGGTTTTGGTCAGCGGCACATGAATCGAAATGGCATCGGCCTGAGCCAATACGTCTGCCAATGCCAGTTGCTGCACACTTTCACGTTGCACCAAAGGATCATAAGCCACCACTTTCCAGCCCAGCAGTTCCGCCATTACCGCCAGACGCGAACCGACATTGCCCAGTCCGATAATGCCCAGACAGAACTGCTGGCCTGCTTCCAGTAAGGCTGGACGCACATGCAGTAAGGCGGTAATCACATATTCGGCAACCGCCTGTGCATTACAGCCGGCGGCATTGGACCAGCGAATCTGCTGCTGTTCCAGCGCGGCAATATCCAGATGATCGGTACCAATGGTGGCACTGCCCACAAAACGCAGCTTGCTGTGCTGGATCAGTTCGGCATTGACCTTGGTTACCGAGCGCACCAGTAAGGCTTCGGTATCGTGCAGGTCCTGCGCAGTTAAGGTCCGGCCCGGACGATGGGAGATTTCACCAAACTCGGCAAAAAAATAATCGGTAAAGGCCAGATTTTCATCGGCAATAATTTTCATAAGGCAATCCAATGCTTTGATCTGTCCATGATAACGCCTGAAGGCCCTGCGGATGAAGCGCTATTGCAGTAAATACCCTGAATATTAACCGCAGCAAAGCCGGCCCATCAGGCTTCACCCAAATACAACTTGCCGAAGCCGAATAAAACAATATATGTTTTTATAATATGTTATAGTCAAGGCCAGTCTTAATCTTCTCCCCCGTTTATTTTTAACCAATGAAGGGCCTGCATATGACACCTCGCTTTAGCAATCCATGGGATGAACGCTACCACAGCACCGATCATTTATATGGCGAAGCGGCCAACGTTTTTATTCAGCAGATGGCCCAGCAGTTAGCGATTTCTGGCGCTACGCTGGGCATTGCTGAAGGTGAAGGCCGTAACCTGATTTATCTGGCCGAGCGCGCCCGTGAACAGCAACTGCCGTTTGCCGGACTACTCTGGGATTATTCGACTGTTGCGCTTGAAAAAGCCCAAAAACATGCCCAGGCCAAACAGCTGACCTTGGACACCGCCGCGGTGGATTTAAGTCAGGTAGAATGGCCGGAAAACCAGTTTCAGCATGCGATTTGCGTGTTTGGTCATGTCAATCAGCCGACCCAGCAGAAATTACTGCACGGCGTGCGTCATAGCCTGAAATCCGGTGGCTGGTTCATTGGCGAGGTCTATTCCAAAGCACAACTGGCCTATGCCACCGGTGGCCCGGGCAATCCTGACATGCTGTATGATCCACGTGATTTTCTAGAGATCTTCCAGCAAGATCATCTGCTGCATTTCTTTGTCGGTGAAGTGGAACGTCATGAAGGACAGCTGCATCAGGGGAAGTCGCATGTGATTCAGTTTGCCATTCAAATCCGTAAATAAAGCATAAAAAAGGAGGATGAATCTGCATTGATTCATCCTCCTGCAATTCGATTCCTGCTGCTTACTGGCTTATCCGCCTTTTTCAATCTGGTCCAGAATGGCACATTCCGCGCTGTGATTGCCCTGACAATGCTGCGCAGATTGCTGCAACAAATTGACCATGTCCTGTAAACGCTGGATTTTCTGGTTCAGCTCATCAATATGTTTTAAGGTCAGCGCTTTCACTTCTGCACTCTGGCGGCCGCTATTTTTCCACAGCGAAATCAGTTCTTTCATTTGCTCGGTAGAAAAGCCCAGCTCGCGGGCATGACGAATAAAATTCAGGGTTTTTAAATCCTGCTCGGAATAGACCCGATAACCGGCAGCACTGCGCTGGGCAGCCGTGAGCAGGCCGATACTTTCATAATAACGGATCATTTTGGCAGAGATGCCCGACTGCTTTGCGGCTTGACCAATATTCACATGCTTCTCGCTCAATACGGCGGTTTAAGACCTGCCTCCGATCTTAAACCGAAAATGTCCTGACGCCAACGGCTATTGCAGCGGCGCGGCAAAGCGCTTCAGGCGTAAAGCATTGCCCAGCACAAACACGGATGACAGTGCCATTGCGCCTGCAGCAAACATCGGCGACAGTAAAATGCCCCACAGCGGATACAGCACGCCGGCGGCAATCGGAATTAAGGCCACGTTATAAACAAAGGCCCAAAACAGGTTCTGGCGGATATTGCGGATAGTGGCCTGACTTAAAGCAATCGCATTGGGAATGCCTTTTAAACTGCCGGACATCAGCACCACATCGGCGGCTTCAATGGCTACATCGGTACCGGTGCCAATGGCCAGCCCGACATCGGCCTGTGCCAGCGCCGGGGCATCATTAATCCCATCGCCGACAAAGGCCAGACGGCCATATTGCTGCTGCAATTCACGTACGCTATCGACTTTGCCTTCCGGCAGAACTTCGGCAACCACAGTATCAATTTTTAGCTGCCGGGCAATCGCTTCGGCGGTATGCCGGTTATCGCCGGTGATCATTGCCACTTTTACGCCCAACTGATGCAAGGCTTCAATCGCGGCAAAGGTGCTGTCTTTGATTGGATCGGCCACGGCAATGATGGCCGCCAGTTGATCCTCTACCGCCACATACAGTGGTGTTTTTCCCTCCTGCCCCAAACGTACCGCAACCTGATCAAAGGCTGTGGTACTTAAACCCAGCTGATGCATATAACGGTCGGCCCCGATATGCAGCCATTGACCATTGACCTGCCCTTTCACGCCGGACCCGACAATCGAATCAAAATCGCTCACAGCTGGTAAAGATAAGCCTTGTTGCTGCGCGGCTTCGACAATAGCAAAGGCAATCGGATGCTCCGACTTGGCTTCTACCGCCGCCACCCAGCTTAATAATTGCGTCTGCTCAAAACCGGCCTGTACATGAAAATCGGTCAGTTGCGGCTTGCCTTCGGTTAAGGTGCCGGTTTTATCCACCGCCACCACCTGCGCTTCCTGTAACAGCTGCAAGGCTTCGCCTTTACGGAACAGAATGCCCATTTCTGCCCCACGTCCAGTGCCGACCATAATCGAGGTTGGAGTGGCCAGCCCCATAGCACATGGACAGGCAATAATCAGCACCGCTACAGCATTGACCAGACCAAAGGTCAGCGCCGGTTCAGGACCAAAAATCAGCCAGACCAGAAAGGTCAGCACAGCCATTAGCATTACGGCTGGCACAAACCACATGGTGACTTTATCGACCAGCGCCTGAATGGGCAGTTTGGAGCCTTGCGCCTGCTCGACCATGCGGATAATTTGCGCCAGCACCGAATCTGCCCCCACCGCAGTTGCGCGGATGCTCAGGCTGCCATTCTGGTTGATGGTGCCGCCCACCACGGCGCTGCCTGCCATTTTTTCTACTGGCAGCGGCTCTCCGCTAATCATCGATTCATCGACATAACTGCGGCCGTCCAGCACTTCCCCATCCACCGGAATCCGCTCTCCTGGGCGGATATCGACCTGCATACCCGAGCTGACTTCAGCCAGCGGCACTTCCATACTTTGGCCATTACGTACAATGCGGGCGGTTTTTGGCTGCATGCCGATCAGGTGCTGAATTGCCTGCGAGGTGCGGCCTTTGGCTTTGGCTTCAAAATAGCGTCCCAGCAAAATCAGGCTTACAATCACCGCGGCAGCTTCAAAATAGACATTGACCGTGCCTTCCGGTAACAGCTGTGGCATAAAAGTCGCCACCACCGAAAAGCTGTATGCGGCCAGGGTTCCGACTGCCACCAGCGAGTTCATATCCGGCGCGAAACGCAGCAAGGCCGGAATGCCTTTTTGATAAAAACGCCGGCCCGGAAATAGCAATACCAGCGTGGTCAACACGAACTGCAACAGCCAGCTCGGCATCTGCCCGATCTGATGCATGACCCACATATGAAAAGCCGGAATTAAATGCGAGCCCATTTCCAGCACAAATACCGGAATGGCCAGCACCAGGGAAATTATCAGATCACGTTTTAGTTGCTGCTGCTCACTGGCTTTCTGATCCGCCTGTTCAGTGGTGGTCGTAGTCTGCAGCTGAGCATCATAACCGGCCTTACGGATGACCTGAATCAGTTTATCGGCACTGACCGTAGTATCGGCTTCGACCCAGGCCTGCTCAGTGGCCAGATTGACATTGGCTTGCTGCACACCCGGCACTTTTTTCAGGGCTTTTTCTACCCGCGCCACGCAGGAGGCACAGGTCATGCCATCAATTGACAATTCGATGGGTGCCGCGACGACCACATCATAACCGGCACGCTCAATGGCTTTGACCAAAGCGGCCCGGTCAAGTGGTGCGGAAGATTCCACCACGGCCTGTTCGGTGGCCAGATTGACATTGGCCTGCTCGACCCCATCCACTTTTTTTAAGGCTTTTTCCACCCGGCCTACGCATGAAGCACAGGTCATGCCCTGAATAGACAATGTTTCACGAAAAACAGCAGATGAATTTGAGATGCTCATGCCCTACCTCGGCCAATACCCGGATTTCCCTACAGCATACAGATTGACATCATGGGAAGGTCAAGTCTCTGCGCATAAAAATTTGGCTTGACCTTCCCATCATGACAAGCTTTAAACTGGAAACATCTTCACATGACTCATGGAGCATCTTAATGAAACTGTATATTGCCAATATGACTTGCGGCGGCTGCGCCCGCGGTGTAACAGCCACCATTCAAGATGTGGACCCGAATGCCAAAGTTGACATTGATCTGGACAGTAAAATCGTGACCGTTGACAGCAGTGCCAGCGTAGATCAGCTGGTGGCGGCGCTGAATGAAGATGGTTTCCCGCCAGAAGTACAATAATTTCTAGGCACTCTCAAAACCGCTACTGTCCCATTAGCGTTTAATAAAATCGCCTCCGTGACGCGAGCATCAGGGAGGCTGCATAAGACGAATGACCTATAACGGACAAGGGGACATGTGAATACCAGTACTTCCACTGACACCAAGATATTAACATAATTTTTCTTTTAATCGTTCATAGGGTGAACCGTATCGGGTTTGTCGGAGACTTTTTATTTAAGTTAGGCCACCTGACCTAACGGGTTAATCTTATCATAGTACATTGCTTCAAACTCAAAAGGCGATACATAACCCAGTGCACTATGTACACGCTCTTTATTGAACCAATCTACCCAATTTAATGTCGCAAGTTGTACATCCGCTAAACCTTGCCAATCTGCTTTTAGATATTTAATCACCTCTGTTTTGTATAAGCCATTCACCGTTTTAGCCAAAGCATTATCGTATGAATCACCAGTTGTACCGACTGATGCTCGTAAATTTGCTGCTTCTAAACGATTGGTATAGCGAATAGAAAGATATTGAACACCTCTATCGGAATGATGAATCACATTCTTTGGCATACTTCGATCGTGCAATGCTTGCTCCAGTGCATCAAGCACCATATCTGTATTCATCCGTGTAGATACTTTCCATCGACTTTGTTGCACAAACCTAGCATAGACGGCTTCTTCAGCAATATAATTTTCAAATGAAGAAGCCTACACACAAAATCTACCGCACAACCAATTGGCCCGCATATAACAGAGCTCTCATTAATCGTG